>JAZDKM010000305.1:0-18977 GCA_043803085.1 Planctomycetota bacterium
GCTTGTTTTGTCTGGCGCCTCGGGGACCGTTGGTGGGGCTCCGCCCGAGGCTCCAGTCTGTTCCGTCGGGGGGAGCCCGACCTACGGCGTGTCGTCTTGGTGCTGGTCGGGGCGGGTTTGGCTTTGGCGGAGGGCCGGGCGACGCGGCACCACTTGGCGCATTGGCGCGACACCGAGACCTTGTTCGCATACATGGTCGCGCAAGCCCCCCGGGCCGCTTCATTGCATTGGGGCCTGGGCTACTTCCTCTTCGACCAGGGTCGCTATGACGAAGCGGTCGCGGAGTACTCCAAGGCCCTCGCGATGGACCCCAACTCCGCCGACGCCCCCGAGAATCTGGGCATCGTGCTGGCCCGTGCCGGGCGGATGGATGAAGCCATCGCCTACTACGAACGGCGGCTCCGAGCCCAGCCGGACGTGCCCTGGACGCACAACAACCTGGGTCTGCTGTTGCTGATGCGTAACGAGACGGACCAGGCCATCGCCCATTTCCGCCGGGCCTTGGAGCTGGAACCCGATTTCGCCCGCGCGTACAAGAACCTGGGCGTTGCTTTGGCCGGCCAGGGCAAAGCCGATGAAGCCATCGAAGCCTACCGCCAGGCGTTGCGGATTGATCCGAGCTTCGAGGGGGCCCACAACAGCCTCGGCCTCGAGTTGGCCCGACAGGGAAAGCTGGAGGAAGCGGTTGAGCACTATCGCGCGGCTTTGCGGCTCAACCCTGGTCTGGCGATGGCGTACAAGAACCTGGGCGCCGCCCTGGCCCGCCTGGGTCGGACCGAGGAAGCCGCGGCGGCCTATCGCGAAGCGCTCAGGCTCGAGCCCGCAGACGCAGACGCACACTACAGTCTGGGGCTGCTCCTGAGTCGTCAAGGCCGCAAAGATGAAGCCGTGGCCGAATACCGCGAAGCTCTGCGGATCAACCCGGCTCACGCCAGGGCCCGGAAAGCGCTGGATACGGCCCTGGGTAGACCGGAGGGTTCTGATATGCCTTGAAGCCGAAACGTGAGGAACGAAGGTAGGGGCCGGCGTCCTCGCCGGCCGAGAACATGACGGCCAGCAGGGGCGCCGGCCGAGAACAAGACGGCCGGCGAGGACGCCGGCCGCTACAATGCGCCTACCACTCCATACGTCCCCAAGTCGCTCATCACGTACCGAGGTTGATCGCCGCCCCCACTGGCTTCGCAGAGCAATTATGTTAAGGTGGGACACGTCCGATCCAAAACCTTGAGGCTGAGCGATGGACGCCCTGACCGCCGAGAAGCTGCTCGCGTTTGCGAGGAATATGGTCCAAGCCGAGTTGACCTCACCATCCGCCGTCGAGAAACCCCGAGACCTCCCCAACCTACCTCACGGCGGGGCCTTCGTTACCCTGAAGAACCGTGGCCGGTTACGCGGGTGCATGGGGACGTTCAGCCCTCGGGAAACCCTGCTCGAGACCATCGAGTGTGCTGCCCGGTTGGCCGCCGATGATCCCCGCTTCCGGAACTACCCCGTCACGCCGGAGGAAATGGACGACATTCGCATCGAGATTTCCGTCCTCAGCTCGCCGGAGCCGACCGATCGGCCGGAAGCGTTGGAGGTGGGGCGGCACGGGATTTGGATTCGACGCGGCTTGGCTTCGGGTTGCTTTCTGCCCCAGGTGGCCACCGAGCGGAACTGGTCGGTGGAACAATTCCTGTCCAACTGTTGCGCGATGAAAGCCGGCCTGGCCCCCGACGCCTGGAAAGATCCCGAGACCGAGGTTTTGCTCTTCGCCGCCGAGATCATCGCAGAGCGGGACTGAAGCCGGTATGAAGGAAAGCCGAATCCTGGCGGTCGATCACGTCGAGCTCCAGACCTACGCCGGGTCGGAGGAGCGCTTGTCGTGGTTTTACAGCGAGGTTATCGGGCTGGAGGTGGTCGAAGAACCGCCTCAAAGGCCTGCGTGCCTGCGCTTCCGTTCGGCCGACCTGGAGTTGCGCTACCTTCTCCTCCCCGAGCCGGTGATCGAGGCGAATGCCCACCGCGCCACGCTGCTGGTGAACTCGCTGCGCGAGGCCAGAAAATTGCTCGATGAGGCCCGTGTGCCTTACACCCCCATAACCGGTATAGCGTACACCGACCGCCATCTGTCGTTGCTCGATCCCGGGGGAAACCGGGTGGCCATCCGACAGGCCTGGCGCTGGCTGACCTAGAGGGTGCGATTCCGCCCGTGCGGGCAAAGAATCTCTTGACGGCGGGGTGGCATGCCCAAGCGCAGCGGAACGGAGTGGAGGGAGCGCGGGCATGTCGCGTGCGGCGGGGTGGCATGCCCGAGCGGAGCGGAACGTAGTGGAGCAAAGCACGGGCATGTCGCGTCCTTCGACCATCCCATGCACGGGCTGCACGCAACATGGCCGCGCTACGCTTGGCCATGCCACCCGTCGCTCCTTGTTTGGGTGAACTGCAGCGGTGTTCAGCGTCAACCACGCCTGACAATCTCGCACCGCTTTCTCCGTCATGGATACGAAAGTATGCGGGAAATCCTGCGCGGCTCAGTCGCGCCGCGCCTCATTTTCCTTGGTTTCCACCACAATGCGGAAGCCGACCCATTGGTCCCGCCAGTCGGGATGATGACAGCCGCGTTCCGCTGACCGGCACCACTTTGCATCGTCGTAGGCAGAGGCGCCACGACAGACACGAAACTCCGAAAAGTCCGTGTCCGCTTTGTCGAGTCGTGCGCTGCCGTCAACTGGAGCACCCGTGTACGTCGCATGGTAGTAGTCCTCGCAGAACTCCCACACGTTGCCATGCATGTCATACAAACCCCAAGCGTTGGGCAACAGCGTTCCGACCGCGTGGGGTCGATCGCCAGCGTTGTCCTTAAACCATCCGTACCGCGAGAGTTCGCTGTCGTTGTCGCCGAAGGAGAATCGCGTCGAGGTGCCCGCCCGCGCGGCGTACTCCCACTCGACCTCGGTTGGCAGACGAACGCGCCGTCCCGTCCTGTGTGACACTTCTGCACAGAAAACCACCGACTCGTCCCAGGTAATACCCTGCACGGGCAGCGTGTCGCCCTCCCAGTAACCGGCGCTGGCGCCCATCACGGCGCGCCATTGTGCCTGGGTTACCTCGTATTTCCCCACGAAAAGCGGCTGACCGACAGTCTCCTGGTGCTGCGGCCCTTCGTCATCCTCACGCCCGCGCTCAAACGGGAGACTACCCATGAAGAACTCGCCTGCGGGGATGAACACGAAGTCCATCGCGACGCCGCCGCCGAGGTCGAGTACAAGAGTCTCTTGCGCACCGGTGTGCGTCTCGGCGACTGAGAGCCCGCGGGCATTCGCGGGCTTCTTCTCCTTATCCGCGTTCCCTGCCTTCTTGTAAGCGTCCGCAGCTTCGCTTGTGCGGCCGAGGCCCTGGAGGGCCTTCGCCAGTTGTTGCCATCCGTGCGGATTGTCCGGCCGCAGGGCGAGGGCCTTACGGGCATACCGCTCGGCCTCACTGTATTCCTTCTGGTTGTTCAGCTCATGCGCGAGCCACCGATTGGAGTCTTCGTCGTCCGGCCACGTGGCGAGGACTCTCCGAAACCACTCCGCGGATTGAATGTGCTGTCCGGAAACCCGCAGCGCGTTCGCCATCAGATGCCAGGACATGGGATTCTCGGGATCTAGCTCGTTGACCCGGCGTGCGGCTTCCAACGATTCGGCTGCTCTCTCGGAGCGATAGAGGCTCGCACACCAAAGGCCCCAGGCCTCAGCGGAGTGCGGCCGAAGCTCCGTAAGCCTGCGACCGATCGCCGCCGTCTCCGGGATCCGCCAGGCCTTCTCATAGGTTCGGTACAAGGCGACCAGGACGTCGAACTTAGCCGGTGCCGCAAATGCAGCTGCGCGCGCGGCGCTAATTTCTGGATCATCCTTGGGCGACGCGGCTGGCAACCAGGCGCGCGTCACTTTCAACTCCGGATTCGTAGGCGGGTGCGGGCCCCGCGTCGAGTATCGCCACCCCAGCAAGAGGCCGACAGCGATGAGTCCGGTCGCAGCAATGAACGAAACGCGCCGTATTGAGCGGCGCTGTGCCGTCGTCTTCGCTCCGTGCGGGCCCGAGGGCTTCTTGCCGTCCGCGATCAGATCGAGATCGCGCACCACATCGTCCATCGTCGCATACCGGTCGCGCAGCTCGCGGGCCATGCAGCCTTCGCAGACAGCAGCGAGTCCCGCCGGAGCTTTCGGATTCCGCGTGCGCACCGGCGTCGGCGGGCCGGCGAGGATCGCATTCAATATCGCTTCACGGGTCTGGCCGGTGTACGGCGGTTCGCCGGTGAGCATCTCGTAAAGTACCGCCCCGAACGAGTAGATGTCGCAGCGTGTGTCTTCGGCGTCGCCGCGGGCGACGGCCGGCGACATGTAAGCGACCGTGCCCAGTCGGCCCTCGTGCCCTGGCTCGATGAGTGAATCATTGAAAACGGTTCGGACTAGCCCAAAATCCGCCAGATGGGCCCGGCCGTCAGGGTCGAGCAGGATGTTGTGTGGCTTCACATCGCGGTGGATCAGGCCTTGCGCATGGGCGTACGCCAGCGCCTCCGCCACGTGCCGGGCAATGGTTAGCGTCGTGGCTTCGTCGAGCGGCTGCCCGGGTTGAATCGTAGCGGCCAACGAGCCGCGCGGCTTGTACGGCATCACGTAATACGGCCCGGCCGCGCGGTCTGAGACCTCCAAAACGCGCAGGATGCTGGCATGGTCAAGCTTGTACATGTGCCGCGCTTCGGTGAGGAAGCGCTTGACGATCTGCAGCTCGCGGGCGAGGTCGGGCCGGAGCATCTTGATGGCGACCAGGACTTCCGTGGCAGGGTCCCGTGCGAGCAGAACTACGCCCATGCCGCCCTGGCCGATGACTTCTAGAATCTCAAAGCGGTCCAGAGTCGCCAGCAGCCCCGGTCTGGGAGGTGTGTCGAGCGCACGGGCCTTCAGCAGGGCCTCGGCCGCGTTGCGCGACGCGGACACCGGGGGGGTGGTGAGCGTTTCACTTGGCTTGGTGGGCTCATCGGCCATGGCTGCACCCCACGTTAGCCCGGGAGCAGTTTCAAACCCTCTTCGAACAGCGCCCGTGTCGCGTCATCGATCCAGGGCTGTTGACAGCCCCATGCGAATCCTTCACGCAAGGCGGCATCGTCCAACTCGGCGATTCGTTTTCGGCAGCGAACCAGGGCCGCGGCAATGCTCGCGTAGTAGAGTATCGTCGAGATCTCGCGCGGCAAAGGGCTGTCCGGCTGATTGCGGTTCGCCTTTGCGAACTGCTTGGTCATCTTGAGCAACCCGATCGGGGGGTTGGGGTGCCGAAACAGGTCGCCGAAGCTTCGCAACAACAGGCCCTGGGCATCCGCGCCGGTACGAAGCTTGCGTGCTGCACCTCGCCGGAGTGCCCCAAGGTCGAATTCAATCGGCACAGAAAGCTGGTGCCGGAGGATCCCCCCTAGTTCCTCCGGGCGCCAGATAACGTCATCGCCTTCGGACATCTGCAGCAAGTCCGCCAATCGACGGGGACTCGTGTCATGAATGCTCTTATCAGGCATGAGGTACCTCGATTCCGCTCGGCACGCGGCTCTCTGCCCATCGTTACGCAGCGGTCAGGCCGGGCCTGCGCCGGCGCGCGAAAGAATCTCACGCAGGTCGCGGATTTCGTCCTCGATTCCCGCTGGGGAGTCAGCGTACTCGGCGATCACGGCTCGCAAGTTGCGCTGGAACATGCGTTTGGCTGTGATCAGCACGTTCGATGCCTGGGTGGGAGATCGGAAGCCGAAGCGTTCCACCAGCTCGTCGTAGGTAGGCTCGGATGTACCTTGCAGAATCGGTCCGAGTATCCGCGCCTCGAAGACCCCCCAGATATCGGGGCGGCCGGACGACTGACACTCGGCTCTCATGCACTCAGTCGCCGAATGCAGGACTTCGCGCGCCCAGCCCGTATCGAAGGTGTAAGAGGGCAGTTGCTGGTTCGCCGGCATGGACGCCAGGACTTCGGGGTCCTTCGCCGCTGCCCGGTCTGCCGAACGTTTGTCCGCCGACTGGCGCCGGCGCTCGTCAATGATGAAGCGATCCAGGGCCGTGAGAACAAGCGTCCGGAACTTGCCGCGCGTGCGGTCCGCGTGCGCGGCAAGGTTTTGCTCCAGGAACTTGACCGACACAAAGCCCTGGAGCAGATCCTCGGTGATGTCGGGGGCGATCCGCTTTGTCTCGACCAGATGAGCACGAAGTGCCGGCAGGTAGCGCGCCAGAAGCTGCCCAAGAGAGGCGCGTTGAGCCGTCGACCGGCCTTGACCGGCCCGGCCTACAAGTGACCACTCCGTCGTGGGAAACTGCCTGCCGCCTGGTTGTTCCGCGTCCGTCATCCGAAGCTGCCGCCAAAGTTCCAGAAGACTGAGCGTGTCGCGGTCGTCCAAGGCCTTATCTTACGGCGTTCCAGCCTGTCGTGAC
Organism: Planctomycetota bacterium; assembly: GCA_043803085.1. Taxonomy (GTDB): domain Bacteria; phylum Planctomycetota; class Phycisphaerae; order UBA1845; family UBA1845; genus JAAEQG01. The sequence continues at coordinate 6,429 of JAZDKM010000305.1, forward strand.
AACGAGCAACGTTCTTGTCAGCGGCACGGATCGCCTGATACACTGTTCGCCAAACGTGGCTGTCCATACTGCACCTCCATGTTCTTGCTTGCGACTCGGAGATGTAAGTATGGCAGCCACTTATGTTTATCCGCAAGGGGTTAAAGCCTGGCGCGAAATCTTGTCAATCGCTGGGCTATTCTCAATCCGTCCCTACGGGACGATGCCCCCGGCGGCCAGAGCGATGAAGCACCCACGCTAAACACCTACTCGCCCGCCAGAGCAGGGCGTCGGGCGGGGCCCGACCTACGGTCCGCGAGCGCGGACCCTACAGCGGATGTAGCGTCGCCCCTTGTGGGCGGCGCCATGAAGCGTGGCGTGTTTCTCGTCACCCTCCAGGGGTGACGTTACCTCTCAAAGGGGGGTAGCCCCCAGGCGTTAGCAGTTTCTCACACACGCTTTCAGGGATGGCTTGACGGGCGGACGGGTTGTAGGTTAAATCGGAATCGCGGTAGGTTGTGCGCGGCTGACGAATTACCACGCCAAGGAGAGGTCCATGTTTCGCTTATCGTGTGTTTCGACTGCGATGGCTTTCGCGCTGCTCGCATGCCCATGCGGGTGTCGCACCGACCCTCTGTTCGAGAAGCGCCAGAAGCTCGACGCGCCGGTGACTTCGCTGGAGCATCCCGAAGGGGTGCCCTTGCCCGACCTCGAGGTGAGCGACGCCCAGGAAGTGGACCTGGTCGAAGTGGTGTTGACCCACCGGGCCAACTACTACCGCTCGCTGAAGCTGCTGCGGGACTACTACCGACGACATGGCAATATCCGCAAGCAGGGCTGGGCCGAGTTTGAGATCAAGGATGTCGAGCGGATCCGACCGTTCAAGTACCTGCTGGACTCCGAGGTGCCCTCCGCGTCCCTGCGTCCGACGAAGTCGATCGCCGAGGCCGACGCCCTATACAACAAGGGGCTGGAATTGATGAAACAAGGCGGTCACGGGGTGCCCGTGTTTTACCGGGAAGACCTGATGGTCGAGGCCCTCAAGACCTTCACGGAGCTGATCACCAACTACCCGGGCAGCGACAAGATTGACGATGCCGCCTTCTATTGCGGCGAGATTACCAAGGAGTACCTCAAGGATCAGGAGGAGATCGCGCTCAAATGGTACGAGCGGGCCTGGACCTGGGACCCGAAAACGCCGCATCCCGCGCGTTTTCAAGCGGCCGTGGTCAGCGACTACCGGCTGCACGACCGGGCCCGCGCCTTGGAGCTGTACCAGCAGGTCCTCAAACATGAGCCGGACAACAAATCCAATGCGACTTTTGCGGTGGCGCGCATCCGGCAACTGACCGAGGACCTCGAAGCGAAAGGGACCCGGACCACGCCGGCCAAAGAGGCCCCCCCGCCAACGCCTCAAAGCGCCTCGAAAACCGGCTGAGTGCGCTATTCCGGGTGCGCCTCTTTGGACGGCGCGCTCGTTTTGGCTACTAACTGATCGGAAACGTCCAACAAGTGGGCGCGCATCACCAGGAGGGCGGCGTCGAGTTGCGGATCGATGTCCGGCCGATCGTTGCGATCAACCTCCTCCCCTTTAGGTGCGTTGCCGACGGCGTCCGGCTGATCCCCCGGCTGGCTCGCGGGTGCGCCGCCCTGGCTGGTTTCACCGGCGGCAGGCGCAGTAGTGGCAGGTTGGGGCTCGGTCGTCGTCGCGGCGGACTTTTTCGCGCGCTCGACCTCCGCGTTGAAGTCGGCCTCTTCGTCGGACAACACTTTCTGGGCCAGGGTCTCCGCGCGTGACCCGATAATGTCACGCTTACGGAAAGCCTGCACGATCTTGGCGACTTCCTTGGTCACCAGGGGCACGGGGATGTCCGGCTCGACGCCCCAGGTCACCGAATCTTCGTCGCGGTGCAAACTTCTGCCACTGGGAAGGTAATAGCGGGCGGTGGTGAGCTTCAGATGCGCCTCGGTCCGGGCCAACTGAATCAAGTTCTGGACGCTGAACTTCCCGTAGGTCCGTTCCCCGACGATCAGCCCGCGGTGGTGGTCCTTGATCGCCCCGACGAGGATTTCCGAGGCCGACGCACTCGAATCGTTCGCCAGCACCACGAGGGGCAAATCCCGGTAAGGCCCGCGGCGCGTGGCGGCGATCTCCCACTTCGGACTGTTGAGGCCGCGGGTGCTGACGATGGTCTCATTCCGGTCCAGGAACAACTCCGCGAACAGGACGGCGGTCCGCAACAGTCCCCCCGGATCGAAGCGTAAATCCAGGATCAAACCGCGCAGGTTGTTGCGGGCGAGTAGGTCGACGGTTTTGACGAAATCCTCGACGGTGTTCTCCTGGAAGCTGACCACCCGCACGTAAGCGATGCCGTATTCGGGGTCGATCATGTACAGCCACTTCTGATCGTCCGCGGGGTCCCGGGCGAACCCCTTGATGGATTGAATCTTGACCGTAATCCGCTTCAGGGTGAACTCCAGTTCCTGCGGCTCCGACTCGCGCCGAATGCCCAAGGTGACCGAGGTCCCCACCGGGCCGGTGATGGTCTCCACCGCCTTGTTCAGCGAGATGCCCAGGATCGGCTGTCCGTTGACCATGGTGATGACGTCGCCTGCCTGAATGCCTGCGGCGTAGGCCGACGAATCCTCGATCGGAGTGACCACCACGATCTCGTCGCCTTTCAGTTCCGTGTTGTAGCGCTGGCGGATTTGGATGCCCACACCGGTGAAGTCGCCGCGCGTGTGCTTATTGAACTCCGGCATCTGGGTGGGCCAGATGACGGTCGTGAACTCATCCAACTCCTCGGAGCATCCTTCCATGTATTCGTTGATCACCAGCGCTTCGGGGAGTTGGAGCGTCTGGCGATTGATGGTCAGGGCGTTGAGGAACTGCTCGCGGGCCACCTTGAAATCCACCTTGTCGGCGTTACGCACCTTCGCCAGGTTGGCCCGAACTCGCGCCTGGAATGTCCCACGCTCGGGATCGTCCTCCAACGATTTGAACAATTTACGCAGGGAGACCGATTCGGTCAGCAGGAGCATCTGCTCCAGGCCCGCCTCGGTAATCGCCCGGAAATTCGCTTCTTCCACATACTTCTGGTCGATCTCACGGAAGGCCTCCTCGACCATACGCTGTTCGATGCCGGCCAGCCGTTCCTGCCACTTGCTGTCCTCGGTATAGATCGCGTCCAGGCGGGCGTGCGTGCGGCACTCGCGAATCCGCTTGCGGACGTTCGCGTCATGCTCGAGGATCTCTCCGATCTGGTAGTAGAGGCCCAGGGCGTCGAGCCACTGTTCTTTGACGCGGAGCTCGGCGGCCCTCGTCAGGGCGCCGTCGATCAGCTTGCCGACCCACCCCTCTTGGCGGAAGGCGTCCTTGCTCACGGCGTTATTCACGGCCCGCACCGCGTAGTCCAATGCCTTGGGAAGATCGTCCTGGGCGTGGTATTTGCGGGCCAACGCGACGTACTTCTCGTAGTCCGCCAGCGTCATCTCCGCCCGTATCTGGGCCTGTTCATTCCACGCATCGAGCCAGGAGGTGAGTTTGTCGGCCGCGACCTGGCTGCCGGTCAGCCTGGCGATCTTGCTCGTGGCGTCCTCGAAGCGTCCCTGCTGGATGAGCGTCAGGCCTTCGCGCCAGGCCTTCTCCGCCATCGCGGCCGAAACCTGGGCGTCCTCGATCGCTCCGTGAGACGGTCGCGCCGTCCAAGATAACGCGGTGATGGCCATCAACAGGACAAAACGGAGAGGCCGCTCTTGACCCACCCAGGCAAGATTCATGTAAACTCCTTGTAACAGGCAACCGCCGGCACGCGCCGCTCGCATCCCCCACTCCGCGAACCCGGGATTTTGACTCGCGCGGCCCGAATCCCCACAATGCTCATTTCCCGAAAGATTGTACGGCTCTAGCGCAAGAAGGTCCAATGCCTGGAGCCCGCCAGGGACGATCGCCCTGTCCCTCCTCTAAAGTCGGCCAACTCTCCGGGCTTAGTTTACGCTTCGCGTGGGGAAATCGGCTCTCCGCCATTCTGCACCCGGCCGGAGGACCGGTAAGTGTGCCCTCGGCGTGTGGTCCCCCTTCCGCCACGGGGTCTCACATCCGACATTCACCCCATGCTCAACCCACATAAACAAGCGGACCGGGAGAAGGCACCCCTGGTCCGCTCGTCTCTGCCTCGTTTGGAGGATGGTCGTCGGAGGTTAAGATTGCCGTGCTGCCGCAGCGGTTTGGACGATGGCCTCGATCTTGGCCATTACGGCGGCGACCCGCGCCTCAGCCTCTTTGCAGCAGGCGTCGGACTTGGACTTGGCGCAGGTCACATCGGTGGAGGCCGTCTGGGCCTCGGCTTTCGCGTGATCGCAGGGCTTGTCGCCACCGGACTTACCGGAAGCCGTTTGTGCCTCGGCTTTGGCCTTGTCACAAGGTTTGTCGCAACCAGGTTTGTCAGCGGCGGCCGTCTGACCCTGAGCCTTGTTTTTACCGCAGGACTTTGGGCACCCCGGTTTGGGCTCGGCCTGGATCTCAGAGCCGGCGAGCTTGGCGACGGCATCGGAAACCGATTTGGCGACCGTGTCGGCTTCCTCACGGGTGTTGAAGTCAAAGCCGGCCAGCCGGTAGGTCACTTTGCCGCCATTTTCGTCCGCTTTGCTCTTGGCCTCCATGGGGCAATTGAAGGACTCATCGCCAACGGCGTAGGAGATGGTCATCATGTTCTCGACGTCGGTTTCGAGCAGGGTGGCGAGCTTGGCCAGCGCTTCCCCGCGACAGTCGTAAGCCTTACCGTCCACAAGATACTGCATCGTGCCGTCGGCACCGGCCTTCTCGGTCGCGGCCTTCGGACAACCCGTCTCGAAGTCGCCCACGCGGTAGGTCATCTGGGGCAGCTTGTGCAGGATCTGCTCGGCGGCAGTGGCGCCATGACAGCCGGCTTTCGCTGCGGCAGTCTCGGCGTGCTTGGCACAGCCGCCGGTCTTGCCCTCAGCGACCTGACCATGCTTGTCGCAGGCGAACACGGGACCAGCAAGAACGAAGGCGGCCACTACGGCGAGGATCAAGTACTTTCTCATGCGTTTGCTCCTTGTGTTTAGGGAATTCTTCCTTCCCGGACCGATACACACATCCATGTTCAGTGGGGATCTACTTAGCAGGTTTGCGCCGAACCGTTCCCGCTAGTTCCCCGGCCCTTACGTCGGGGAGACGCCTCTCCGACGAGGGCATTATAGTACCCTCCCCGGTCCACCGTCACGCGAAAACCGGTCTCGGTTGTGTAACAAAGCGGCCGAAGCCACAACTCTTCACACAATGCGCCCGATGGCCTGCGCCGATTGGCGGGAACGGCGTGACCTGATTTTGGATGCAGGAGGCGCTAAGTTTCTTTTCCGCCCTTCAGGAGGGGGTCATCGACCCCTTCCTCCCATGAGTCGGGGCGCTGCGGTAGCTCGGATTCAGGGTCGGTCCAAGTCTCGGCCGGCGGCACTCGGGGCGCCGCGGGTCGGGGCGCGCCCGCAATTGACGCAAGCACGCCCACCAACAGGATGCCGATGATGACCGACAAGGAAAACAGGATGGGGATCAGATAATGGTGCGAGAGGAGCATCTTGACCCCAACGAATGCCAGCACGAACACCAGGCTCACTTTGAGGTAGCGGAACTTCTCGATCATGCCGGCCAAGGCAAAGTATAGCGACCGCAGCCCGAGGATAGCGAAGATGTTGGAGGTGAACACCAGAAAGGGGTCGCGGGTGATGGCAAAGATCGCCGGGATGGAATCGACGGCGAAGAGTACGTCGGTGCTCTCGACCACGAGCAAGACGAGAAACAGCGGTGTAATGGCCCGCCGGCCGTCGACGCGGGTGAAAAATCGCTGCTCTTGGAAGGTCGTACTGACCGGATAGATCCGTCGGGCCAATCGGACCAGTGGGTTTCGTTCCGGTTTCAGGGTCTCGGGGCGGGTGATGAGCATCTTGACCGCGGTCACAATGAGCAGGGCGCCGAAGACGTAGATGGTCCATTCAAACCGCCGGATCAGGGCCGTCCCAGCCCCGATCATCAGCCCGCGCATGAGCAGCGCCCCCATGATCCCCCAGAACAGCACGCGATGCTGATAGATGCGGGGCACGCGAAAGTACGCAAAAATCAGGGCGATGACGAAGATGTTATCCAGACTGAGGGCCTTCTCAATCAGGTATCCCGTGAAGAACTTCCAGAAGGCTTGTTGGCCGTCGAGAGGTTCGATCGTGTGCCACCCCAGGCCCAGCCAATGGTGCTCGTACATAAAATAAACACCCGCGTTGAAGAGCAGGGCGAGGGCCACCCACACCCCGGTCCAGGCGAGGCCCTCCCGGGTGCTGATGACGTGGGCCTTTCGGTTGAAGACGCCCAGATCGAGGGCGATCATGCTCAACACGAACGCGATGAAACCTATCCAGAGCCAGATAACCATCCCGTCCATCGTATCCGCCGACGGGGCCGGCGACCACTGGTCTCGCCGGAGTGCTCGAGGCGGTGGTCCACGGGGCGGATGGGACGGTCAGGATTCCGTGCGGCGGGGCGGTCAAGGCCATTGACAAAGCCCGGGCGAGGATTCTAATAATCGACCGATCGTGTGCTTGTGATGTTTTTTCTGTACTTTTGTCAAGGAGGCAGCCATGAAGCTGAAGGTCGCAGTTCTGTTGGTGGCGGTGGGTGGTGCCATCGGTCTGGCGTTCCAATTCGGGGGGGCGAGCGCGGCGGCGAGTGGCCAGGCGTCATTCGCGGCGGCTCCCGCGGTGATGCTGGCCATGGCGGACAAGGAGTTCGAGTACATCGGTAGCAAGAAGTGCAAGATGTGCCATTCGCAGACCCACAAGGCCTGGGAAACCACCGCGCATGCCAAGGCCCTCGAAACGCTCCAGCCGGGCAAGGCCAAGGAAGCCAAGGAGAAATTCAAGCTCGACCCCGCCAAGGACTACAGCACCGATAAAGCCTGCCTCGGTTGCCACACGGTGGGCTTCGGCAAGAAGGGTGGGTATGTGGTTCCGGATCCTGCCGATGAGAAGGCCGTCAAGGCAGCCGGGGAGTTGGCGGGCGTCGGTTGCGAGGCTTGCCATGGCCCCGGCGGCGGGTTTGATGAGTTCAAGAAAGCTCTCAAGAAGGACAAAACCAAGAAGTACAAGTTCGAGGAACTCGCCGCGCTCGGCGCGACCAAGGTGGAGGCGGCGACCTGTACCGCCTGCCATAACGAGAAGAGCGCGACGTACGACAAGGCCAAACCCTTTGACTTCGGGAAGATGAGCAAGGACGAAAAGGCCATCCACGCGCATGACGAACTCAAGCAGCGCGAAGGCTAAGAGCAGCTAATCCAAAGAACTTGAGGGACAAGCTTCCCAGCCTGTCAGACTGCCTGCAACGTCGGTCTACAGCAGGAAGCTAGTCACCAAGCCGTTCCAGAGGGCCGCGGATCAACGCTGGCCGACGCGGGTGGCGGATTGAAGCCACCGCGTGGGTCTGCGTGCGTCCGCGGCCTTTTTCTATTCGGGGGGCGGGCCGGCTTTGTGAACGCGGGAGCGGCTCGGGGCTTGACCGGCGCGGCAATATGGAGTAATCTATCCATGAGTAGGTTACAATCCCATCGGCCGGATCGGGAAATGTGCCGGAACTCACTTGGAGTCAGGTGATGACTTAAGGGCTTCGAGAACGGGCAGAGTTGAGTCCGTTGGAGATCGTTTCCCCCAGGTTCGGAGAACCTGGTTAACCCTGCCTGCAATAAGTAAGCCTGACCCCCTTACGACCCCCTTACCCCCCTTCAAGGCTCCTGACCCCTTAGGCCGGTCCATGGGCTCGTGCCTACGGAATTGTCGCTTGGTGATCCGGCGTATCGATGACGATCGGTCCGTTGAAGTCGAAATTGCCGCCGTCAGCGATGGTCTCGACGATCTCCACCCGGTACACCGACTCGGCCCATGCCGCGCGTGTCTCCGGGTCGAAGGCGTTTTCGAGCGTGGCGCGGCGCACCTCCAGGAACGCGTAGAACCACTCGGTCTCGTCCACGCCCGTTGCCGGACTTCCGCCGGCGCGGTCCACGGTCCGCTGGATGAGTGCGGGCAGACCGTCCGGATCGTCACCTTCACCGTGTTGAATGATGGCATCGTAGAGTTCGGCCCGGGCCAGCGGCGTGCTCAGTCCCAGCCCGCACGCGCGTGCGATCGCCGGGTGGTAATAGGTTTCGTCCACCACGTCGTCTTGCACGCCCCGGAAGCGCTCGTCCTCGGCCGCCTGCGCCCAGTCCTCCGGGAATCCCTCCAACCCGTCGATGGCGGAGCTTTGCTGGTCAGCCAGCTCCCGCAGGCGCGGCAGGTAGGCGGCCAGTTCCGCTTCGGGCACCTCGGCCGCGTAGCGCTCCACCACGTCCAGCACATCCCCGGTGGCCGTGGTGAATCCGGCCCGGCCGGCCGTGTAGCCGCGTCCGTCGTCCAGGGCCTCGACGTAGGCGTATTGGATCTCGATCGTGTCGTTCTCGAAAACGCTGATGAGCCGATCGGCGCGGAGTTTCTGCTCCGGCATCAGACCCGCGGCCTCGGCCGCGGTCGCGTCGCAGGGTTCCGGCGCGGGCGTGCCGCCGCCGCCACCTCCGCCTCCCGGCGTTGCACAGCCGAGGGTTAAGAGTGTGCCTGCCGTCAGGACGGCGTAAGCCGGGAATCGTCCGGGCGATCGTGGGTTCGTCATCATCCGCCATACTCCGAATATCGCGTCGGCCCAGGGCAGTCTCCCACCTCCGCGCTCTGCGTGCAAGCCTCTCAGCTGACATTTCCAAATTATCACACCTCAAGCTGTGGTCGTACCCGGGCGAGCTATCCGATTCAAGCGAAAACAGCCTAGTGTGGTTGGTCATGTTGATCGCATCTTATCCGAACCGCGACCGTGAGGGAGCGCACCGTGTTCAACTCAGCAGGGCCGCTTCCTGACGGGCGCAGTTCGGATCACAAAAGACGCACCAACTCTGACCAACCGCACTATCTTGCTACGGCTCGTGCCCACCGGGCCGACCTCCCTGGCACGCCCAGACGCCGATTCGGCCGCTCCCGCCTTCGGAACCACGGTTTTGCCGCGTCTCCGCGCAGCATCAGCCGCTGCCCCGACGAATCGCTAACCTCAAGTCGTGATCGCGCACCACGGGCTTCTTCGGCGGGCGGCCCGCTGGGCGGGCCACAAGCCGGGCACATCGGCGTTGCAGCGTCCGCCACTCCATGTTACGCTCCCTGTATGGGGTCCAACGGTACCTGCCGAAACCCTTCACCGGCGGGAGTTTGACCTGTGCAGCAAAGCCCCAATAACCCGGACACGGTCGGTTGCGGGCTGAACCGCCCGACTCAGCCGCCTCGGCCCAGCCTACCTGACCGGCTTCGTCAAGCGTTCCGGCATTCCTTCGCCACCCACTTGCTCGAAGGCGGCTATGACATCCGAACCGTCCAGGAGCTTTTGGGCCATAGCGACGTCAAGACGACGATGATCTATACCCATGTTTTGAACAAAGGGGGCCATGGGGTGCGCAGCCCGGTCGATGGGCTGTAGGCCATTTTATGCAGACAGTATAATCATTGTTAGCGGGACAACGACAGGGGTTACACGTACGACATGAACGGAACTGGGATCAGGGCCCTCAAAGAGATTACGACCAGCGGCGTGGATTCACTCCTGCCGTCGATCGAAGTCTCCCGCAAAGAGGCATCACTGCGGTTGGATCCTCGGCGTCGTGTCCAGATGGGGCAGTTTCTGACGCCCAACCCGGTCGCCACGTTCATGGCCGACATGTTCGACTGCAAGAAGCCCCTCGTCCGCATCCTCGACCCCGGCGCTGGAACGGGCTCCCTTTCCGCCGCCTTGGTGCTTGCCATGTGCCATAGGCTGCAACGTCCCACTGCGATTGCCCTCACCGCCTACGAGATCGATCCCCTACTCGTCCGCTATTTGCGCGAGACACTGGATCGTTGTCGGGCCGCATGCGAGGAGACAGGAATTTCGTTTGAGGGGCGACTTGTGCCGGATGACTTCCTAGAGGCAGGCGCGAGCACTTTCGCTGGCGACCTCTTCGCCACGGGCGAGAGGGAGCGCTTTGACTGCGCCATTCTCAACCCTCCCTACCGGAAGATCCGCACTGAGTCGCGCGAGCGAAGGTTGCTCCGATCTATTGGACTTGAGACGACCAACCTGTACGCGGGTTTTCTGGCCATCGCCGCCCGACTCCTCGCACCTCATGGAGAAATGGTGGCGATCACTCCGAGGAGCTTTTGTAACGGCCCTTACTTTGAGCCGTTCCGCCGGTTCATTCTGCGAGAGATGCGCTTTCGGCGAGTCGACGTCTTCGACGCCCGCGACAGCGCCTTCGCCGACGACAAAGTTCTGCAGGAGAACGTCGTGTTTCACGCGGTGAAAACAGAGGAAGTCGACTGCGACGTCGTTGTGTCCGCCAGCCTAGGCCCCGGCAAAGCCGGCCTGCGTATGCGAACGATCAAGCACGACGAACTCGTTCAGCCACACGACCGCCATGCCTTTATCCACATCGTCCCCGACGGGGATGGGGAATTTATTCGAAATCGTATCGGAAGCCTCGATGCAAATCTTTCCGACCTCGGCCTGACTGTCTCTACGGGACGGGTCGTGGACTTCCGGGCAAAGGAACTGCTCCGCGCCCAAGCGGGACGGAACACGGTGCCCCTCATCTATCCCTGCCACCTGCAGAATGGCTTTGTCGAATGGCCTAACGGCAAGACACGCAAGCCGAACGCCCTCGCCCTCCTCCGAGGTGCAGAAGGACTTCTCGTTCCGGAGGGTTATTACGTCCTGACAAAGAGGTTCTCCGCCAAGGAGGAGCGGCGACGAGTGGTGGCGGCAGTCTACGATCCGACGCGTGTCTCCACCACGCAAGTCGCATTCGAGAACCATCTGAACTACTACCATGCGCAGGGTTCCGGCTTGCCGGTGGCAATAGCGAAGGGGCTTGCCGCGTTCTTGAATTCAACGCTTGTCGACGCGTACTTCCGCCAATTCAGCGGACATACTCAGGTGAATGCCTCCGACCTGCGGTCCTTGCATTATCCGGCATGGACCACGCTTGTCGCGCTAGGGAGGCGGATTGGGAAGTACTTCCCGTCCCAAGAGGAGCTCGATCACCTCGTCGAGGAGGTTCTGTTCCGTGGCTAAGCGAGTGCCCGAGAGACGAACTGCCGCGGCGAAGCGAGTTGGCGAGGCGCTCGACATACTCATTGCCTTGAATGTGCCGAGGGAACAGCAGAACGAACGTTCCGCACTCACTCTCCTTGCGCTGCTCGGCATGACGCCGCGCACGGCGTGGCGCGAGGCAGAAGCCCCGACGCTCGGCATAACGGAGATGATGAGTGTTTTCCGGGATCAGTTCGGCATGAAATACGCACCCAATACCCGAGAGACAGTGAGACGCTTCACGGTACACCAGCTCGTCCAGATTGGACTTGTCATGGCGAACCCTGATGACCCTCGTCGCCCCGTGAACAGCCCGGACAATCGCTACCAAGTCGCCCCGACGCTCCTCAAGCTTGCTCGTACCTACGGCTCGACCGCGTGGAAGGCTTCGTTGGCGGCCTTCCTCGCGACCGCAGATGCGCTCGGCAGGCTTCAGCCGAAAGAGCGCGAGATGGCTTTCCTGCCTGTGAAGCTTCCCAGCGGAATGAAGGTTTCGCTGACCGCAGGCGGCCAGAACGAACTTGTCAAGAAGATCATCGAGGAGTTCTGCCCTCGCTTCACGCCCGGCGGAATCATCGCGTATCTGGGCGACACCGGACAGAAGCACCGGCACGTTGAAGCTGGCTACCTTGAGCGGCTCGGAGTCGAGATTGACGAGCACGGCAAGATGCCGGACGTGGTAGTGCATCTTGAGGAGAAAGACTGGCTCGTCTTGATTGAAGCCGTCACGAGCCACGGTCCCATTGGACTCAAGCGACACAACGAGCTGAAGGCCCTGTTTGGAGCGGCGCGGGCCGGGCTGGTCTTCGTGACCGCATTCCTCACGCGTCGAGCCATGACGAAGTACCTTGGTGACATCGCATGGGAAACGGAGGTGTGGATCGCCGAAGCGCCGTCTCACATCATCCATTTCAACGGCGAGCGGTTTCTTGGACCGTATGAATGAAGAGGCAGGTCAACGGCCCGCTAACAACTGGTTGCAGCGGACGGCGCTGGGCGCCGCCGCTGATACCTGTCGTTGGCGAACCCGATCAATCCACATCCCCGACAAGTTCAGCAGCGCCTTCAGGTTCTGGCGGTCAGAATCTCGGTCTCGAAGCGGCTCATCTGGCTGGTGGACGCGGCTTGCCGATCCTTGGCCCGACCCCCGACCCCCTGACGCATGGCCGGGTCAACAGCCGGTCGTTCTGCGTCGTTCGTATCTTCGTAGCCCGCCAAGCGTCCGTAGACACCCTGTCGCAACATGGCCGGCAGGGGGTGCTGCGTATTCTTTCCAGGGCGCGGATCGGACAACACCGTCCTTGCGTTCTCCGTCAGACGGAAGGCTTCATCCAGTTCACGAAAGGGCAGCAACCCTGCGTCACTCGTGATCT
>JAZDKM010000306.1:0-12403 GCA_043803085.1 Planctomycetota bacterium
TTCCTCGATCACGGCGCGGAGCGCCCGCGCTCCCGTGTCCCGGTCGAGGGCCCGCTCGGCGATCAACCTCAGCGCCTCGTCGGTGAACTCCAACTCGCACCCTTCAAACTCGAAGAACTTCTGGTATTGCTTCACCAGGGCGTTCGTCGGCTCGGTTAGGATGCGGACCAGGGTGACCGCGTCGAGCGGAGAAAGCGTCGTGATCACCGGCAACCGCCCCACCAACTCGGGGATCATCCCGTACTCGATGAGGTCTTCCGGGGTGACTTGGGCGAGGAGCTCGCCTTCGGTCGTGGCGGTCTCGGGCGGCCGGGCTTCGTTGGCGAAGCCGATGGCCGATCGGCCGACACGCCGCTTGATGATGTCGGTCAGCCGGACGAAAGTGCCGCCGCAGAGGAACAGGATGTTCGTCGTGTCCATCTGGATGTATTGCTGCTCGGGGTGTTTGCGTCCGCCCTGCGGCGGGATGTTCGAGGTGGTGCCTTCCAGCATTTTCAGCAGGGCCTGCTGCACGCCCTCGCCGGACACGTCGCGGGTGATGCTGAGGTTCTGCGTCGTCCTTCCGATCTTGTCGATCTCGTCGATGTAGACGATGCCCCGCTGGGCCAGTTCCAGGTCGTAGTCCGCGTTCTGCAGCAGACGCAGGAGAATGTTCTCCACGTCCTCGCCCACATAGCCGGCCTCGGTCAACGTGGTCGCGTCGCCGATGGCGAAGGGCACGTTGAGCAGGCGGGCCAGCGTCCGGGCGAGCAGGGTCTTGCCCGCCCCGGTCGGACCGACGATGAGCACGTTGGACTTGTCGAGTTCGACGTCGCCCTTGTCGGCCACGTCGAAGTGCTCCAGGCGGCGGTAATGGTTGTATACGGCGACGGACAAGGACTTCTTGGCCGATTCCTGCCCGATGACGTACTGGTCGAGGAATTGTTTGATTTCCCGAGGCTTGAGCAGGGTCCCGAAGACGGCCCGCCCCGTGGTCGCTTTGCGCATCTCCTGCCGGATGATGTTGTGGCACAACTCAACACAAGCCCGGCAGATGAAGACGTCCCGCGGCCCCTCGACCATCGGGCCGGCGTCGCGTTGGCTTTTGCCGCAGAAGCTGCATGCACCGGTGCGCTTGGTCCGGCCGCCGCTGCCCCCGCTGTTACCGCTTCCCTGTCCGCCGCGTGTTCCGGGCATGAATCGTTTGCTCCACTACGATGATCGCAGGCCGGTCTCGGTCAGGCGTTCGTCCCGCGCCAGGATAATCGGATATCGTCCTGATAGCCTAAAGCCCGTGGTGAAAGCCTGTGGGACCGGCTTTCCAGCCGGTCAATGTCGCTTCTTGCCCCGAAGAAGACCGGCTGGAAAGCCGGTCCCACAGACCAAGGCCGTTTCACCACAGGCTGCTAACCTGTGCTGTCTCAAAACCGTTTTCGAACATCCCTCAGTTGCCGTCCGGGCGATGGACTCCCATCTCCGCAAGGACGCAGTCGCGGAGGCGGGCGTATTCGGCCTCCTGGAGTTCGCCGCGTTCGCGCATGGCCTGTAGGTCTTCCAACGTCCAGACCTGGCGTCGGGGCGGATCAAACCACATCCGATAACGTCGGCGGTAGATCACCACGATCACGATCCAGACGACCAGAGCCAGCAGGACTACGCCGCCCCAGGTGGCCAACTCGCGATAATCAGGTACCGCGACCGCCGCCAGCAGGGCTCCGTTCAGGGCTGCTCCGCACGGATTCATCGACCCACCGCTCCATCGAATCCCTATCTATCATAGCCGTTTGCCGGGCATAAGGATAGAGGGGCGGCCGAACCGTCGCGCGGTGGCGATTAGGTCGTTACGTCCTCGCGCGGACCGAAATTGACCCGGCGGGCGATGACCCATTGCGGCCGGTCGCCGAGCAAATACCGGTTCCGCATGACCAACTCGCAGCACACGCCGACCCCCAAGAGTACGCACGCCCCTACGCCCAAGACCAGCGCCGAAAGGAAGGCGGTCTGCCAGAGCGGCCACTTGAAAGTCATATCCAGGGTGAGTCCTAAGATGAACAGAGCCCCGCCGGCGGCGACCAAATACTGGGCCATTTTCGCCAGCAAGTGCGACGGGCGGGTGCGATATTTAAACAACACCCGGATGAGCAGCACGTCCGCCACCACGCGGGGGAGTCGGCCCATGCCGTACTTTCCCACTCCGGCGGTCCGCGGATGATGTTTGACGACCAACTCGGCCACTTTGCCCCCGCGACCGATAACGCAGAGCGGCAAAAAGCGGTGCATCTCCCCGAACAATTCGCGCGGATCGAGTGCGTCGGCCCGGTAGGCTTTGAGCGTGCAACCCAAGTCGTGCAGGGGTACGCCGGTGATGCGTTGCATCAGGACGTTCGCCGCCCGCGAGACGAAGCGCCGCAGGCCAGTGTCCTGACGGTCCTGCCGCCACCCGCTCACGCACGCGTAACCCTCGTCCAGCTTCTTGAGCAGCACGCCGATGTCCGACGGGTCGTTTTGGCGGTCGCCGTCCAGGCACACGATGGTGGCGCCGGAGGCCTCGTGCATGCCGGCGGCCAGGGCCAGCGTCTGCCCGCAGTTGTACGCGAAGTGGAGGACCTTTACCTCGGGATGGGCCGCCGCCGCGGCATCGAGGCGTTCGGCGCTGCGGTCCCGGCTCCCGTCGTTGACCAGGATGACCTCGAACCGCAGACCCAATGCCGCAACCTCCCGCAACACGTCCTCGATCAGCGGGGCGACATTGTCCTCCTCGTTGTAGAGCGGGATGACGACCGATAGATCGAGGCGGGGTGGACGTTGGGCAGTCATCGAGCCATCAACTCTCAGCTTGACGCGTGCGGCGGCGCCGGAGAGGAGGTCGGGGAGTCGGGCGCGAACGGTCGGCCACCTTCGTCAGGCCGCTCGTAAACGCCACGCTCCCGGCGCACCTCTTGGGCTTCGCGGTACGTGCCCTTGCGTTTGTAGATGAGAACCAGGTTCCGGACATAGATGAAGCAGCCCAAACCCTGCCCGCAGACGAACACCGGATCGCGCAGCTTCAGGGCGTAGACGAACAACATCACGCCCCCCAGCAAAGATAGATACCAGAAGGCCACCGGCACATAGCTGCGCTTCTTCCGTTCGCTGGCGATGAGCTGGACGATGAAACGCATCATGAACGCGAACTGCGCAAGAAACCCGAACAGGACCCAGGGTTTGAGCAACGCCCGCTCGAGGCGCTGTGTCACGGTGAGCCGTTCCTTGGTCCGGGACTTGATCCGTTCGGCGACCTGGAACAGCTTGGCGATCTCTTCCTCAGACAGGTCCGGGCGGTCCACTTGCTGCAAGATTTGGTCGTAATCGAGGGTGGTAGCATTCGGCGATGCGGCCGCGCATGGCCGTACCGCGACGACCCACAGGCCCGCGAGCATCATGATCTCTCGTGTGCCCAATTTCCTACACCGGACACGGAAAACGGGACAGGTTCGTTGATTAGGGTTGGAGCGTACGCCGAAGTCGTGCGGTCCGAGGTTGCCCTTGTCCTTCATAAACCTGTCCCGCCCTCCTCGTCCTCGTGACCGCGGACACCTATTATGGTCCGTCTGCCGCTGCACATCAAGCGAACCGGAGAACGCGTCGATGCACAGGGTGCGGCAAGACACGTTGGCAAACCGGGAGGGCGAGCCTCCCGGCGAGCCAGAACAAGCGGCTCGGCAGGAGCCTCGCCCTCCCTTGTGCCAGAATCCCTAGCCGCACCCGATGCACAGCGCCTGGGACAGCTCCAGGTCGGCGGTGGGCGTCTGGGTCAAGGTCACTCGCTTCCCGACCAGACGAGGCGCCCGCCGACGATGGTCACGTCCGCGCGGGTCTCGGAGATGCTCTCGGGCGGGACCGCAAACACGTCTTGTGACAGGATGACGACATCCGCCAGTTTGCCGGCCTCGAGCGTGCCGCATTCTCGGTCGCGGGCGGAGGCATAAGCGGCCCCGATCGTGTAAGCCGCCAACGCTTCCTCCACAGTGATGTTCTGGGCCGGCACGAAATCCCGGCCGTCCAAGGTGCGACCCGTAACTGCTGCTTCGATCCCCTCGAACGGGTTCGCACTGACCACCGGCCAATCGCTGCCGAAGGCGAGCGTGGCCCCAGCATCGAGCAGGGCACGAAAAGCGTACGAAGTCCGGCAGCGTTGCGGGCCGAGTGCCTTTTCCGCATAACGCCCGTCGTCGGCCTTGTGCAACGGCTGCATGGAGGCGATCACGCCGAGCCGGCCGAATCGGCCGAGGTCCTCGGGCAACAAATGTTGGGCATGTTCGACGCGAGGGCGACGGTGGCGTGGGCCGTTGGCTCTGGCCGCCGCCGCGTACGCGTTCAGCAACAAGTGATTCGCTTCGTCGCCTATGGCGTGCACGGCGAGTTGCCAGCCGGCGGCGTCGGCCCGGATAATCTGCTGCTGGAAATCCTCGAACGGGTCGGCCTGGTCGACAAGCAGGCCGCGCGGGTATTTGGTGCCCGGCATGGCGTCGGTATACGGCTCGCGCATGAAGGCGGTCCGGCTGCCCAGCGAACCGTCCATGTAACCTTTGAAGCCGGCGACGCGCCACCAGGGGTCGTCGCGCGGGTACTTGGCCGACGTGTCGTCATGCTTGGACCAGTCCGGCACCTGCAGGAAGCTGTGGATGCGGAGCCTCAGCGTCCCGTCAGCCCGGCCTCGGGCGTAGACCGGCAGGTCGTCGAGCTCGGACATGTCGTGGACGCCGGTGACGCCGAGGCGGTGCAGATGGTCCATCGCGGCGCGCAGTGCAGCGGTGCGCTCGTCGGCCGATGGTTGGGGAATGCGGGCCGACACCAGGTTCATCGCGTCGTCCTTGAGGATGCCGGTGGGTTCGCCGGTCTGCGGGTTACGTTCGATGATGCCGCCCTGGGGGTCGGGCGGGCCTTTGGCGTCGATGCCGGCGAGCTTGAGCGCGGCCGAGTTGGCCAGGGCCTGGTGCCCGTCCATGCGGGTGAGGAAGAGCAGCACTTCCGCCGTAACGGGATCGACCCAGGCTTTGGTCGGTGAGGCGGGGTCGGTCCAGCTTTCGACGGTCCAGCGGCCGCCGAGCATCCACTCGTCGGGGCGCATGGTTTTGGCGCGTTCGGCGATGCGGCGAACGAAATCGGCGCGGTCCTTCGCGTTGCGCAGGTCGATCCGCGACAGTTGCAGACCGCCGCCAATGAGGTGGACGTGGGCGTCGGTGATTCCGGGGATGACCAGTCGGCCGTGGGCGTCGATGAAGTTCGTCTGCGGCCCCGCGAACGAACGGATGGCGTCATTAGTCCCGATTGCAGAAATGCGTTCGCCGGTGATGGCGAGCGCCTGCGCCCGCGCCACCCCGCGTACACCCGTCCAGACGTTGCCGTTGATGAGGATCACGTCAGCCATGGGAGCGTTCTTCGTTGGTTGAGTTGCCGTTTGACCCACCGCGTTTGGCTGGCCCACGACGCCCGGGTGGCCCACCTCTTGAGAGGTGGGGGAGTCGAATCGAATAGATGTCACTCCGCCGAAACCGTCCGTCTTGCGGGTGAGCAGGGCGCGTCGTGAGGTACTGAGCCCCGTCAGGGGCGACAAAAAATAGCCCAGGGCGTCAGCCCTGGGTACCCGTCGCCCTGAAGGATCAAGCCCCGGAGGGGCGACAGAGGTCACTTGCGCCCGGCCCGACTCTTTCGCCCCTCCGGGGCTCTGGCTCTCTGCGCGCCCGCGATCCCAGGGCTTGCGCCCTGGGCTATCCTCTTGCGTCCCTCCGGGACTGAAAAGTGTCGCGGCGGGCGGGTCGACGTTCGAGCACGGGTCCGTCAAAGGCGCGCCTTTGACGGGACCCATGCCACCCGTGGGTTGGAGAGCGACGAGCAGAAGGCCGACGATGTGACATGAGAGTGTCATCAATCACCCCTCAACACAACGACCAGCCACACGAGCACCCCGATCCAAACGAACCGCCTCGAGTGCCGGTGTCGTGATGCGTGCGGGACAGTCGCGGTCTCGCTGATAGGTCGCCTGGGCTGACCGGACGCGGTGCCGGTGGCGGGACAAGGGATGTCCGTATCGCGATTCATCGAAAGCGCTCGCGCACGATCCGGTTAAGCTCCTCTGCCAGCCGGTGCTCGTCGACGTTTACGAGGCGTCCGTCACGGACGACCGTACGGCCGTTGACGAGGACACGGTCGGCCCGCGGCGCGTGGCACAGAATCAGCGCGGCGAGCGGATCCTGGGCGACGGCCCCGGCAAAGGCGAGGTCGTCGATCCGGAACATGGCCAGGTCGGCGGCCGCACCCGGTTCGATCCGTCCGAGCGTCGGGCGCGAGAGCAACTCGGCGCCCCCGAGCGTGGCGAGACGGAACGCCTGGGCGACGGACAGGGCCGTCGCCCCCCCTTGCACGCGCTGAAGCAGGAGGGCCTGGCGGGCTTCGGCCAGCACGTTGCCGCCGTCGTTACTGCTGCTGCCGTCCACTCCGATGCCGACCTTAATACCTTTCTCGAGCATGCGGGCCACATGCGGGATGCCGCTGCCCAAGCGCATGTTCGAGCAGGGACAGTGGGCGACGCCCGTCCCGGTCTCGGCCAGCAGCTCGAGGTCCGTGTCATCAAGGTGCACGCAATGGGCGAGGTACACGTCGCGCCCCAGCCACCCGTGATCGTCCAGGAACGGGATCGGCCGCCGGCCGAACTTCTCGAAGCAGTACTGCTCCTCATCGAGCGTTTCGGCAGCGTGGGTGTGCAGCAGCACGCCTTTTTCGCGGGCGAAGGCCTGCGTGTCGCGCAGCAGTTCCCGGCTGACGCTGAACGGCGAGCACGGGGCCAGGTCGATCCGCACCATCGCGTACGGATCGGGATCGTGATAGGCCTCGATCACCCGGGCGCAGTCCTTGAGGATTTCATCCTCCGGCTGGGTACAGTCGTCGGGCGGCAGGCCGCCGCCGGAGACGCCCACGCTCATGCTCCCGCGGCAGGCGTGAATGCGCATGCCGAGCGTCGCCGCCGCTTCGAGTACGGCTTCAAGGCGAGCGTCGCTGCCGCGAGGAAAGATGTAAAAGTGATCGTTGGTCGTGGTGCAACCCGAGAGCAGCATCTCGCCCATGCTGACCATCGCCGCCGTTTTGACGTCCTGGTAGTCGAGTTGCCGCCACTTCTGATACAGCACTACCAGCCAGTCGAACAGCTTGGCGTTCTGGGCGCCGACCAGGCCACGGGTCAGCGACTGATACAAGTGATGATGCGTGTTGATGAAACCTGGCGTTACCAGATGGTTGCGCGCGTCGATCCTCTCGACGACGGCGCCCGGCACGAGTGCCGCAAGTTGGTCGCCCCTGCCGACGTCGCGGATGAGGCCGTCTTGAACGACGATGGTCTGGTTCTCCAGCACCGCCGCCAGACCGTCGCGGACCGTGACGACGGTCGCACCGGCGATCACCGTCGTCTTCGTCGTATCGTCGGCCATAGAAGTCATTGCCATTTACGCTAGCCCCAGCACCCCCGCAGGTCAACCACGCCGCGAGAGGTCCGGGCAAACCAGCAGCCCGTGGTAAAAGTGGCCAAGAGCGGTGTGGCACGGGCATCTTGCCCGTGGAAACACAGGCTGGAAGCCTGTGCCACAACTTCTGCTCCGGGCAAACTAGGCCCCGAGCGTACCCCTTGCCCACCAAGGCTCGAGACTGGTATCGTGACTATTATGAGCAAGACGCGAGTTCTGATCATCGAGGACGAGAAGTTGATCCGCTGGTCGTTGCGCCAGCGGTTCGTGGATGAGGGGTACATCGCCGACGAAGCCGAGACCGGCGGCGAGGGCCTGCGCAAGCTCCGCGACGCCTCCTACGACCTGATCACGCTCGATTACAAGCTACCGGACATGACCGGCCTGGACGTGCTCCGCGAGGTCCGCAGGATCGACGGCGACATCGTGGTGGTGATGCTCACGGCCTACAGCAACGTGGAAGACGCAGTGACGGCCATGCGGCTGGGCGCGTTCGACTACGTCAGCAAGCCCTTCAAGATGGACGAGTTGATGCAGACCATCGAGCACGGGCTGGAAACCACGTTGCTCAAGCGTCAGGTCCGCGACTTCCGCGCCGAAATGAAGTCGCGGTTCGGGATCGAGGGGATCATCGGGGCCTCTCCGCCCATGCTCGAGCTCTTCGCCATCATCCGGGACGTGGCCTCCAGCGGGGCCTCCACTATTTTCATCACCGGAGAGAGCGGCACGGGCAAGGACCTGGTGGCCAAGACCATCCACTACAACTCCGACCGGGCCGACCACCCGTTTATGAACATCACCTGCACGGCGATGGCGGAAACGCTGCTGGAGAGCGAGCTGTTCGGCCACGAGCGGGGCGCTTTCACCGACGCCAAGTCGCTCAAAAAAGGCCTTCTGGAAGTGGCCCACGGTGGCACCGTGTTCCTGGACGAGGTGGGCGACATGCCGCTGATGCTCCAGGCCAAGCTGCTGCGCTTTCTGGAGGAGCGCATGTTCCGGCGGGTGGGCGGCGTGCACGACATCGAAGTCGACGTACGCGTTATCGCCGCCACCAACCGGGATATCGATAAGCAGGTGGAGGAGGGCCGTTTCCGTAACGACCTCTACTATCGGCTCAACATCATTCCGGTGCATCTGGCCCCACTGCGGCAACGCGGCAGCGACATCCTGCTGCTGACCAAGCATTTCGTCGCCCGCTTCTCTTCCGAATTTCGCAAGCCGATCACGGAAATCCGCCGCGACGCGGAGGAGAAGCTGATGTCATACACCTGGCCGGGGAACGTGCGCGAGGTGCGCAACGCCGTGGAGCGGGCGGTGCTGCTCTGCAAGCACGACTACATCGACGCGGACGACCTGGTGCTCGGGCGCATGGGCGAGCAGCCCGGGGAAGCCATTGCCGGGCTGCAACTGCCGCCCGGCGGGGTGGACCTGGCCCGCGTCGAGGAGCAGCTTGTCCGCCAGGCCCTGGAGCGGACGGGCGGCAATCAGACCCACGCGGCGGCGCTGCTGAGCCTGTCGCGCGATCAACTACGCTACCGGTTGCAAAAATACGGGCTGCTGTAGGGTGCGCGCCCGCGCCGCTCGCCGGCCGTGAAGACGGCGCAGCGGCCGGCGTCCCCGCTGGGAAACCCTTCAGCCCCTCAGGCGCCGCGTTCGGCATGCGGGTCCCCGCTGCGCAGCTCGTCGAGCAACGTCAGGTACATGTCGCGCACAAACGGGTTAAGCGCGTCGGCGAAACTCGCGTTCAGTCGCAGCACGCGGATGAGGTCTTGAATGTCCGCCAGGTCGCGCCGGCGTGACGGCAGCGTCATCCCGGAGGCGAGCTTCAGGTTGACGAGGGTGGGCAGGTTGACCACCTTGGCCCCCTGGACATCCTGGGCTACGGCGGCGGGATCGGGAAACACCACGGGTTTGGGCTTCCCGTCACCGGGGTATTCCCCGGCGGTGAGGAACTCGACTTGCGTTCCAGTGCGGGTGTTGCGGAAGGTTTTCCGGGCGTTCGGAAACGCCGGCACGTACCCCCGGCCAATATAGATGTCCCGGAACGCCTCCAATCCCTCAGGACGAACCAGCACGTCGACATCGACGGTTTCACGGCGGTACCCGTAGGCGTTGAGCGCCACGGCTCCTACGATGGCATAGTCGATCCCCGCGCTCTCGAGGTCGGCGGCCAGGGTTTCGAGCGTCTCATGGACGTTGCCGCTGCCCATATGAAACCTTTCTGACTCCCTAAGGCGTTCCTTGAAGGTCGTTAAGATCGAGTTGTATGCCCCGACATCCATGAGCGCGGACCCTAGGTTGGCGCCGGGGCGGCGCCGGAAGCGGTCCACGCCCTCGGCGCGGCCGCGTCTGCCGGAGGCGGGGACGTGTACGGATCGTACTCAGGTACCAGGGCGGCCATCTGGGCCCGGAGCTCGTCCGGCGCAGCGTTGTCGGCCATCGCGTGAAGCGTCTCGATGCCTTCGCAAATCGTGCGCCAGTCCTCGGGGCGCCGGTGCCAGACGGCGATCTTGGGGTGCTTGGTGCTGGCGAAATCCTCGCCCTGGATGGACAACTCTTCAAACAGCTTCTCGCCCGGCCGAATGCCGCTGAACACGATGTCGATGTCCACGCCGGGGCGCAGGCCGCTCAACGTAATCATGTCGCGGGCCAGATCGACGATCTTGACCGGCTCGCCCATGTCCAGCACGAAAATTTCGCCGCCCCGGCCCATGACGCCGGCCTGGAGCACCAACTGGGCCGCCTCGGGGATGGTCATGAAGTAGCGGGTCATCTCCGGATGGGTGACGGTGACGGGGCCGCCGGCGGCGATCTGGGCCTTGAAGATGGGCACGACACTGCCGCTGGAACCCAGAACGTTGCCAAAGCGCACGGTGACAAACTGGGTGTGCCGGGCATCGCTGAGTTGTTGGACGTAGAGCTCGGCGATCCGCTTGGTGCAACCCATGACGCTGGTGGGGTTGACCGCCTTGTCCGTGGAGATCATCACCATCTTCTCGACCCCGGTCTGGACGGCGATGTCCGCCACGGTCCGGGTGCCGATGATGTTGTTCTTGATTGCCTCGCCCGGGTTAAGCTCCATCATCGGCACGTGTTTGTGGGCGGCCGCGTGGTAGACGACCCCGGGGCGCTCCGCCTTGAAGAGGGCGCGCAGCCGGCCCGCGTCGCAGATGTCGGCGACGTAGGGCACGACCTCGATGTCGGGGAAAGTCCGCTGGAGCTCGCGATGGATCTCGAAGAGGGCGTTTTCCGTTTGCTCGATCAGTAGCAGCCGTTCGGGGCCGAAGCGGGCGATCTGGCGACACATCTCCGAACCAATCGAACCGCCCGCGCCGGTCACGGCAATGCGCTGGTTGGCCAGCACCGCGCCGATGGTTTCCTCTTCGAGTTGCACCGGTTCGCGTCCGAGGAGGTCCTCGATCTCGACCGGACGGATGGGCGAGACCTCGACCTTGCCTTCAATCAAATCGGTCACGGCGGGGACGGTGCGGAAGCGGAGCGGGGTGCCCTGGCACCGGGTCACCAAGCGCCGAATCTCTTTAGGCGAGGTCTTAGGCCAGGCGATGAGGACCTCGTCGATCTCGTGAGCTTCGCAGATCGTGCGGATCTGGTCGGTGTGCCCGAGAACTTCGACGTCATGGATGCGGTCGCCCAAGCGGGAGAGGCGATCATCGAGGAAGCCGATGACATTGTAGCGGTCGCCGGGCATGCGCAGGATTTCGCGGAGGACGACCTCACCGGCGTCGCCGGCGCCGACGATGAGGAGCCGCGCCGGAGCTTGGGTGGGCTGCCCCTCGGCCCTTTCATACTCTTCGTGATAGAGCCGCATGAGCATGCGGGTCATGCACATGAACCCCACGGTGCACGCCCAATCCAACAGGAAGACGGACTGCGCCAACGGGAATTCGAGATCGCGGTCGATGAGGCGCAGGCCCTCGCGGCCGGGAAGGTGGGGCCAAACGTTCTCCAGGGTGAAGTAGAGGGCAAGGAAGCCGCCAGAGGCGATATAGGAGGCCCCGAGGATAGCCATCAAATCGCGCAGGCCCACATAGCGCCACGAGCTGCGGTGTTGCCGCATCCAAACAAGTACGACCAGCTTGATGGGGAGGGCGATGGCCAGGAGCGGTAAGAACAGCGCGGTGAACCAGCGCCCCATGAAACGAAAGTTGTAGGCGAGCCCGAAGGAGCAAAAGAGGCTCACAGCGAAGAGCCCGGCATGCATCAGGACCGAAAGGAACGTGCGATAGCGAACCACCCAGCTCATTCGCGGTGGCGGCGTGTCGGCGGGCAGGTTTGAAGCCGGCTTGTTCATCCGCAAATCCATGACGGACCGAGAGGCGAAAGGATGAACCGACCGCTCCCGGGTCGGTCGAAAGAGATCGTCTTGCGCTCCGCGCTACCCGTGGTGCTGCCTACAAGCCGTCCTTGCCTCGTTGGGAGGCCAAGGGAGTAAGCCCGTTGAGGTTGTTGGTAACCCCGTCACTCTGCGGAGGGGGGCTCTCCCCGCGCATCTGTGCGGCCAGTGGGGCATAGGCCGAGGTGCGGTCCTTTTCATGGATTCGGTCCGCGACCCGCAGGGCTTCATCGTGTTGTCCGGTGAACCAGAGCAAGAACGCACTCATCGCCTGCAAACTCACCGCGTCAAGATTCTGGCGGGCCATACGGCTGACGTTGGCCACCCTCTGGGTGATGAGCTCCGGATCGGCAAGCTTGGTGCGAACATCGAGTTCCATGGCGAATACACCAGTGCCGCGCGCGAGCAAGCGTTCCAGCACGGAGTCGGCCAGCGCGCCGCTCCGGTCCGCGACGGCGGCGAAAACGGTCCCAATGGCCGCCTGCGGGTCGGCAGGGTTAGCGACCTCGGCGGCGGCAAAGCATTCCACGGCTTCGCGGTATTGACCGTCATGGAAGCGTTCCCAGCCCTCGGC
>JAZDKM010000307.1:0-6372 GCA_043803085.1 Planctomycetota bacterium
ACGTCTGACCCTAGCAGCCCGTGGCAGAAGTTGTGGCACAGGCTTCCAGCCTGTGTTTTCACGGGCAAGATGCCCGTGCCACACCGCTCTTGGCCACTTTCACCACAGGCTCTAGCTGCCCATGGCAGAAGGGGACAGGCACCGCGCTTCGCCGGGTTCTCGACCTCAGAAACGCGGTCAAGCTCGGAGCCAGTCCCCCCTTTGGCACGGGCTCCTACTTACACTATCACTCCCGTTGGTGACCTTGCAATACGGGTGCCACGTTGGCGGCCGAGGGGCTTGAAACGCATCTAACTTCATAGGGAGGAATGAGTTAAGTCCTGGGGCGCGGTCCCGGACAAAGGGGTGCACAACCCCGATGTGGAACTCTCCGCACGCTTCGCGCGAATCTGCGTGTGCCGCTTACGCAGGAAGCTTCATCGTGACTTCCAGGAAAACCTGGCCAACCACATTAGTTCTCTCGGAGCTTCATCCGCCTGAGCACGGAAGCCACGTCACCGACGCCAAGGCGAACAAACGGGTAATTAGGCGGGGCCATCTGCTCAGTGGCCCGTGCGATTTCGGCCGCCTCCTTGCTCACCTCGCGACCGAGAGCGTGGAGAATGACCGGCAGGTTGACCGCAAAATGCGGTCCCATCCACGGTTCCAATTCCCAAACCTGCATGAAGCGACCGCCCGCCTCCATCGGTTCGCAGGTCATCCGGTCGTGGAAGCCCAGGATCGTCCCATCGGCAGCGCGGTCGAATCGACTCGTCCAGAAGTACGCCTTCTCCGAGCCCCGCAGGCTCAGGGTGGCGATGAGCATCTCCTCCCGATACGGATTCTTTGACGGCAGAACCATCTCGGTCCCGCAGATGCCGCACCGACCGTCACGCGTCTCGGTGATGCTGCCGCCGCAGGCCGCACATCGGCTGGCGATCCATCCTTCCGTGACATGCAGGACCGCCTGGGCGTCGAGGACCACGGCGAACAACCGAACGACCAGGGCCATCACGTCTTTGTCGTCCAGCTCGGGATGGTGAAACGGCGATCCGATGAGTCCGGTGATCTCCTTTGGCTCGTAAAAGAAGAAGAACTTCATGGGATAGACGGCAGCCTCGGACCTGCCGATGCGGTCCTGCTTTTCTTTCGCCATGACGAATTCGGCGAAGTGGATGGCCTCCATGATGCGCTCAGGGATCATACTCATACGGGAGGATGCTACGCGGGGATGGCGCGCCCGCCAAGGCTCAACGGAATCTCGCTCGCTCCCGAGCGCGACACCGGCATGCACGAGGACGCTGCGCCTGTGGCTGATGAGGATTGACCAGAAAGGCTTCCTTTCTTCCGCGAAAACGGGAGCAAGTCGGGCACATTGGATCCCGTCGCCAAGGTCACGGATACCGGATCAACTTGCGTTATCTTGCGGCCACGGGCGTCCTTGATTCGCCCACCCCTCTGGCGGGAAGATGGCTCATTCACGGCCATCGCTGCCCTCGTGTCATGGCTGCTCTTCGGCGAGTTTCTTCTGATGTGCCCGCCACCACGGGCACCACCCGGTGTGCCATCGCCAAATTCGCGAGATGATCGAATTCGGCTTGCGCTCTGCGTATTTCCTGAAACGGCACGTCTCACAGGAGTGCAGTCGCATCATTCGTGTGCTCCTTGGCTTCTCCTGCCCATCCTCTTGACGCCACCGACGAGCGGCTCATGCCTGGCCGGCACAGCAATCATCGATCAGAATTCAAACGGTATCGAATTCGCCGTCTCCCCCTTGTCCTTGGGCATGAAGTGAATGTACCGCTGAGTGGTCCTTTGATCAAGGTGCCCCACATGGCTGCGGTTTTCTTTGCCCTTGGGTTGTGGCCTAAGGTCACCGGCCACCACTGGGCAATTGATTACTCTTCTTGTCTTGTTTCACTTTTCGCTTTTCCTGCGGAGTAAGCAGGGCTTTTTTACGTTGTTCTCTTTTGCCCTTATCTTTTTTTCCCTTATCACCCATATCTGTTTCTCCTTGCTTGAACCGAGATTTCCCAGATAGCCTTGCCCGGCTACGCCGCCGGGCCGTATTCGCCCATTGTACAGTGCCCCCCCGTCGCGCCAACCATCTTTTCGGGATGTTTCCCCGTCCTGGGGGCGTCCTTGCGGCGGCAATAGGGGAAACCGTCACCTCATTATACGCCGCCGTAAGTGTCATCTGGGAAATCCGGGGTTGTTGGCCTTGGGCTCGTGGTTCTTCTTCGACCTCAGGAGCATCGAAGGCACAACATCGACGATGCCCGAATTCGTCCAGGGTCGGTCAGCAATTCGGTGCCAAGGAATCCAACTCGTGTCGATACCGCTTGGCGTACGCCGGAAGCGCCAGTAGCGGTCGGTCGCAGCAATATGGGGAACTTATTTGTGAGGATTGCGAGCTTCTTGCCGGTCGGAGATGAGGATTTCAAGGGTTCGTGGATACCGAAGCGTTCCGAGATCGGTGTCCAGCAATTCGGTGTCCACGAGAGGTAAGCACACGGCGCTCCGCCGCCGCCGCACGATTCGTGTACCATGCTCTGGATGTCAGGGTTGGAGCCAGCAGAGTCAAGGCTTCATGATTCGCGACAGTTTATCTATACGATATCTGCGGGCGGCTTCTGAGATGATCACGGGCAGGCTGTGCATTTGGTGGAGCTGCTTTCGACTTCAGCTGCCTCGCCGAGTTCGCCTTCAGCCTTGACGACGGCAATCAAAGCCTCGACCACGGCGGGATCGTGTTGGGTACCCTTGCACCGACGCAACTCGCGAACGACTTCCTCTTGCGTGCTACGCTGTCGATAGGGGCGATCGGAGGTCAGCGAATCAAACACATCGGCGGCCGCAATAAGCCGCGAGCCCAGCGGAATGGCCTCACCGGCGAGCCCCCTGGGGTACCCGAGCCCATCATAACGCTCGTGATGGTGCAAGACGGCGTTAGCCACGTCCTCCAGTCCCGGCACCTGCTGAATGATGTTCGCTCCGATGTGGGCGTGGGTCTTCATGATGTGGTACTCCTCCGGGGTCAGACGCGACGTCTTCCCCAGGATGCGGTCAGGGATACCGATCTTGCCGATGTCGTGGAGCAGGCCAGCGAGCTCCACCACGCGGTCCTTCTCCGGATCATTCAGCCCGAGGCGCCGAGCGGTCGCCACGCATAGCCGCGCCACGCGGGCCGAATGGTCGTGCGTGTAACGATCCTTGGCATCCACGGCGGTGGCGAGGGCCCGGATGGTGCTGAGCATCTGTTGGTTGACCACCGTATGCAGGCGACAATTCAGAAGTGCGGAGGCGCCGATCGCGGAGATCCCCTCGAAGAGTTGGCAATCGCGTGTGGTGAACTCGGGGACACCGATCCGCTCGGTGGCCGCAATCACGCCGACGGCGTGGGCATGAGCATGCAGCGGCATGCGAATCACGGCGAAGGAGTTGGTGGTGTAATCGCCCCAGGACAGCGCCGCCAGGTCCGGCCGCTGGGTCATATCGTCGACCACCAGTAGCCCATCGCGCACCAACGTCCGCCCGGCCACCGAGCTGATTACGGGAATCGAGATATCGAGCAGCTCGCGCGGCAGGCCGCGCGCCGCCAACACCTTCAATTGTTCCCGCTTTTCGTCGAGCACCAGCAGGGACACGCGGCGGCAGTGCAACTGGCCGGCGACTTCAGCTACCAGTAGTTCGCCGATCTCATGGGCGTCGGTCCGGGCGGCGATGCTGGACAGCAGAGACTGAAAGACGTGCAAGTGCTCGTAGTTGGTTGCGAGGGCTCCGGCCAGGTCGCCAATCGCCATCTCCCGCTCCAGCATGTGATCGAGCAGACTTCCCAGGCCCATGACCAGCGGCTGCGCTCCGGCGGCCGGGGCCGCCCCGCAGGCACGCACCAGCCCCATGATCCGCCCGCGGTAAGTGACAGGCCGGTCCACGTGTTCGCCCGCGATGATGGCGTCCGTACTTGCCTCGTGGTCCGAGCTGTGTACGGCCAGCGGCGTGCCCGCCGAACGGGTCCAAGCTTCCAGCGCTTCGCGCAGCGGCCCGTGTCGGGCGAAATCCAACAGTTCCTCCGGGAGAATCAGATCGATCCGCGCTGTAGACATAGCCCCCGCTCCAGAATCGTGTCGACCAGGTCGCGTAGTGCGGCAGGCTGGAACGGCTTGGCCATGACCACCGCCCCCCAGACCTCCTGCGCCATGGTAGCGTTGTGGGCCTGGCCTTTGGCCGTCAAGATGATGATCGGCAGATCGCGCGTGGCATCAGCCCCGCGCAACGCGGCGACCACTTCGAGCCCGCTCATCTCCGGCATCATGATGTCGGTGATGAGCAGGTCGGGGACCTGCGCGCTGATCCGCTGCAGAGCGTCCTTGCCGCAACTGACCCCCTCGATCTGGCGATCGGGCTTCCGCAGGAGGAAACGCAGACCCTCAACGATGTGCGGTTCGTCATCACAGACCATGATTCGTTTCATACGCTTACCTCCGCTTGGAGTGTTGCCCGGTCCCCGGTCAGAACGCCGGCCAGGTCCTGCTCCCCACCGGGCCGACATTCCAGCAGCCTCCAGCCGTACGCCCCGGTCAGTCGCCGCAGCCGCCGCCGGGCGGCGCGCCCGACCACGACCACCGGCACGCGGTTCTCCGCGGCTGTTCTGGCCAAATCCGCGGCTGATGCTGAGTCAACTGCAAGTGTCTTATCCCCCACGACCACGGCGTCCACCAACTGCTGGGCCACTTCCTCGCCGGCGGCCTCAAGCGTGGGCACCAGGATTGGAAGATGCCCACTGCGCGCGAGCGCCTTGCCCAGCCGCCGCGCGTCGAACCCGGCGCCCTCGACCACCACAAAGGTCCTCAGGTCCGCGCTGCCTCGGCGCATCGCCACTTGGACAGCCTGCAGCAGCTCTTCGCGGGATGCGGGGCGTTTGAGAAACACGTCGACGCCGCGGCGGCGCAGATCCATGCCACGACCCACGTGACTGTGCACGACGAGCCGGAACGCGCCTGGGCGAGAATCGTTGAGCGCATCGAGCAGTTGGGCGGCGTGCATGTCCGGCAGCAACACGTCGGTCACGACCACGTCTACATTGCCTGAGGCAAGTTGTGCCAGCAGTCGGCAGCCCGAGTGGGCCAGCCGCACATTATAGTGGTGCCCGCGGAGCGTCTGTGCCATCATCGCCGCGAGCTCCGACGATGCGTCACACACGACGACTCGCCCGGCGGATGCATCCGTGGGTTGCTCGGCCTCGGACGGTAGGACGGCGGTATCCGTGGGTAGCGATGCGAAGAACTCCGCGCCTCGGCCGACTTCGCTCTCGACCCACACCATTCCGCCATGCCGCTCGACGATCTGCCGCACGATGCTGAGCCCCAGACCCACGCCGGCGACTTCGCGCCGGTCGGGGTCCGACAGCTGCGTAAAGCGCTCGAAGATGTAGTCCCACTTGTCCCGGGGTATGCCCGGTCCGGTGTCCGCGACGCGAATCAGCACCGCGTTAGCGTCGGCCTGGGCACTCAGCGCCACACGCCCACCGGCCGGTGTGTACTTCATGGCGTTGGACAGCAGGTTGTCCACCACCTGGGCGATCTTGTCCGCGTCGGCCGCCACCCGCGGCAGTTGGCGCGGGCCGTGCACATGGAATTCAATCGACCGCTCCCGCGCCAGGGCCTCGAATACCCTGGCGCTGCCCATGATGACGCCCGTCAGGTCCTGCGGTTTGATCTCCCACCGCGCCCTCCCGGACTCCAGGCGCTGTACCTCCAACAGGTCATCGACCAGACGGGACAGGCGATTGGACTCGTCGGTGATGATACTCAGAAAGCGACGTTGGTCCGCAACCGTCAGCGACTCCAGTTCCTCGGTCAGCATCTGTGCGTAGAGCAGGATAGAGGTCAGCGGCGTGCGCAGATCGTGCGACACGATAGCCAGGATGTTGCTCTTGACCTGGTTGAGCTCTTCCAGCCGCTGACGCTGCAGCCGGTCGTCTTCCTCCCGCCGCCGCCAGTCCGTGCTCAACTCCGATAGCGCGTCGGCCAGCGCGCTGGTCTCGCGACACGAGGCCGCCGGCGCGCGGGCGATTCGGCGGTCTGAACCAATCTGACGGATGTTTTCGAGCAAGGCGCGAAGTACGCGCGCCTCCCGACCGGCGATGGCGTAGGCGGCCAGAGCCGTCAACGCGGAGGCCAGCAACACCACAGCTTGCACGCACCACGCGGGACGGACCGACAGCCAAACGTGCACAGCCGGGATCCGCACCACCGTTACGCATGCGCCCGCGGCCAACGCTGCCCAGCAACCGCACTTCGTCGCGAGCGAGAGCCGTGAAACACGTCGCGGCGCCAGCCTCGGCTGCGTGTCCATGCCCGCAGGCCCGTCCGGCGTAGCTGTTCGGCGGCG
>JAZDKM010000308.1:0-2280 GCA_043803085.1 Planctomycetota bacterium
CCCCATTACCCTATAAGTCTATGTAAAAGCCGTAGGCGGAGTCACCTTGGTGTGCTTAACCCGCATTTCTCACCACCACTGGGAATTGGCCGCCAGTCTGCCCCCTCTCCCCTTGGGAGAGGGTTGGGGTGAGGATCGGGATAGGGGCGGGCCTTGCGGCCCGGCCCCTCCCACACCACCGTGCGTACGGGTCCGTACACGGCGGTTCGGTTGGTTGTGTGTTCGGTCATGGCGTGTAGAGACGAAGCAAGCCGAGTCGATCCCAAAGCGCATTGGGCAGTGCGACGTTGATCGCCTTGGTGCGGCTGGCGTGCCAGGGACTGTGGTACCACCAGGCGGCATGAACGGCTTCGGTTCGCGGCACGCCGCGACGCATCAATTGACGGCATCGCGTTGGACCGCGTTTCCAGTGTTTCCAAGCGACGGCACGCAGCCGTCGTCGGATCCAACCGTCCAGGTCCCGCAGTTCCCACGGCGTCTGGCAGAAACCGAAGTAGCCGACCCATCCCCGAAGGTACACGGTCAGGTCTGACACCATCCGCCTGGCGTCAACGCCTCGCGTTCGCCGCGTCAGTTCCCGAACCTTCTCCCGGAAGCGCTGCAACGCCTTGGGAGCAATCCGTCGTTGAGGCTTCTCGCCTTCAGCGATTGTAAAGCTCAGGAATTTCCGGCGGCTGGGCCGGTCCACCGCGCTTTTGGACTCGTTGACCTTCAACTTGAGCCGCCGGGTGATGAAGTCGCTCACGCTCTTCATCACCCGCTGCCCCGCCTTCTCGCTACGCACGTAGATGTTGCAGTCGTCCGCGTACCGCACGAAGGCGTGGCCGCGATGCTCCAGTTGCTGGTCCAATTCATCCAGCACGATGTTCGACAGCAGCGGCGACAGCGGGCCGCCCTGCGGCGTGCCTTCCGTCGTGGGGCTGACCAACCCGTTCTCCATCACCCCGGCGTTCAGGTACGCCCGGATGAGACGCAACAGCCTCTTGTCGGCCACCCGGGTCGCCAAGCGCGCCATCAAGCGGTCGTGGTTGACCCGATCGAAGAACTTCTCCAAATCGAGGTCCACCACCCACGTCCGGCCTGCGGCGATATACGCCTGGGCCTGCGCCACCGCTTGGTGTGCGTTGCGACCGGGACGGAAGCCGTAACTGTGCGTCGAGAACGTCGTTTCCCACACCGGAGTCAGCACTTGCAGGATGGCCTGCTGGATCAAGCGGTCCAAGACCGTCGGAATGCCAAGCTTTCGCATCCCGCCGTCCGGTTTGGGAATCTCCACCCGCCTGACCGGCCTCGGCTTGTACGTCCCGCCGAGTAACTGCTCTCGGATGCCCGGCCAGTGGGCTTTCAGGTAGTCCCGTAGTTGGTGGACGGTCATCCCGTCCACTCCTGCCGCACCCTTGTTGGCCAACACCTGCTCATACGCTCGGCTCATGTTCTCAGGATGGCATATCGTCTCCATCATCTCCGTAACCGATTTCACCGGGCGTTCGGGCTCGCCCGCCGCCGTGGACGATTCAACCTCCTGCGCGGCGAACGGTCGGGCTTCACCCGCCGGTTCCTCCGCGAAGGCCAGTCGCAACTGGTTGTCCGGTTGCTTGTCGTTCACGAAACGCGCGTCCTACTGACCACTCCTTCCGTTCGGGCCTTCATCCGCCCACGCGGACTACTATGCCCTCTGCTGACTTCTCCGACGCGATCTGCCCGCCTTGCGACGGACTCAGCCGCGATCCCTTCGACCGCAGCACGCCGGAGACCTCCCGAGGTAAGTTCGACCGCCTTCGCCGCACGCCCGCCGAATCTACACCCGCCGCCCTTGATGGATATGGACTTCGCGGCCAAGCGCCCGCTCGTCCGACGACGAATGCCTCTATCCGGTTCTTGTTCATCGAGCCGCGACTGTCGCTCCCCGCTTCCTTCAGACCCCGCCTCGCAACGACGCCCTTGCGGTTCGCTCGCACTTCACCTCCATCAGGTTGTGCAGGGGACTTGCACCCCTCGGTTGTCGAACATGCTCGGCACACGCTATTTATTCTGCCCTTTCAGGGCATAGGAGCACGGCGGCGCGCTTTGGTGAGAAATGCGGGTCAAGGTGCTTTGCCGGCCTATGCGCCGGTGTCGGCACCTGACCTTGCTGGTCGTCCCCGGTCTGGCGGACCATCCTGCGCCGCAACGCTTGTCCCATTCGGCGGTTCGGGGGCCAAGCGGCCGCGGGCGCGCCCGAGACTCAGCAGGGCAGGTAACAGCAGCAGGGTGGTCACCAGACAGCCCGCGATGCTCAGC
>JAZDKM010000309.1:0-5872 GCA_043803085.1 Planctomycetota bacterium
CGCGTCACCACGCGGCGGAGCGTGGTGTTCCTGGTGAGCGACTTCCAGGCCGGCGGCTACGAAACGTCGCTGAGCATCGCCCGGCGCCGACACGACGTAATCCCGATTGCCATTACCGACCGGCGCGAGATCGAACTGCCCGACGTCGGGCTGATCGAGTTGCTGGACGCGGAGACCGGACGGACCGTAGTGGTGGACACCTCCAGCAAGAAGCTGCGGCGCGACTACACCACGACGGCGGGCGCCCGGCACATCCAGCGTGAGCAGATGTTCCACCGCATGGACATCGACGAAATCGCGGTCATGACCGGCAAGTCGTTCGTGGAACCGATCAAGAGGTTCTTTCGCAAGAGAGAGGCAAGACGATGACCCGGGATCAGGCGCCCCAGTTCCATCTCCCCCAACGACCAACGCTCACCTCCGGCGGGTCGGCATCCGGGAAGCTGGCGTGTGTGTTGCTCGTCGTGGTGATCGGGCTACAAGTTTTGGGGTGGGTGCGCTCCGGCCAGCCGGAACCAGAAGTGTCCGCCGGAACCGTGGAGGGCACTCCCGTAACGGACCTCAAAGCCGTCGCCATGAAGCTGGAGGACCGCAACCTGCCGGCGGCGGCGGCCGACGCCTGGCGGCAATACCTGGCGGGGACCGCCCTGGAACCCCTGGACCGGGCGAAGATTCTATACCGCATCGGCAAGCTCCGGTTTCAAAGCGAGCAATACCAGCAGGCCGTCGCGGATCTCTACACCGCGGAGCAGTTGGCCGGCGATCGGGACGCCGACCTCGCGCGGCAAATCGCCATGCAGGTCCGCGAGTGTTTGCAGAAGCTGGGGCGCTATTCGGAATTGACCCGGGAGATGGCCGCCCGGGCGACTCCGGGGACCGACGCGGAGACCGCGCTGGCCGGTCGGCCGGTAGTCGCCCAGATCGGGGAGGAAAAGATCACGGTGGCGGATTTCGAGCGCCTGCTCCAGGCCGAGATCGACATGGCCGTTCAGGCCCAGTTGGGTATGTCCCCAGGCCAGGCCGACGAGTTCCGCAAGCAAGCGGCTAAACAGTTCGCCGAGCCGCAGGCCAAGGCCCAGGCGCTCCACCAGATGGTGGCCAGCCGGGTACTCGCCTCGGAGGCCAGGCAGGCCAAGCTGGAGGAGTCGCCGGAGTACCGCCGGCGTCTGATCGCGCTGGCCGACGGTCTGCTCGCCTCCACGCTGATGGCCGATGAGGTCGGCAAGCGGGCCGTGGTGACACCGGAAGACACCGAACGATATTACCAGGCGAATAAGGACCGTTACTCCGAACCGGCCAAAGTGACCCTGGCACACATCGTGGTGGGCTCGGAGGAGAAAGCCCGAGAACTGCTCGGACGAATCCAAGCGGGCGAGAACTTTGCCGACCTGGCCCAGCTTCATTCCACCGACGAGCGGACGAAAGCGAATGGCGGGCGTCTTCCCCAGCCGGTCGGGCGGGATGCCGCGAGCATCCCGGGCATCGGCCGCAACCCTGAGTTGCTGAGTGCCGTCTGGGCGGTGCCATCGGACACGGTGCTCAACGAGGTCTACAAGACCGATGCCGGTTGGCACATCGTGAAAGTTCTGGAACGAACCGAGGCGGCCGAAAGAAGCTATGCGGAGGTCAAGGACCAGGTTGAACAGGACACGCGGGCGGCGCGCCAACGGGAAGTTAGTCAGCAGTATCTCCAGGAACTCTTCGAGCGGCACGAGGTCAAGACCTACCCCGAAGCCTTCCTGACCGCGTCGAAGGGAAACGGGGCAGCAACCGAGCCGCGACCGTAAGGGAGCGGGAGCATGCGATTGCAGATTGCGGATTGCAGATTGCAGATTGCGGATTCCGAGCCGCAAGGTTCGTATCGCGCGGCTCTCGGGCTGCGGGCTTCGTACCTATCTGGCGAGGTGGCGGTCGGCGTCCTCGCCGGCCGACGGCCTGCGGGGACGCAGGCCGCTACTCCTCTGGCCGTCCTATGCGTGTGCCTGGGGCTGGCCGGCTGTGGGAGAAGTACGCCCGACGCCAGCGGCAACGCCAACAGCGCGGACGAGGTCAAACCGATCGTCAAGACCGCCGAGGTCGGCCCGGTGAAAATGACCGTCAGGGCGGACAAGGACCGCATCACCATCGCGGAGCGTCTCCAGTTGGCCATCGAGGTCATCGCCGCGAACGGCGTGGACGTCGAAATGGCTGAACCGGGCGAAAGGCTTAACGAATTCCAGATTCGCAGCTTCACCAACCGCCCGGCCGAGCCGGTCGAGGGCGGCCGACGCTGGACGCAAACATACGACCTGGACATCTTCCTCTCCGGTCAATACTCGATCCCGGAGTTGGAGTCCCGTTTCATCGACCGCCGCGAGGAATCCCCCCGGAGGTCCGGGGGAGCGGCTTCCCAGCCGGTCGACGGGCTGGAAAGCCCGTCGCACACCCGTGAAGGGACCATTCACACGGAACCTTTCACCATTGAAGTCACCTCGCTGCTGGAAGGCGCGTTCGACCCTGCCCAATTCCGCGATATCAAAGGACCGGTGGAACTGCCCTCGGAGGCTTCACGCCGATGGAGCGCATGGGCCGCCGGGGCCGCCATGGTGGCGGCCGCAGGAGTTGCCGGCGTGATGCTGTGGCGGCGGCGCGGGCGAGCCGAACGGCTGAGCGCCGTGGACCCTCACGAATGGGCCTTCGACCAGTTGCGCCTGCTGATCGACGCCAAGCTGGCGGAGCAGGGTCAGGTACACGAGTTCTACTTTCGGCTGAGCCACATCGTGCGGGTTTACATTGAGCTGCGTTTCGGCCTGATGGCGCCGGAACGCACCACCGAGGAGTTCCTGGTCGAGGTGCGGCATAGCGACGCCTTGCGGGCTGACCATAAGATGTTGCTGGGCGACTTTCTCCAATCGTGCGATCGGGTCAAGTTCGCCCTGTACGAGCCGACGACGGCGGAGATCGAGACCGCCTTCGACGCGGCGCGCCTGTTCATCGAGCAGACCGTCCCGCAGCGCGAGGCGCCCTTGCCGCAGATGAGCGAAGCCGCGGCGTGAGCGGATTGACGATTAACGATTAACGATTGACGATTGACGATTAACGATTGACGATTGACGATTGGGGATTGGGGATTGGGGATTGAGTACCACGGACGGAAGATCTGGGGCAGAGGATGGATGACAAACGAATGAGCGAAAATGACATCCTCTCTCCGTTTGACTCTTTAATCGTCAAGCGTCAGTCCATAATCGTCAATCGTCAATCGTCAATCGTCAATTGCCGGAGTGGGAGGTAAACGTGAAATGGCCTTCCATGAAGAGTCCAAGTGGTTCCTCCTGCTGTTGCCGGTGGTCATCCCACTGATCTGGTGGCGCTGGGCGAGGCAGGGACGGCACGGGTCGGTGCGGTTTTCGTCACTGGACTGGCTGACTCAGCGCGGGGCGACGCTGCGGACCCGGACGCGGGTACTGGTGCCGCTCCTGCGCACGCTGGCGGTTGCAGGGCTGATTGTCTGTCTGGCCCGGCCGCAAAAGGGTAACGAGCAAACGCGCATTCTTTCCGAGGGGGTAGCCATCCAGACCCTGGTGGACGTTTCGGGCAGCATGGAATCCCTGGATTTCAATCTCGAAGGCCAACAGGTCAACCGGCTCGCGGCGATCAGGAAAGTGTTCCGGGAATTCGTGCTCGGCAATGGGGGGGACCTGCCCGGTCGCCCCGATGATTTGATCGGCCTGATCACCTTCGCGGGCTACGCCGACACCAAATCCCCGCTCACCTTGGACCACGCCACGGTGCTGGACATCCTGAAGAACACGGACACGGTGATGAGCGTGGAGGTGCAAAAACGCATCCGGCAACTGGAGCGGGAACTGCAGCGGACCCAGAGAACCTCGGGCGCTGCGGCCCAGATTCGAGAGAAGCAGGCGCAAATCGAGATGCTCACCGGCGAAGACGGGACGGCCATCGGCGACGCCATCGGCTTGGCGGTGAAAGACCTGACGGAACTGGAGCGGCGTCGCGGCGTCACGGATGAGAAGCGGATCAAGAGCAAGATCATCGTGCTGATGACCGACGGAGCGAACAACGCCGGGGACCTGCCCCCCGCGCAGGCCGCGCAGATCGCCGCCGCGTTCGGTTTCAAGATTTACGCCATCGGCGTGGGGACGGGCCGACGGGTGCTGGTGCCGCGGGTCGATCCTCTGGGTAACGTGGACCTGGTCCCGCAGTTTTTCCCCATGGACGAGAAGACGCTCCAGACGGTGGCGGACCTGACCGGCGGCAAGTACTTCCGGGCCACTGACGCCGATGCGCTGCACAAGGTCTACGCCGAAATCAATCAGTTGGAGAAGACGGAGACGGAGGAAAAGCGCTACATGCAGTTCCGAGAGCTGGCCACTGAGCCCATTCAGCTCGGGGCGCTGCGGCTGCCGCCGCTGTTAATGGTGGCGCTCGGACTTTTTGCGCTGGAAGTAGTGCTGGCGAATACGCTGTTTCGGAAGATACCGTAGAAACGTAGAAACGTCGAAACGTCGAAACGTCGAAACGTCGCGGATAGCTCCCATGAACGACATCGAGTTCGATCACGCCAAGTATATTCACCTGCTCTGGCTGGTGCCGCTGCTCGCCGGCGTGTTCATGTACGGCTTCTGGCGGAAGCAACGCGGCCTGCGCTTGTTCGCCACGGCCAACCTGCTCGAAGCCCTGGTCCCGCAGGTGAGCGTGGTGCGGCAGTACCTGAAGGCCGGGCTCCTCCTGCTCGCCCTGGCCTCCGTCGCGGTGGCACTGACCGGGCCGCGCTGGGGGGTATACTATGAGGAAGTCCAGCGCAAGGGCGTCGACCTGGTCATCGCCCTGGATGTGTCTCGCTCCATGCTGGCCGAGGACATCGCCCCCAACCGCCTCGGACGCGCCAAGCTGGCCATCGGCGACCTGCTCGAACGACTCGAAGGGGATCGCGTCGGGCTGGTGACCTTCGCCGGGGCGGCGGTCAAGAAGTGCCCGCTGACCATCAACTACGGCTCGTTCAAGACAGCCCTTGCGGACGTAGACACGACCAGCTCGCCGCGCGGCGGGACCCTGCTCGGCGACGCGCTCCGCAAAGCCAAGGAATGCTTCCTGGACCGCGTCAAAGACCACAAAGCGATCATTCTGATCAGCGACGGCGAAGAACAGGAGACTGACTATCCGGTAGAGGCGGCCCGAACGGCCTACGAGGAGAACGGGATCATCGTTTGCACCGTGGGAATCGGTGACGTCCGGGAGGGGGCCCGGATTCCCATTGTCGAAAGCGGTCAACGGACCTTCCTCAAATACGACAGCCAGGAAGTGTGGTCCAAAATGCAGCCCGCGGTTTTGCAGGAGATGGCCGTGGTCGGCGGGGGCAGGTATCTTCCGGCGGAGACCGGCGACTTCGACCTGGGCACGATTTACGACTGGCTGCGCAACAAGCTGGAGGTAGTGGAGTTCGAGGCCCAATACACTCAGCGGTATCATGCGCGGTTTCAGTGGTTCGCCGGGCTCGCGTTGGCGTTGCTGGTCATCGAGACGCTGATGACGGATCGGAGAGGACTGAGCCACAGGACAGAGACGCGACCGTAAGGGAGCAAAAACCGAACCGCGACCGTAAGGGAGCGGACCATATTGATTGCGGATTTCGGATTGTGGATTGCGGATTCAGTTTGTAGGGGGGGGGGGAGCATGGCCGACCAGTTCGGTAGACGGTGGTGTATGCGGGATCTTCTAGGGATATGCGGGCATCACATGTTTTTGGGCCTCGCGGTCGCGTTACTCTTGGGCACGGCGACGGCACGCGCCGAAGAAGCGGTGTCGCCGGCCGAGCAAGTGGCCCGCGCCAACGCGGCCCTGGCGGACGGTGACTTCCAGAAGGCCTTAG
>JAZDKM010000310.1:0-6797 GCA_043803085.1 Planctomycetota bacterium
CGTAGTTGATGTTACCGCCGGGGGCGATGCCGATCCCACCGACCTGGGCGGCCAGCGCGTCCGACAGAAAATCGCCGTTGAGGTTCATGGTGGCGATCACGTCGAACTCGTCCGGCCGGGTGAGTACCTGCTGGAGCGTGATGTCCGCGATGGCGTCCTTAATGGTCATCTGTGCTCCGGTCTTGGGGTTCTTCAAGGTCTGCCAGGGGCCGCCGTCGAGGTCCTGGGCGCCGAACTCGGTCTTGGCCAGTTGATAGCCCCAGTCGCGGAAGGCGCCTTCGGTGAACTTCATGATGTTGCCTTTGTGCACCAAGGTGACCGACTTGCGCTGGTTCTCGAGAGCGTAGCGGATGGCAGCCCTAACCAGCCGCTCGGTCCCCTCCCGGCTGACCGGCTTGATCCCGATCCCCGACGTTTCGGGGAAGCGGATCTTCGTGACCCCCATCGTCTTTTGCAGCCACTCGATGACCTGCTTGCACTCCGGCGAGCCGGCCGGCCACTCGATCCCCGCGTAGATGTCCTCGGTGTTCTCGCGGAAGATGACCATGTCCACCAGCTCCGGGCGCTTGACCGGCGAGGGCACGCCCCGAAAGTACTTCACCGGGCGCAGGCAGACGTACAGATCGAGTATCTGCCGTAGGGCGACGTTGAGCGAGCGGATGCCGCCGCCGATCGGCGTGGTCAGCGGGCCTTTGATGCCCACCACGTATTCGCGGAAGGCGGTCAGGGTGTCATCGGGCAGCCAGGAGCCGAACTTGTCGAACGAAGTCTGTCCCGCATAGACCTCGAACCAGGCGATTTTCCGCCGCCCGGCGTAGGCTTTTTCGACCGCCGCGTCGAGCACCCGCTTCGTCGCCCGCCAGATGTCCGGGCCGGTACCGTCGCCCTCGATGAACGGGAGGATGGGATGGTCCGGGACCTTCAGTCCGGACGGGGCCATCGTGATGGGTTCGCCACTGCTCGGAAATTTGAGGTCCTTGAATTTTACTGCCATAAAACTGTCACCTATGCCTTGGGAAACCTGAAACCTCAACGCGCGCTGATGATAAAGATAGGGGCTGGGGGCTGTCAACGCGGCGGCAGCCTCTCCCCCCCCCCCAGCCTGTAGTATAACGACGGTTGGAGTAAGTGCCCAAACGGTGGTTCCCGGAAGCCAGGCTCACCATCCTTGAACCGACCCACGAACGGAAGGTCAGCCTGTGGCAGGCGGTTGACGGCCTCGGCGGGCCGGGGGTATACTCCCCGGTGGGTGCTCGATCGTGGCGCGAGTCGGCCCCGGACCCTCCGGGGGCGGCAGCGCCCCGAATGGAGAATCCAAGCATGTCCGAGGTCATGGTGGTTTGTTGTCCGCGTTGTACCCAGAAATACCGGGTGCCGAAAGAGCAACTGGGACTGCGCGCCCGGTGCAAGAAGTGCGGTCAGGGCTTCCGCATCGCCGCTGAGCACCCCATCGACGACGAGACCATCTGCGGCTGGATGACCGAAGACAACCCGTCGAGCGATAGCGTGCTCGGGGCCACCGGCCTGCTGGAGAGTCCGGCTCCACGGCCCAAGGAGGCGGTGACCCGGGCCACGCTCATCACCAAGCCGCCGCCCAGCGAACCGCGGATCAACTTCGAGCGGATCGACGAGGTCGGGGCCTACTTCGAGTTCCTGGTGACAGCGCTGCGCGACCCGGATCTGCGGGCCTCGTTCCCCCAGCGCTGCGTTAACTGCTTGTCCAAGGCCAATCTGTTGTGCCACGTGCTCATCTGGGGCGGCAAGCTCCCGCCCAAAGATGCCATCAACATCCGGGAGGCGGAGAGCCGGCACATCCGCCGTTTGGACCAGTTGCTGTTCAGGTCGCAAGCCAATTGGTTCAAGGAATTGGAGCCGCTGGAAATGCTCCCCCAGCCCTTCAACCTGCCGATGCCCTACTTCGTCTGCGAGCACTGCAGCTCGGTGGGCGAGATCACCACGCACACCCTCCACCATGGCAACCAGGAATTTTGCCAGATCGGCATCGCCAACCTGAGCATCGCCTTGGAGTTTTACCGGAACAATGGCGGTCGCGGGACGCCCGGCTACCAGAAGTTGCTGGTCGCCAGCCGACAGCAGCGCGATAACGAATGGCAGCGGTTGCCCTTTGCGGTGCGGGCGAAAATACTGCAATGGTTCAAGCCCCTAGAGAACGAGCAGTTCCTTGGTTTCTACGCCGACCAGGAGTTCGCCCGCACGGAGCGGGGCGCGTCCGGCGTGGTGCTCACCGACCGCCGGATGATCTACAAGAAGTACGCCGCCAACCGCGAGTACAAACTGGAGGCGGGCGGCGAGATTTACATCGAAGCCACCAAGGCCGTGGCCACCATCTCGATTTCCCAACCGGGCGAGCGCGAGGCCCTGCTCCAATCCCACCCCCTGGGCGCCACCAGCTTCGCCCGCACGCTCACCGAAATGAATTACCCGTGGCAAATTAACGTCAAGACCCTCCAGGAGTAACGACGCCTCGGACAAACAACTCACAGGGGCGCTCTTGCCCCGCGCCGTCGGTCCGCCGCCTCGCCGATTGATTGCGCCGCTGAATCGCGTAGGATGCTCGACTCAGAAAGAATCCAGAGTCTAAGAGCGTGTGTGAGAAGGTGTTTAGCGCGGGGTGGCATGGGTCCGTTACGGGCCGAGCCCACGGCGAGGCCGGTAATGGACCCGTGCAGGACGTTCGGAAGCCCAGGGCGCACGGGTCTGGAACAGCGTCGTCGTCTCCCTGCTCTTCTCACGCACGCTCTAAGCTCGAGATTCGATGCCTGCGTACGTTTCTCTGGACTTTGAACCTTGAACTTTGAACCTTGAACTTCGAACCTTGAACTTCGAACCTTGAACTTTGAACTATGCCGACGCCGTGCTTCTGTCATCTTCACGTGCACACGCACTATAGCCTGCTCGACGGGGCGACACGCATCGACGAGTTGGTGGAACGCGTCCGGCACCTGGGTATGCCTGCGGTCGCCGTCACCGACCACGGCAACCTTTTTGGCGTGATCGAGTTCTACGAAGCCGCACACCGGGTGGGCATCAAGCCTATTCTCGGCTGCGAGGCCTACATGGCCCCCGGCGACCGGCGGGCCCGAGATTCCAGTGGCATGAAAGAGGCCAGCAATCACCTGCTCCTGCTGGCCATGAACCTCGAGGGCTATCGCAACCTGGTCCAGTTGGCCAGCATCGCCTACCGCGAGGGGTTCTACTATCGGCCACGGATCGACAAGGAAGTCCTGCGCGAACTCTCCGCCGGTCTGATCTGCACGAGTACCTGTCTGGGCGGAGAGATCCCCCAAGCGCTCCTCCATGAAAACCGCCGTCTGGCCGAGGACATCGCCAAAACCTATCTGTCCATCTTTGGGCCCGAGCGCTTTCTCATCGAGCTACAGGACCACGGGCTGCCGGAACAGAAAGTCATCAATCCGGAGCTGGTGGACCTGGCGCAGCGCCTGGGTGTGGGCGTTATCGCCACCAACGATGTCCACTACCTGGACCGGCAGGACGCCGATGCCCACGACGTGCTCTGCTGCATCAGCACCGGCAAGCTGCTTTCGGACACGGACCGGTTCAAGTTCGACACCGACCAGTTTTACCTCAAGAACCCCCAGGAGATGGGTGAACTCTTTGCCGCCTGGCCCGACGCCTTGGCCAACACCCTACGCGTCGCGGAAATGTGCAACGTCGAGTTCGATTTCTCCAAGCGCTTCGCCCCGGTCTATCGGCCGCCGGACCAGCGCCGCCCCGAACAGATGCTCCGCGAACTGGTGCAGGAGGGGGGGCGCGAAAAATATGCCGAACTCAGCGACGCTCTCCGCGAACGTCTCGACTATGAGTTGGAGGTCATCTCGAGCAAGGGTTTCGCCAGCTACTTCCTCATCGTCTGGGACTTCGTCCAGTACGCCCGCAGCCAGGGCATCCCCTGCGGGGCCCGCGGCAGCGCATGCAGTTCGGTGGTCAGCTACTGCCTCGGCATCTCCGCCCCTGACCCCCTTCGCTACGGGTTGTACTTCGAGCGTTTCATGGACCCCGACCGCGACGAGATGCCCGACATCGACGTGGACATCTGCCAGAACGGCCGCGCTCAGGTCATCGACTATGTCCGCCGGAAGTACGGGCACGTGGCCCAGATCATCACGTTCGGCACGCTCAAGGCCCGGGCGGCGGTGAAAGATGTCTCCCGGGTGCTCGGCATCGGCTTCGAGGAAGCCAACCGGCTCACCCGTCTCATCCCGCCCGAACTGAACATGACCATCGACAAGGCCCTCGATCAGGAGCCCGAACTCAAGAAGCGTTACGAGAGCGACGCCACGATCCGCCGGGTGATCGACGTGAGCCGCAAGCTGGAGGGCCTGGCCCGTCACGCCGGCATCCATGCCGCCGGCGTCGTGGTGGCCGACCAGCCGCTCGAAACGTTTTTGCCCCTCTACAAGCCACCCGGCGAGGACCAGATCGTTACCCAGTTTGAGGGGACGATGGTCGAGAAAGTCGGCCTGCTCAAAATGGACTTCCTCGGTCTGCGGACGCTGACCACGCTCGAACGTGCCCGCCAACTGGCTGAGAAGAGTAGCGGCAAATCGATCGACCTCGACGACCTCAACATCACCGATCCGCAGGTCTACG
Organism: Planctomycetota bacterium; assembly: GCA_043803085.1. Lineage (GTDB taxonomy): Bacteria > Planctomycetota > Phycisphaerae > UBA1845 > UBA1845 > JAAEQG01. The sequence goes on from JAZDKM010000310.1 coordinate 4,633, forward strand.
AGTTGTTCGCCCGCGGCGAGACCAAGGGAATCTTCCAGTTCGAATCCGGCGGCATGCGCGACGTGATTGTACGCATGCGCCCTAACCGCATCGAAGACCTCATCGCCGCCAACGCCCTCTATCGCCCCGGACCGATGGTCAACATCGACGCCTACATCGCCCGCAAGCACGGCGAGAAATGGACCACCCCGCACCCCATCATGACCGAGGTGCTCGAGGAGACCTACGGCATCATGGTGTATCAGGAGCAGGTCTCCCGCCTGGTGAATCGTCTGGGCGGCATCGAGCTCAAACGGGCCTTCCGCCTCGCCAAAGCCATCAGCAAGAAAAAGAAGTCGATGATCGAGGACGAGCGCGGGCCGTTTCTGGCCGGCTGTGCGGAGAAGCGGATCGGGCGCCGGACGGCCGAGCAAATCTTCGAGGACATCCTGCGCTTCGGCAGCTACGCCTTCAACAAGGCCCACTCCACCGGCTACGCCCTGGTCGCCTTCCAGACGGCCTACATGAAGGTCTACTACCCGGTGGAGTTCATGGCCGCCCTGATGACCTTCGAGATGTCCAGCACCGACAAGATCGTCGAGTACATCGACGAGTGCCGCCGCATGGGCATCAAGGTCCTGTCGCCGGATATCAACACGTCGGACAACGACTTCACCGTAGACCGGCGCGACGGCGACCCAGAGGTCATCCGCTTCGGACTGGCGGCCATCAAGGGCGTCGGTGAGAAGGCGGTGGGCGCCATCGTCGCCGAACGCGAAGCTCACGGACCGTTCAAGAGCTTGTTCGACTTCTGCGAGCGGGTGGACATGACCGTCGTCAACCGCGCCACCCTCGAAGCCTTGATCGGTGCGGGGACGTTCGACACCACCGGCGCCATGCGCAAGGCCCTGATGGAGGTCCTCGATCATGCTATCGAGGCCGGACAGAGCACCCGGCGCGACCGGCTGAGCGGGCAAATGAACCTGTTCGGCGACCCCAGCGGCACCGGCGGAATCGAACGCCCGGAGCCCAAGCTGTCCACCAAGGAATGGAACGAGGCGGAGATGCTCGCCCGCGAAAAGGCCGTGTTGGGCTTCTATGTGACTTGCCACCCTCTGGCGAGACACGAGCCGCTGCTCGACGCCTGCGCCACCGCCAGGACGGTGGACCTGAAGTCCCACGACGACGGGGCCAAGGTCATCCTGGGCGGTATGGTCACCAGCCTCCGTACGGTGCTCACCCGGGGCGGGCGCCATCCAGGCTCCAAGCTGGGCATTGTCACCCTGGAGGACCTCAGAGGCCAAGTAGAGGCCATCTTATTCCCCGACATGCTGGCCGCCCACCAGGCCGTGGTCACGCCCGACGCGATCCTCTTTTTCCGGGGCGAGGTCGACCGCCGCCGGGAAGAACCCTCGCTGCGCGTCAGCGAGGTGATGACCGTGGCCCAGGCCCCGGAAAAGCTGACCACGCACCTGCTCCTGCGCCTCTCCGACGCGACGGCCGATGACCGGCTGCTGACGGCTTTGGCCCAGGTCTGCCGCAAGCATGCCGGGGAGAAACCGGTCTATTTCGATGTCACGACGCAGAATGGCATGGTTGTCACCATCGGCCGGCCGGGTCCGGGGGTGGCGATCAGCGCTGAGCTCATTCGGGACTTGACCGACCTGCTCGGCCGCGAATCGGTCAACCTTATCGGCCCCAACCGCCGCCCGATCCCATTGCCCAACGGATGGTCGTCTCCGCCTTTGCCGTTATTTGATTTTCGGCCTTCTACGCGATAGGTTGTCCCCGTGCCCTTGACGGACGGCGAAGCCGGTCCCCCAGGGGACGCTCGGTCGGGCTCTGCCCGACACTCTGTCGCGGCGGGCGAAGCCCGCCCACCCGGCTGCTTTTGGGGAACGATCATGCTCACCACCGAGTTCTCACACATCGCCAAGGGCGATCCCGAGATTTGGCCGATCATGCAGGCCGAAGAGGAACGCCAGCAGAACACCATCGAGCTGATCGCCTCGGAAAACCACGTGTCGCCCGCGGTGCGCGAGGCGGTCGGCTCCGTCTTTACCAACAAGTACGCCGAGGGCTATCCCGGCAAGCGCTATTACGGCGGCTGCACGAACATGGACGGGGTGGAGGAACTGGCCCGCCGGCGGGCCAAGCAGCTCTTCAACTGCGACCATGTCAACGTG
>JAZDKM010000311.1:0-3045 GCA_043803085.1 Planctomycetota bacterium
ATGGTGATCCCCCACTTGGGATCGTCCGGGTGTCGCACGGTGACCAAGACGGCCTGACCGGGCCGGTCGTACGTCTGATCGCCCACGCGAAAACCGGCCTCGTCCCAGGATACCGGACAGCCCGCCCGGGCCAGCAACTCCCGAATGACGGGATGCTTGACGGCGGCCCCCAAGACCAGCACGCCCGTATCTCGCAGCGCGTCGGCCGTCACCTCCGCAACCGCCAGGCGCGTCGTGTTTTCCGACTTGTTGCCCCCCTCGAAATCCGAGGCGACCAAGTCGTAGTTCTTCCACACTTCGCCGTCCGGTCGCAGGATCACCAGCTTCTTGCCATAGCGGGTGAGGCTGCTGGTCGGCAGCATCTGCTCGGGCGGCACCTTGCGAAACACGTGATAATCGGGATCGAGTTCGACCAAGACCGGCGCGGCGACCGGCAGCCGCACGACTTCTTCCGGCGCTCTCACCCGCACCAGCACATCCTGGTAGCTCTGCTCACTCTGATAAATGCGGATCGGCACGTCGAGGGCAAACTCGGTTTCACCTTGGGTGACGGTGAGTTCGAGGGCGCCGGCGGCCGAGTCGTACGTGGCGGAGCGGATGGCGAGTTGAGGCGCACCCGCCGTCCGCACCCATTGCTCGAAGAACGGGTCCAGGTCTTCCTTCGTTCCCGCTTGGAAGCAGGCCTTGAGGTCGTCCCAGTTGATGAACTTGCCCATACGTTCCGTGGTCAGGCGCCTGATGCCGGCCCAGAAGGCGTCCGGCCCGATTTTGCAGGCCAGCATGTGGAACACCATGCAGCCCTTGTCGTAACCGATGCCCCGCTCCGCGCCTTCTTTGAGGCCGAACGTGCCCAGAGGCTTGTCCTTCTCGGGTTTGAGGCGGCTCAGGAAGTGGGAGTTGTTGCGGCGTTGCCGCCGGGCCCCCGCCGCGTCACCGTCGAGTTCGTAGCCGAACAGGTTGGCGCAGTAGCTGGTCAGGGCCTCGCACCAGTTGCCGTCGTGGGGATCGACGTAGACGCCGTTGCCGAACCAGTTGTGCAGGAACTCGTGGTCGAGGTAGCCGTGCCGCCAGTAGGGCTTCTTGTCATTGAGGATCACCGGCGTCAGTTGCGTGAAGCCGGGGAACGCAAAGCCCGAACTGAAGAAGCTCTCCAGGATGGAGAACTCGCGGAAGGGGTAGGGTCCCACCAGGGGTATGTAGCGGTCGTAGCATTGCCGGGCACAATCGAGGAGGTCTTCGCCGATGGCCTCCTTGCCGGGACTGACCAGCGCGTGAATCCGCGTGCCCGCGTGCTCCGCCGTCAGTCGCACTCGCCGGCCTCCGGTCAATGCGATTCCCGCCAGCGGGCGGGCGGATACCCAGGTGTGGGCGCCGTCTTCGTCATGCGTCGGCGCCGGCTCCAGACCGGCGAGCAACTCGATCCCCGGAAGCTGGTCCACGACCAGGCGATAAGCGGCCAGGGCGTTCTCCGGCGCCGTCTCCTCCGGAAGGGTCGGTGTGGGATACCAGCCGCCCGAATCGCTCAGATAGATGCCGTTGGTACCCACGTGGGCGGACATCGCGAAGTTGTGGATCTCGCCGCGTTTCTCGCCGGCCGACGGGTCCTGGTAGAGCGTGCCCTCATAATTGACCGTCATGGTGAATTCGGCCCGCGCCTGGTCGAGCGTGATGCGATGGATCGTCGGAATCGGTCCTTCGTGATCCTCCGGGTCTTCAATCTTCTTGGGTTCGGTGGTGTGGGCCCTGACCCCTGCGGAGTCGCAGTCTACCGCCGTGATGTTCAGTGCGGGGTTCAACTCGAACGCAACCACGACCGGCCCGCGGAGCCGCGGCGTGTCCGCGACGCGCGTAAGTTGCAACGCAGTCTGGCCCTCCAGGTGGTTGGACGCGGGATCAAGGTTGACGCGAATGTCGTAGGCGGTCGCCCGCACGAGCATCGGCGGGGTCGTGCAACCGCCCGCCAAGGGGATGAGGGCCGTCAAGAACGCCGTCACGAAAAACGGTAGAAGGACGCGGGGCCGGACGCGACATACGCTCATCGGCATGGGATGATCTCCATGTTGGCTGCGGCAAGCATACTCAGGGCGGCATGGAAACCGAAGCCTGCGGGATTTGCAAGCCGCGTCAGGGGCGGCGTAGAGTGGCCGTGTCCCGGCGCAGCGTCGCGGCGCTCGGCGATGCCGACCTCTCCACGTTTGTGGCAAAACGTTCTGCTCCATAGAAGTTGGTTCCGGGTGCAGGGTGAGCACACACCAAGCCACCGGGAGGCGCGGTGCGCGCCGCCTGTGAAGTAGCGCTGTACAATGGGTTTGTTTGGTAATTTCGAAGAAGGCAGGAAGCAGAAAAGCCGAAACGTCGAAACGTCGAAACGTCGAAAAAGAGGAGCGGAAGCGACGGAACGATGAAGTGGGGCAGAGGGCATGAAGTGGTGCTGTACAATGGGTTTGTTTGGTAATTTCGAAGAAGGCAGGAAGCAGAAACGCCGAAAAGCAGAAACGTCGAAACGTCGAAACGTCGAAAGAGAGGAGCGGAAGCGTCGAAGCGTCGAAAATGGGTTCGTTTGGAGATTCTGCATTCTCGATCGTCCAGGCCGGATTTCGGGGGCTGACGGCGGTTGATTCCACCCGCGCGCGGAATCTCTCCTATTAGTACTTGGCGCGCGATCGGGAAGAAACGCCGAAACGGCGAAACGTCGAAACGTCGAAAGTCAAAAGCCCAGACGGTCCGCAGATTTCGCAGATCGCGCAGATCGAGAAGAGAACTCGAAACGTCGAAATGTCCTCCGCTCTTCGGCGCGGCGAAGGGGTCGATACCCGGTCAAGGGGCGGCCGGTCCTCGCCTGCTATCGCATGAACCATGCTGGAGAATGGGGCGGCGGCGAGCGTGCCGAACATGCACTTCTGGATCGCGTTATTGGCGGCGGAGTCCCGGCAAAGCCGGCGGGAAGCCGGCGGACGGACGCCGGAGACCCGCGGGTTCATGCCGCAGCCCGCGCAGCCGAGGCTCCAGGCGCAGGTCCAGACCGACTTCCACGTGCGCTGACGT
>JAZDKM010000312.1:0-2278 GCA_043803085.1 Planctomycetota bacterium
ACATTGCCGGAGGGATCGGTCACCGTGACCGTCCGGATATAGACCGGAGCATCGAAGTGATAGAAGAAGACCAAGTACACCAACTGCTCGCGGGTGATCGGGTCGGCGTCGGCAAACTGATAGGCCTCGTCCAGGTAACCCAGCGGGTCGTTCGTAGGTTCCGGCCCGGGTTCCGGCCCCGGTCCGGGTGGCTCGGGCGGTTCGCGATCGCCCGCCGACTCGACGGAATAGGCTTCGAAGGCAGTGGCCTCGAAGGTCTCGTAAGCCATCCAAATGGAGCCGCCGTCGCCCCATTGCGAACTCCAGCTATTCATCACCCGGTACGCGCCCAGGCTGTCATCGTATCCGACGAGGGCCATGGCGTGGGCGGCGTGTTGCGCACCTTGGGTCAGGAATACTCCACTGCCTCGGTACACCGCGCTGCCGGTAGCCTGCGTGAAATCGTCATAGATGCCGGCTCCGAACACCACCGCCCGCCCGGCAGCCAGCTCGCCACGCACGGCAAAGCGGTCCGTGTGCACGACGCGGGCGAAACTGCCGATGAGGAAGTTCGCCGCGTCCGCCGCGGAGGGGCTGTCCAGGCATTGCTGATCCGTGTACTCTACGGTCTGGAGACTGGAGCATCCCCCTTGCACGAGCAAGTTCATGGCCGTCGCAATTAAGGTGCCCGATTCGCATGGAAAACTGTCCGCCGCCAGGAGTTGGGCATAGAGGTAACCGGGACTGGCCTGGTGGTCCGCGGTGCTGGCTCCCCAGGCGAAGCGGCGGTTGGCGGTGTAGGTGGCCGCCGCATAACCCGATGCCCAAGCCGTGCACGAGCCTAAGCCACCCTGATTGCCGATCGGCGGCATGTCGCGGGTGAGGTCGGCAGAGGCGGGAAGATTGACGGCTGTGTTCGCCGCGTAGGGGTTGATGGCTTGGGGGCGGGCCGCCACGGTCTCCGGATCCGGTTGCACCGCCCCGAAGGTCACGCCCGTCGCCGGGGGGCCTCCACCGTCGTCTGAGTTATCATTTGCTCCCCCGCCGCTGCGACCTGCCGCGGCACCGCCGCAACCTACGAGTCCCACCATGCACCACAGTGCCGGAAGGATCCCGGCCAAGATCAGGGTTCTTTCTCGTCTCAACATAGCAAAATCCTTTCAATAACTAAGCGTTTGCCGCAACTCGGCGTTTCCAGAATCTGGTCGACACCTCGCCTCCGCGAGCGCTTCCCGCCGCGTACGGTGCCGGCGGTAGAGGAGATGCTACCGTGTTTTCTCCAGCATCGGTACATACTGGGGACGTGTTTAGTCTCTTTTTTACAGCGTAATGTTGGTGATGGGTGCAAAGTATTGTCGGATAAGGACTTAAGGAGGATTGGAAACGGTGGTCGCGCGGTCGTCAGGAAGTCGGGTCATCGACCCGACGGCAGGAGTAGCTCAGGTCGATGACCCTGCCCTGCCCACTACTGTCGGCCGACGCGACGGAGGGCGGCATCGAACAACGCGGCCAGCAGAATCACCAGCCCCAGCACGACTTTTTGCCAGAAATGCTCCACGTGGAGGAGATTGAGGCTGTTGTTGAGCACGCCGATGATGAGCGCCCCGGTCAACGCGTAAACGATCGGCTTGGTGCGGCGAACCGGAATCCCTGCGAGGCGGGCCGCTTCCTCATTGCTGCCTACCGCAATCACACCTCGGCCGAACACGGTCCGTGCCAACAGCACGTGAAACGTGACGAAGCCCAGTAGCATGATCAGCACGGGTACGGGCAGCAGCTTGCCGAACACGCTCTCCAGCACGAATCCCCGCCCGAGTACGAGCAGACGCGGGGGCAGTTCATAGATGGGTTGGCCCGCACACAAGATGAACGCCAGCCCCCGGGCCACCAACGATCCCACCGACAGAGCGATGCCGCCGGTCACAATCACCAACGTCATCCCAAAAGCGATTAGTGCCTCGAAGGAAATCTGGCGCTTACGAGCATATCGCTTCCCCACACTCAGAGCATCGCGGCTCGGAGTGAAAGTGGGCGTAGGGTCCGCGCCCGCGGACCAAGCGTAGGGCAGGTCAACGAGCTGCCCTACCGCTGCCGGCATGGTGCGCGAGCGCGCACCTTACCTTAATGCCCGCTGGGCTTGGGCGGCTTCCCCTGGGGGGACACCCTCGGATACACCGCGCTGGCGTCCGCGTTCTTCACGAAGCAATCCCCATTGAGATCAAAGCGGCCGCGATCGGTGGGGTCGGTGGGATCATATTCCCAGGCGCAACAGTCCGGAACCTGCTGGGGCGATACGTGC
>JAZDKM010000313.1:0-3246 GCA_043803085.1 Planctomycetota bacterium
GTCGCCCAATGGGGTTTCCCACTTGATCCGCCCGAGAACGTCACCGTGCTGCGGGCACTGGCGTTGATTCCGGACGCGGGCGCCGCCCTGCTCGGGCGGCTGGCGCAGGCCGAATTCGACGACCGCAACTACGACAAAGCCCTGGAAGCGGCGCGCAAGGCGTTGGCCGTCGACGAAGATGAGAAAAACGCGTTGGAAGTGTTCGTAAAGGTGTTGGCCCATTACGCAGAGGACAAGGTGGGCCCGGGCCTCAAGCAATTAGAGGACGGAATGCTCCCGGCGTTGAAACGTCTGGCCGCGGTTGATCCGGGCGGGTGGACCGCACCCAAGCTACTGGGCCGGATTCTGCTGCGCCGCGAGCAATTCGACGAAGCTCTCGGCTACCTGACTCAGTTGCAGCGCAACTGTCCGCTGGACCCATCCAGCTACGCGGGGTTGGCCGGCATCTACCTCGAGCGCCACGAGCCTGATCTGGCCCTGCCACAACTGCTTGAGCTGGCTCGGGCTGACGAACATGATCCCGACGTGCCGGCTAAAATCGGCGCCATTTATGCGCAGCGTGGGAAGCTGACGGAGGCCCGCCACTGGTATCGACAGGCCCTGTACATCGACCCGTTCCGGCCGGCCACCCACACTGAATTAGCCGCGGTCCTGATGCGCCTCGGCGACACCCGCGCCGCACTGGAGGAGTATCAGGTGCTCTGTGAGTTGGAGCCGACGGTCGCCCGGCATTTCACCGATGCGGCCCTGGCCTCCCAGAAAATCGGCGACACAGCGAAGGCGAAAGAGTTCGCCCGCAAGGCGGTGGCGCTCGATCCGGCCTCCCCCGCGAGAACGCTTCTGGATTGATGGGTAGGTGCGCCGAGCGGCTTGCTGAGATTGACACCCAAGCCGTAAACTCACGTAGCATGAACCCGACTGAGACGGCGCAGCCATTCGACATGCCCTATCTGACGGCCGGTCTGCCCGGCGTTGGAGGCGCCATCAAGCGCTACGACGAAGACTTCCTCGTCGAGGAGTTGCCGCTGTATCTGCCTTCCGGCGAGGGCACGCACACCTACTTCGGCATCGAGAAGCGCGGGCTCACGACGTTGGCCGCCACCGCCGCCGTCGCCAAGGCGCTGGGGAAAAGGGCGCACGATATCGGGTACGCCGGCCTGAAGGACGCCCACGCCCTGACACGCCAGACCTTCAGCGTGGAACACGTCACTTCCAAGCAAATCGAAGCCCTGGACCTGGCGCGGATCAAGGTCCTCTGGATAAGCCTGCACCGGAACAAGCTCAAGCTCGGCCACCTTCGGGGCAATCGATTCGTCCTGAAGATTCGCGCCGTGGGGCCGGAGGCGACGGCCCGTGCCCGGACGATCATCGACGTGCTGCACCGACGTGGGGTCCCCAACTACTTCGGCCCACAGCGGTTTGGCACGCGCGGCGACAACGCCGAGATCGGACGCGCGGTCTTGAAAGACGATTTCGACGAGGCACTGCGGGTGATGCTCGGCCGGCCCGGGCCGCTCGACCGGGACAACATCCGCCGGGCGCGCGAACTGTTCGAGCAGGGCCGACATGAGGAGGCCGCCCGCGCCTGGCCCGAGGCCTTCCGCGAGCAGATTCGAGTGTGCCGTGCCCTGGCCAGAGCAGATGGCGACGCGCGGCGGGCCTGGTCTGCCGTGAACCATACCTTGCGGAAGCTCTATGTCTCCGCGGAACAGAGCCGGCTGTTCAATCTGGTGTTGGCGGAACGCCTCGAAGGGATCGACCGCGTGGAAGTGGGGGACATGGCCTGGAAACACGTGAATGGCGCATGTTTCCGGGTGGAAGACCTCGCGGCGGAGCAGCCGCGGTGTGTGGCCTTCGAGATTTCCCCCACCGGCCCCCTGTACGGCGCGCGGATGACCGAGGCCACCGGACGGCCGGGCGAACTGGAGGCCGAAGTACTGGCCCGTGAGGGGCTGGAGTCGGTGGCGCTCCGCCGCAGGGGCGGCGTCAAGCTGGACGGAGCCCGCCGTCCGCTGCGGGTACCGCTCGGTGACCAGGCCGCCAGTGCCGGGGAGGATGACCACGGCCCCTATTTGCAGGTCTCGTTCACGCTTCCGCCGGGCAGTTACGCTACGTGCATCACGCGGGAAATCTGCAAAGAGGCACGGTCCACCGTCAGCCCGGGCTTGTGACAAACGCCGTGGCGGCGTCAAGGTTGCGGGCCAGCGGCGCTGAATAGCGCCCCATCTTCTCATGAGATTGGTCGCCGCGCAGAAAGCAGGCTGAGGGTCGCACTTGCCCGCCGCGGTGTTCCGGCCGAGCAGCCCGTGGCAACAGTTGTGGCACAGGCTTCCAGCCTGTGTTTCCACCGGCAAGGTGGGTAGGTCGGGTCCGCAGACCCGACCTACGCCTGACCGGCTGGAAAGCCAGTCCCACATCTTGCCAGTCCCACATCTTGTCGTTAAACGCGCTTAGCAGCCCGTGGCAGAAGTTGTAGCACAGGCTTCCAGCCTGTGTTTCCGCGGGCGCTTGGATGCCCGTGCCACACCGCTCTTGGCCACTTTCACCACGGGCTGTTAGGCGTTGGCTTCCCGCCGGGGCGAGCGTGCTACGTCGTGGCACCGTGTCGCGCGGTCTCGCTTGTGGTTCGGTGCGCCCGTGGTGCGCGCCGTCAGTCCCCGTTGCTCGCATGGCCGCGGACGGCGTGAGCGGGGTTCACGGCGCTAACCTGCCCGGTGACGAGCCAATCGAACGAGGTGCGGATCGCCGTGAGGCCTTGTTTGACGGTCGCCTTCGGCCGCTCGCGCGTTAAGAGTCCATCCCACAACCCCTCTCCCCTTTTGGGGAAGAGGGCAGGGTGAGGGGGGATTCCCCTCGGGTTTGACCCTCACCCCAACCCTCGCTCAAGGGGAGAGGGGTCGCGGTCGGGCACGGGCATCCAAGCGCCCGGGGAAACACAGGCTGGAAGCCTGTGCTACAACTTCTGCCACAGGCAGTTAGCGCCGATCCTGATCGGCTTCTCCCGCAGGCGCGGGCATGTGGCGTCCTCCAGCGGCCGACGACGATTGCAGCACGCAACATGGCCGCGCTACGCTCGGCCATGGCACCCGCCGCTCGGCAGCTTTGGCTTCGGCCCTCGGCGAGCGCCGCGCGGAGCTGACCACGGAACGACGCTGGGCGGCGTGGTAAAGCGTGACTGGACAATGGGTTTGTTTGGTAATTTCCACCAGCGCCGGGATAAACCCGGCGGCTCGCTCGTCTGGTCAA
>JAZDKM010000314.1:0-5936 GCA_043803085.1 Planctomycetota bacterium
GCGGCGCGGGCGCTGCAGGAAATGTTCGTTCAAGGGCGGGCCGGCGCCCGCAGCCAGCAAACCGTGGCCATCTCCAATCCGCAAGGCAGCAATACGCTCCTCATCCGAGCGAACGACAAAGAACTCGGCGATATCCGCGCCGTCATCGAGCAGATGGAAGTCACCGGAACGGCGGGCGGCGGCGAGATCAAGATTCTCCCGCTCAAGTACACCGACGCCGAGGAAACCCGCACCATCCTGGAGGAGTATCTGCGCAAACCCGGTGCCCGCGGTGGTGGCGGGCGCGGCGCCGGCGCCGAACTGGTCGGCGACGTACGCATCAGCGTCTCCACGCAGAATAACTCCCTGATCCTCTCCGGTGCCGCCGAACAACTCGCCGAAATCGCCGAGGTGGTCGCCCGGCTCGACGTGGAGGTCGAGGGGGCCGGGAACATTCCGAAGATCATCAAGCTCCAGCACGCCCAGGCGTCGGCCATCCAGCCGCAGTTGGAGGAGCTCTTCAAGCAGCAGCCGGGGCGGCGTCCTGCGGGCGGAGGTGGGGGGGCGGCGCTTCAGCCGGTCATCGTCGCCGACGACAATAGCAACGCGCTGATCGTGCGGTCCAACCCGGCCGACTACAACGCTATCGAGCGGCTTGTGGAACAGTTGGACAGCGCAGACAACGCCGGCGCCGGCGTTCGCATCGTTCGCGTGGCGCCGGGCGTGAACCTGGACGACATGGCCGCCATGCTGGAGGACAGCTTCAACCCCAGCCTCAAGCAAGCCCCCGGCCGGGGTGCGCGGGCCGCCCAGCAGCTTGTCGTGACCGCCGACAAACGCACGAACAGCCTGATCCTGGCGGGTGCTCCGGCGCTGTACGACGAAGTGGTGGCCGTCATCCGGAGCCTGGAGCAGGCGGGTCCCCAGGGCGGCAAGGTGACCCGGATTATCCGCACAAAAAATGCGGATGCGACCGAAGTTGAGGGTGTCATTCGCGGCCTGATTGGGGATAATAAGGGCACCAAGAGTTCTGGGCGCAGCGGGGGCTCGCGCGGGAGCCGGCCGCGGCAGTAGCTGGCAGCTATCCGCCGGAGGACTCGGAACTTTGAACTTTGAACCGGGAACTGAGAACCGGAGGGATCGGTGATGAACGCGATCTACTGGTTTCTAATGGTGTGCTCGTTCGTCGTTCCTGCCGTGGGGCAGACCCCGCCGGCGGACGAAGACGAACGTTCTGATCAACGGACGGTTGACACGCTGATGGACGATGCGCTCGCCCGTGCCGACCAAGCCCCGTCGCATACCGCAACGCGCCGCGACGACAAACCTGCCGGTGAGCAGGATACTGCGCCCACCGCACGTGCCGCGGAGTCCGGGGACGAGGAAGACGCCGCGCCGGCGCAACACGCCGCTCGACCGCCGCTGTCCCTCAGTGGAATCAACCTCGCCGGCCTCGACGTGGACATCCAGACCGTCGGCTCGGGAACAGTCATCATCACCGGCAACGAGGAGGATGTCGCCCTGCTCGAAGCTCTGATCGACCTGATCGATCGCGAGGGCCCACGGAACGAAATGCGCGTCGTGACCCTCGAAAAGGCCGGCGCCAAACGCGTGGCCGAGAAGGTGCAGTCCATCTATTCCAAGCTGAAAAAGCGGACCGAAGACCAAGTGGCCCTCGTGGCCGTGACCGAGCGGGTGGTGGTCATCGCCGCACCGACCCACCTGATGGACGAGGTGGTCGACATCGTTAAGACCATCGACATCCAAGGCACCTTCCCCGCCACTGAAACCATGACCTTCCCCGTGAAGCATCGCAAGGCCACCGAAGCCGCGACCCAACTCAAGAAGGTGTTGGACACCCTGCGTAAGAAGTGGGGCGAGGATGCCGGACCGGAATTCGAGATCGTCGCCATCGACGCCAACAACACCATCCTGATTACCGCTCCGGAAAGCGAACGGGCCAAAATCCAGAACTTGCTCGATGCCATCGACGTGGCCCCGGCCGCGGGCTGGGGCGACATCATGCTCACCGTCTTCCCGCTCCTCAACACCAAGGCCGAGGAGATGGCCAAGACCATCAACGAACTGATCACCGCCCAGGCGGCGGCCGACAAAGCCAAACCCGGTCAGGAGACCATCCGCCGGCTGCGCATGGTGGTGCGCACGCCCGACGGCCGGCAACGCGAACTGCCCCCCCTGGACCTGGAGAAACCGTTGCGCATCCTGGCCGATAAGGGCACCGAGTCGCTCATCGTCGCCACCGTGGAATCCAACATCGCCCCGTTGGGCGAGATCGTCGACATCCTCGACGGCGTGCCCACGGCCGAGGAGTTGGGCGTCAAAGTCTTCCACCTCCGCTACGCCGATGCCGAAGCGGTCTCCACCATGCTCGACGAGATGTTCAAGGCCGGCAAGATGTTGCCCAAACCCGCCCCGGGTGATGAAAAGAGCGAGGCCGTGCCCCCCGGACCCGTAGGCGAGGCCTTGGTCTACAACATCGCCGTCACCACCGATCTGCGCACCAACACCCTGCTCATCGCGGGCAAGGCCGCCCAGATCGCCCTGGTCACCTCGCTGGTCCAGACCCTGGACGTGCCCTCCGCGGCCACCAAGTTCCCGCTGCGGCTGGTCGCCCTGGCCAACACCGACGCCACCCACATGGGCAAGATCATCGAGGAACTGTTCAAACAGCGGACCGAGTCCCTGGAGAAAAGCGACGCCGGCAAGTCGGTCGTCGAGCGCGAGAAGGTGTTCCTTGCCGTGGACATCCGCAGCAACTCCCTGATCGTGGGCGCGTCGGAGGAGAACTTCGACGAGATCGTCGAGATCACCCGGAACCTGGACGGCGCCGGCGACCGCCTGATTGAGAACATCCGTCTGATCAACTGCGTGAACACCTCCGCCGGCGACCTGGCCGGCAAGATCGACGAACTGTGGAAGCGCAAGGCCGACTTGCGCAAGGAAGGCGAGTTGCCCGCCGATCTGCCCATCGTCGTCGCCGATCAGCGGAGCAACGCTCTGGTCATCGCGTCTTCGGTGGAAGACTACGAGGAGATCAAACGGTTGGTCGAACGGCTGGAGAGTCAGCCGCTGGCCCCCATCGCCCAGATTCGGCTGATCGCCCTCAAGCACAACGATGCTTCCGAAATCAGCGACATGCTTAAGAAGCTGTTCGAGGAGCGCATGAAGCAGCGTCTCGGCGAGGGCCAGAAGGAGAACCCGGCCGACCGCGTGGCCTTCGCCAACGACCCGGCCACCAACACCCTCCTGGTCGCTGCGTCACAGGAGAATTACGACGAGATGATGCGCATCATCGCGCTGCTCGATGACGAGCCCGACGTGGAGGGCGTGATCAAGTTCTACGTCCTGCAGAACGCGGAAGCCACCGGCGTGCAGAAGAAGATCGACGAGTTGTTCAAGGCGGGCATCTATAGCCCCACCAAAGGCTTGGACAGCAAGCTGGCCCAGGAGCGCCAGAAGGTCACCGTGGTCGCCGATGCCCGCTCCAACTCGGTCATCGCCAGTGCCAGCAAGCCCAACCTGGCCATCGTCGACAAGCTGATCGAGGTGATGGACACCGAGAACGCCCCGCTGCTCCAGCAGGACACCCGGGTTTTCGCCCTGGGGACGGCCGACGCCCTCAAGCTGGCCAAGATGCTCGATGACCTCTTCAAGGGGATCAAGGAGCACTCCCCGGAGCCGGACCTGGTCCGCCCGCCGACCATCATCGCCGACGAGCGCAGCAACAGCCTGTTCGTGACCGGCTCGCGGGACAGCTTGAAGCGTTGCGAGGACCTGATCGCCCGCATCGAGGAGCAGAATGTCCAGCGTACCGCGGTGTTCGAGATTTACCCACTCCAGCACGCCGCCGCCGCGACGCTGGCCGAAAAGATGCAGAATACGTTCGATGAGCGCCAGAAGAGCGGTGGCGAGAAAGGCGCCGGCACCCCCATCTACATCCTGGCCGACGAGGGCAGTAACAGCCTGATCTGCAGCGCCTCGCGCGACGATCAGCAGGTGATCCAGAGCCTGCTCGAACTCCTCGATCGACCGTCGAACATCGCTAAGCAGTTCGAGATTTTCCCGCTGAAGGTCGCCAAGGCCGAGGGTTTGGTCGATCGCCTGGAGAAACTGTTCAAGAGTCAGGCCGGCAAGTCGGGAGGCGGGGCCGCCCGGGCCGACGTGATCGCCGTGGAAGCGGACCCCCGGACGAATGCCCTGATCGTCTGGGCCTCCCCCTCGCAGATGGAAAACGTCCGGGCGATCGTGACCAGGCTGGATACCGCCGAGCCGGTGAAAGAAATGCAGATGCGCGTGATCCGGCTCAAACACGCCATCGCGGAGGACTTTGCCAAGAAGTTCACCGAGACCCTGTTCAGCGGGAAGCAATCCTCGGGCAGCGACAAGGACGCCGAATCGGTCATCCTGTCCTTCAAGCAGAAGCTGGACGACGGCAGCGAGGTCACGCGCAAGCTCCTCCGCCAGGACATCACCATCACCGGCGACCCGCGCACCAACGCCCTGATGATCATGGCCCCCGCGGAGAGCGTCGAAATGCTCGAGCAGCTCGTCCGCGAGATCGACAAGATGCCTCCCCAGTTGGCCGAGATCCGCCTCTTCCCCCTGGTCAACGCCGACGCCGAGGAACTCGCCAAAAAGCTCGAGGACCTCTTTCAACCGAAGACCGGCGGCGGCAAGGGCGAAGTGGAACAGCAGTTGATTTTCGGCGGGCCCGAAGGCGGAGGCGCTCCCGCCGCCGGCGGGGAGAGCAGTTCCGTGCAAGGCATTCGCTTCGCCGCGGACCGCCGCACCAATACGATCATCGCCGCCGGGACCGAGACCGACCTCGACATGGTCGAAAAGTTCGTCCGCCTGATCGATGCCCAGACCGTGGACGAACGCATCAACAAAGTCTACCTGGCCAAGTATTCGACCGCCGAGGACCTCAGCAAGGCCCTGGAAGATTTCGTGAAGGAGGAAAACGATCGCCTCAGCAAACTGGAGGACGAGTCTTCGCTCATGCAGCAGGCCGAGCGGCACGTGACCATCGTCGGGGACAAGGCCTCCAACAGCGTGCTGTTGGGCGTCAGCCCGCGGTACTACTCCAATGTGATGGAGATGGTCCGGCAGATCGACCGCCCCCCGCCCCAGGTCATGATCCAGGTGCTCATCGCCGAAGTCACCCTCGATGACAGCGTCGAGTTCGGCATGGAGTTCGCCCTCCAGGATCTGACCTTCACCGAGAGCGCCGTGGTGGGGCCGAACGGGGTCGTGAAGGGCAACAATTTCGACTTCGTCGGCGGCACCGACGTCGGCGCGGGCGGGGCCGCCGGCTCCTTCGGCGGCTTCAGCTTCTCCGTTACCGGCGAGGACTTCAACTTCCTGCTCCGCGCCCTCCAGTCCGACGGCATGTTGCAGGTCCTCTCCCGCCCCACCATCCTGGTCGAGAACAACGAGGAGGCCAACATCACCATTGGGGACAAGGTGCCGTTCGTGCGCAGCAGCTCCGTGTCGGACAGCGGGCAGGTCAACTCCTCCGTCGAATACGAGGACGTAGGGATCATTCTCGACGTCATCCCCCACATTAACCCGGACGGCTACGTCAATCTGGAGGTGAAGCCCGAGATCTCCTCGCTCAACCCGGCCGGATCGGGCGTGCAGATATCCGAAGGCCTGACCGCGCCGACTTTCTCCAACCGCAAGGCCGAAACCGTGGTCACCGTCAAAGACGGCGAGACCGTGGTCATCGGCGGCTTGATCACCACCCGAGAAGACGAGCGCGAGGTCAAAGTCCCCGTTCTCGGCGACATCCCGGGCCTGGGGCTGCTGTTCCGGTCCATGGTCAGCTCACGCAAGCGGAGCGAACTGCTCATCGTGCTGACCGTAGATGTGGTCCGCGACGAGTACGACGCTTATCGAATGTCGGTCGAGCAGCGCGACAAGTCCGGCCTCATGAC
>JAZDKM010000315.1:0-10640 GCA_043803085.1 Planctomycetota bacterium
GGCGACGTCCACGAAGTGCTCGGAATCGATTCTGCCTGCGGTCTCGGCCTTGCTCTACGCCGCCGCAGGCTGACGATTGCCGCCCACCGTTGCACTCAGGCAAACTGCCGGCGGGTTACAAAAGGGCCAAACCCCAGGGACCGGCTTTCCAGCCGGTCCCCACAGGGCTCAGAAATTGCTCCACCGGATAGCGCGCAGCGCCAGGCGATAGCGCCATAGCCAAGCGATTCCGAGGGCAGCGTTGCCGAAGAGAATGACGGCCACCTCGGGGGGCACGCCTGTAAGGCTATACATCAGTCGCGAGCCAATCAGCGACGTCATCCAATCGTCAAAGATGAGGAAGCTGGTACCGAGGGCTAGGTTGTATAAAAAAGGGGCCCAAAGAAAGGCGCTCTCGTAAGCGACCACCTTGCGCGCCCAAGCGAAATCCGGGAGCGCTTTTTGGGCCAGCCACCACGTGATTGACAGTGCAGCAATCGCGCGATGGACTCCCCAACCCAGTAGCAAGGTGCCAAACAGGGCCGCTCCGGACAGGGCCGGGATGAACTCACCGGCTGCCCCCTCGACCAGCAACGCGACCAACACCCAAGCCGACGTTAGGACGGCCACGGCGAGGTAGTGCCAGCGAGCGAAACGCTGCAACGATCCGTTCGGAGTGCGCAGCTTCAGCGCGCGGTAGAAGCGTGACGGATGGACCACGGCTTCCCAGGAAGTGAACACCCAATTCTGGAGCGTGGTCTTCCACTCCCACGGGCACCCGGGACGCCCCAGTTCCGGTGCCAGCGACCACTCCGCCTCCTGCCCGCACTCGGGGCAAAGGCCGTTGCTGGGTACGTGGGTCAAGTCGTAGCCGCATCCTTCGCAACGCGGCGGCGGGTCCGGATCAGAGCTCGGCGCATGAGCGCCACGGACGGCCCGACCGATCCAGACCACCAGCAGCCAGAGGGCCACGGGATACCCGACGTAAATCACAGAAACCAGGGCCATGGGAATGCCCCGGGAAGGCCCGGACGTGGCCAAGCGGCGCAGTTCATGGTGATAGATGAGCGCGCTGAACGTACCCAAGGCCGCGATTAGAATCCCGGCCAGACCCCCGCAAGATGCTACAGCGCGAAAGGCGAGCTGGTAGGAGGGCCAGGCTGCGCCAGTCCGGTGCAGGCCCACCAAGTACAGCCATGCGGTGAGCGCGACGCATGCGGTCACGATGACGACGGTTGCGAAAAGCAGCCATTGGGCCGGGCCGATCGGTCCGCGGGCATGCCAGTCTTGCCACACCTGTGCCAGGCTGCGCTCAACGATCTCGTAGCGCCCTGAAGGTTGGGTGGTCGTACCCGGGCCGCTCCACGACCCGGTTAGCATCATGCCCACCATCCTCAATATCACGACGAGGATGCCACAGGCCAGCGCGGCCAGACCGAAACTCGTCCAGAAGACCGCAGGCGAGGCGAGACTCATTTGCCTACCGGCCTCGCCCGGGCGCCAAATGTCGATCAAGGGTGAGAGTAGCACTCGCCACCACGGGGATCGTGGAGGAGGCGCAGTCGCCATGTGTCCCGCGGCCGGAGCGGATTCCATACCCGGTAGTTTAACCTCTCGCCCCCGGACCAGGTGCTAGGAAGACAGATTTCACGTCATCCACAAAGGGTGACGCTCCCTAAAGTACCAGCTTGCACGATTGAATCGACACGCCCCTCGACGCTAGTGTGGTTGGTCATGCTGATCGCATCTTATCCGAACCGCGACCGTGAGGGAGCGCACAGTGTTTAACTCAGCAGAGCCGCTTCCTGACGGGCGCGGTTCGGATCACAAAAAACGCACCGATTCTGACCAACCGCACTAGGAAAGGCCGGGCCTTACCCGTGAAGTCCCGGAGGGACGGTTCAACCACAACCCCGCATCCGGGCCTTCCCGGCCGATCACTCGGGCACGAGGTGTACCCAGCCGTAGGGGTCGGGCGCGTCGCCGACCTGGATGGCCATCAGGCGCTGATACAGTTCGAGACAGTGTTTGCCCGGCTTGCCGTCTTTGGAGTAGACCGCTTTGCGGTCGCGCCAGGTCAGCGATCCGATCGGAGTGATGACCGCGGCCGTGCCGCAGCAGCCGGCTTCGGTAAAATCGAAGATCTCGTCCACGAGGACCGGGCGGCGTTGCGGCCGGAGCCCCATTTCTTCCGCCAACGTCACCAGCGACATATTGGTGATCGAAGGCAGGATGGTGTGGCTGGCCGGCGTGATATACTGGCCGTTCTTGATGGCGAAGAAGTTGGCCGGTCCCGACTCGTCGAGATAGCGCTTCTCCTTCGCATCCAGGTAGATCACGTCGGCGTAGCCCTTCTTCTTGGCGGCCACACCGGCCCGCAGACTGGCCGCATAGTTTCCGCCGACTTTCACGTCGCCGACGCCCAGGGGGGCGGCGCGGTCCACCTCCTCCTCGATGAGCATGTCCACCGGTTTGAACCCGGTCTTGAAATAGGGTCCCACCGGCGTGACCAGGATGAGGAACATGTACTCGCCGGCCGGTCTGACGCCGATCTGGGGACCGATCCCGAAGGTGAGCGGACGGATGTACAACGAGGCCCCGGTGCCGTAGGGGGGGACGAAGCGGCGGTTGGCGTTGATCACCCGGAACACGGCCTCGATGAACATGTCTTCCGGTGGCGGCTCCATCAGGATTTTCCTGCAGGAGCGGATCATGCGGCGGGCGTTCTCTTCGACGCGGAAGACCACCACGTCGCCCTTCTTGGTCTCATAAGCTTTGAGGCCCTCGAAGCACTCCTGACCGTAATGGAGACACGTGGCCGCGATGTGTAACGGGAAGGTCTCGTCCGGGCTGAGCACGCCGCCATCCCACGCCCCGTCGCGCCAGATATAGCGGATGTTCTGATCGGTCTTGTAATACCCGAAGACCAAGTTGGACCAGTCCAGATTCGCCTTGCTCATGGTCGCCTCCTTAGCGGTCAGTGTTGGAACACCGGTGGTCACCCCTTTATTGTACTCGTCTCAGGGCCGATTCCCAAGGGCCCAGACGCCTGAGGTCACGCTTAACCGTTCGCAATATTGATGCCGGGGAAAGGGACGGGCCGGGCACTGGCCCCAAGCCGTCGCGGACCCACTGCACCGACCCCTGCAGGAGGTCCGTAGGTTTGTCTGATGATTGCTCATGGACGACCCATTTTGACCCGCAGATCGGTCGATAAGAGTCCAGGGCGGGAAAATCCGCAAAACGGGACGTGCCCTGCGATGGATGGCTGGTCTGTGATGACGGGTCTGGGTGTGGTGGTTGCGGGTGCGCTCGCATTTCTGCGGTGCGTCTCGAACGCCATTGACATGGTGGAGAGGGAGGTCGAGTGGCTCCGTAAAACGGAGCTTTCCAATCTGTTGACTCGACTTTATCTCGGCCATAGAGTGGGGAGCAGGTGACAGGCGGCCTGACCCCGTTCGTGAGAGGCGAGGCGCTCCGATGCTTTCCCAGCCGATCCGTTTCTCCGGGCTTCGTCTTCTAGTCAGCGTGATGACCGATCTGGCGATCGTGGCCGGGCTGCTTTTCGTGGGGCTGGGCGTCTGGCGGCTGCCCGATCTGCAAGGCGCGTGGCTTCTCCTGAGCGGCGCCGCAGTGGCGTCGCTCTCGTACACCGCCCGATCGCTGGTGCTCGTCCTGATCAAGGTCGAATCCAATACCACCCGGCAGTACAACGAATTGCGGGACATTCAGGAGACCCTGGCCAAACACGAGACCCGGTTGGCGGAAATCGCGGAGAGCGTGCAGCTTTCCGACGTCGCCAAGCACATCACTCATCGGGAAGAGGAGCGCGACGCCCTCCGCAAGGCCATCTACGACGACATCCGCCGGGAGCAGTGGGAAGCGGCTTTCCATCTCACCGAGCAGATGAAGACCCAGTTCGGGTACCTCGAGGAGGCCGAGCGTCTGACCCAGGAAGTGGTCACCGCCCGGACCGAGACCATGCGCCAGAAGATGGCCCAGGCCTCCGTCCACATCGAGAAGCTGTTTGCCGAACACGATTGGGTGCAAGCCGAACGGGAGATCGAGCGGCTCCGCAAGGCGTTGCCCGACGAACGACGGGTCGCTCGCCTGGCGGAGGAGCTCACGCAACGTCGCCAGAAACGGAAGGATGAACTCCTGCGAGCCTGGAACGAGGCCCTCCGCCGCAACGATCTCGATGGCGGCATTAACATCCTCAAAGAACTGGACACGCACCTCACCCGGGAAGAGGCCCGCAAGTTGGAGGATTCTGCCCGCAGCGTGTTCAAGGAGAAGCTCATGCAGTTGGGGGTGCAGTTCAAGTTCGCCGTGGGCGAGCAGCGCTGGCTCGACGCCCTCGAGATCGGCGTGCAGATCACCGAGGAGTTCCCCAACTCGCGGATGGCCAAGGAGGTGCAGGAACACTTGGTCCCGCTGCGGCAGCGGGCCGGCCTGCCCCTGACCGCCGAGGTCACGGCGGGCGGGCGGCAAACCCATAGCCGACGGGGGGACTCGAACCCTCAACCCCAGCTTTACGAAAGCTGTGCTCTACCGTTGAGCTACGTCGGCAGCGTTACGGTCTTATGGTATCGTCGGCTTACGCGGCTTGTCAAAGCGCGCTCCGCGTGCGATCTTCACCCGGATGGCGGTACGGAGACCAGTGTCCGAGAAACAGCGCGCACGCAGTCCGCGCATGCCCTCTACGCGCTACCAGGGCAGCAAACGGCGGTTCATGGATTGGATTGCGGGCCGACTCGACCGGCTCGAATTCGACACCGCCCTGGATGCGTTCGGCGGGAGCGGGGTAGTAGCACACTGGCTCAAGGGCCGCGGCAAGCAGGTCGTTTACAACGACCTGCTGAGCTTCAACCATCAGATCGGGCTGGCTTTGATCGAGAACGACGCGGTGACGCTCGCCGAGGACGACCTCGCCCGCCTCATCGTCCCTCAACCCAACCGGGAGTACGATGATTTTATTCAGCGGACCTTCGGCGGCATTTATTTTACCGACGCGGAGAACCGCTGGCTGGACGTCGTGGCCCAGAACATCCCGCGACTGGCCTGCCGATACCAGCGGGCGTTGGCCTACTACACCCTGTTTCAGTCCGCGCTGGCCAAGCGCCCGTACAATCTGTTTCATCGCCGGAACCTTTACTTGCGGCTGGCGGACGTGCGCCGCGGGTTCGGGAACAAGGTCACCTGGGACCGCTCGTTTGAGGACCACTTCCGTACGCACGCCCGGCGGGCGGGTGCCGCGATTTTCAGCAATGGCCGACCGTGCCGGGCGCTCCAGGCCGACGGGGTCGACGTGCCCGGCGACTTCGATCTGGTCTACATCGACACCCCGTATATCAATGCCCGCGGGGTGGGGGTGGATTATCTGGCGTTCTATCACTTTCTGGAGGGGCTGGTCCGGTACGACGAGTGGCCTGGACAGGTCGATTGGGGTTCCCGCCACTTGCGCATGAAGCCAAGGCCGTCCCCCTGGACCTCGCCGACGCGCGTGCACGACGCCTTCCGCGGGCTCTTCCGGCGGTTCGCCGCCAGCAGCCTGGTGGTGTCTTATCGCAGCGACGGCATCCCATCGGCCGATGAGCTGGTGGCGCTGGTCCGGGAGGTCAAGCCGCAAGTCGCGGTCCAATTCTACGACCGCTACCGCTACGCCCTCTCGACCAACCAGCACTCGCGCGAGATGCTGATCCTAGGGCTTGGGTGACCGACGCGACCGATAACGGGCGGCTGGCATCGCCGCCAGCATTAAGCTATACTCATAGTGATGACAAAGAGTTCGGAACAGCTTTCGTGCCTGTCCATCATTCTTTGCGATGATGTTTTTGAAGACAAGCGTACCAGCAAGAGGATTCTGGTCGGAACGTTCGACCGGATCTTGGCTGGGGCGTTTCCCTGCGCGCATGGGAGCATGGTCGTATGGCTGGAGTTGACCAGCGGCCGGGGACAGTACGATTTGTCGGTTTCGATCGTCCATGCAGAGACCGACTTGAAAACACTCGAAGTGAACGGCCGGGTCGTCTTTGAAGATCCGCTGCAAGTAGTTGGAATCGCGATCGGATTCGCGAATGTGGTGTTCAAGGAACCGGGGAAGTACTGGATCGACGTCTACGCCAACCAAACGCTGATTGCACAACGAGCGTTTCTTGTTGAACAACCACCAGGAACCGGAAAGAGCCCATGAGTACGCAGCAAGCTCCGATCACACGCCTACCCCAGGTGCCGCAGTCGGTGGGAAGCCAACCGATCGGCTCGGTCACCGTGTACATATTCCCGCAGGATTTTGATGCTCTTCGGAAACGCCTTGCCGAACTGACGCCGCCGAACCCCATTCTGCTGGCCTCTGTCGCAGCACACCCGCCGCCGACATGGTGGTGGGAAGACATGAGCAATCCGTTTGAGCCGGAGTAGGATTCCTCAACCTTGAGCGCCGCGCCGGATAATCTTGCCCAGCGGGATATTATCTG
Organism: Planctomycetota bacterium; assembly: GCA_043803085.1. GTDB lineage: Bacteria > Planctomycetota > Phycisphaerae > UBA1845 > UBA1845 > JAAEQG01. The sequence goes on from JAZDKM010000315.1 coordinate 6,456, forward strand.
GGCACGGGTTGCTGATTCCTCGGGCAAGATCAAGGAACGCCCGCTGTTGATCCTTACCGCGACCGAAGAGATCATCCTCGACCAGCCGTTCGTCGCGCTGGCGATTAGCACCACGTTCCCTGACCCGCTCCCGCCCAACCATGTCCCTCTGCCATGGCAAGCGGACGGGAAAGTCAGGACCGGACTTCGGAAACGAAGTGCCGTCGTTGTGGATTGGCAAGTGGTGTTGCGCCCGAGTGATGTAATCGAGCGTAAGGGGGCGATCTCCGCGGAGAAGATGATCCAGATCCTGGAATGCTTGGCGGCCGTCCGGGCGGACGGCGATACCCAGTGACCCGGACCGGCGAAGCCTGACGGCGGTGCGGCTCGTGGGTGTCCACGGCGGCTCAAGTCCGCTGCCGGCTCTGGAGCAGAGCGGTGACCAGGTCAACGAGGGCGTTTCGATCGATCGGTTTCGAGAGATAATCGTCCGCGCCGCATTCGGCGGCGCGCTCGATGTCGGCGGTCTCGTTCAAGGCGGTGACCATGACCACCAGGATGTCGCGCGTCTCGGGGTTGGACTTGATCTGCTTACAGACCTCGAAACCGGACATCCTCGGCATCATGATGTCCAGTAGAATCAGGTCGGGCCTGTCCTGCGCCACCCGCGCCATCGCCTCCAGGCCGTTCGTGGCCGTGATAATGCTCACCCCTTGCAGCCCTTCGCAGTACACTTCGAGGAGTTCGAGGTTCTGTGCGTTGTCATCCACAATCAGCACGGTGGGGGGCGTGGTCATGCCTCGTCCTTCCTGACCATTCGCGCGGTGCACACCGCGCTCTAGTTAGGCCACCGACTCGTGGAGGACCCCGATGCGTCCTCGCAAACCGGCAGCCAATCCTGCAAAGTTTCAGAGCCTCTAACAAAGAATGTGGGACCGGCTTTCCAGCCGGTGTGACAGGCGAGAAAGCCCGTCCCACAGGTTCTTGTTGTTCGAGGCGGTGAGTATATCCCATTCCGCGCAGGGGAGCGAGCCTCCCGGAACGGGGGCGCTGCCCCGCTAGTAGCCCGTGGCAAAAGTTGTGGCACAGGCTTCCAGCCTGTGTTTCCGCGGGCGCTTGGATGCCCGCGCCACACCGCCCTTGGCCACTTTCACTACAGGCTGCTAGCCCACTCTTGAAACGGGCGACCCGTCCGCACCCTTCGGATTTCCCTTGCATCCTCGGCGGGACCGGGGTAACCTTCCCGTATCAAGCGTTCGTGCCCATGGCGTGTGGCGTGAGGGTATAGTGCGCGGTGAGGGTCGGGGAACCGACACACCGGGGACGTGTAAAACTTACGGTGGGGTCACCGCTCATGAGCGAGGGCCACAGGCGATGAAGAACTCGGAGGGACCCGGGTCCGAGGTCTCGTACCGCCACTTTCTCGAGCAGCTCTCCTACGCGATCGAGCACCTCGACGACCTATTCGTCATCACCGACGCCGGCGGCAACATTGAATACGTCAATCCCCCGTTCACCCGGGTTTCCGGCTACACGTTCGAGGAGATCCTCGGGCGGCCCCCGCTCATGTTGGTGTCCGCCGAACACGACCGCAGTTTCTACCACCAGTTAGCCGACACCATCCGCCAAGGGGCGACGTGGAAGGGACGCGTGATGGCCCGGTGGAAAGACGGTACCGTGGCCGAGCAAGAGGTGACCATCGTACCCTTTCTCGGTCCCCGCGGCTCTCCCACGCACTACGTCGCGGTGGTGCGCGATCGGAGTGAGCGGCGTGAGCTGGAGATGCAACTGGCCCAGGCCCAGAAGCTGGAAACCGTGGGGATTCTGGCGAGCAACATCGCCCACGACTTCAACAACCTGCTCACGATCATCGGGGGCAACGCGGCCACCACCCTGGAGGGCCTCCCCCAGAGCGATCCGCTCCGCGCCCCGCTCCAGGATATCCAGAAGGCTTCTGACCAGGCGGCGGAATTGACGCGCGATCTGCTGGCTTTGACGCGCAGGGGCAAGCCACGTTCGATCACCTGCAATCTGGGCGAGGTAGCCGCCGAAGCCCTGCGGCTGATGCGGCACGCCTTGCCGGCGGGCGTGGAGTTGCGTACCGATTTTTCTCCCCGACCGCTGTTGCTGCGCGGCGACCCCACCCAACTCCGTCAGGTGGTCGTGAACCTGTGCATGAATGCGCGGGACGCCCTCTCCGCCGGCGGAACGCTCACCTTACGCACCTCCGACCGGATGGTCGACGAGACGGGCAACTTCAAAAGCCCGGACGCGCGTCCCGGCGAGTTCGTCGTGCTCCGCGTCGAGGACACGGGGCCGGGCATGGAGCGGGAGGTGCTGGCCCGGGCCTTCGAACCGTTCTTCACCACCAAGGCCCCTGGACACGGCTCGGGGCTGGGGCTGGCGATCGTCCGTAACATCATCGCCGCGCACCACGGCTGGGTGGAGATCGAATCGGCCCCCGGCGCGGGCACGCGGGTGGAGGTCTACTTCCCCTCGCGGGAGACCCTGGTAGATGAGCCGCAACACTTGATCGATTCCAAGACTCTGCGCGGGGCCGGGACCGTCCTGGTCGCCGATGACGAACCCATGATCGTCGCCCTGCTGCGCACCGTGCTGGAGTCCCGAGGGTACCAGACGCTGACCGCCCGCTCCGCCGCCGAAGCCGTCTCTCTCTTTGAGCAGCATCAGTCGTCCTTAGCGGCGGTGGTCCTTGATTGGAGCATGCCCAAGGTGGGCGGGCTCTCGGTGCTGGAGCAGTTGCGCCGGCTGGCTCTCCATGTTCCTGTCGTCTTGATCAGCGGCAGCGTGCCGACCGCCGAGGAAGGGCCGCTCCCCACCGACAAGTACACCCGGTTTGTAACCAAACCGTTCGCCCCCACCGACGTACTCGTGGCCTTGAAAGCGGTGCGCACCGGGACGCGCCGCTCTACCACCACGCGGACTTAACGCGGTTTGCGGCACTCGGTTTGGGCCCGGGCCAGTTCCCGCGCGGCGGTCTGGGAGTCCGGCTGAAGGTCCGTAGCTCGACTCAGTTCGCGGAGGGCCTCCGCACACTCTCCTCGCTGCAACAGGAGCTGACCTAAGCCGAAATGCGCCTCGAAGAATCCCGGATCGCGCTGCAGGGCCCGGCGGAAGTACCGCTCCGCCTCCTCCAGTCGCCCGAGAACGCGCAGCTCGCGGGCGATGAGCTCCTCCAACTCCGGGTCACGCCGGGCCTGCGCCGCGGCGATGTGGTGCTCGACGGCCTCAGGAATGCGATTCAACGTGCGATAGGTGTTCCCCAGATTGATATGGGCCTGCTCGTGCACCGGACGTCGCGGGATCACTTTTTGCAACTCAATCGCCTGCCGGTATTGCGCGATGGCTTCGTCGTAACGTTTCAAGGCTTTGAGACAATTCGCGTAATTGAAGTGCGTGTCCGCATCGGCGGGATTGAGCTCCAGCGAGCGTTCGTAGTGCGTGCAGGCCGCGTGCAGGTCACCGTCCTGTTTCTGCAAGATCGCCAAGTTGTTGTGGGCCAGCGCGCACTGGTCATCCATGCGCAGGGTGTACGCCCACAGCGTCTTCGAGTCGCGCCAGATCCCGGTCTGCCGCCAACTGCTCACCCCCAGCGCCGTCACCCCGACCACCGCCGCGCCGGCCACCCCACCAAAGATACGTGGCCCCCAACGCCGATGAGACCAGACCAGCACGCCGCCTAATAATACCGCCCACGAGAGACAACAGAGGTATGAATAGCTGTCCTTAACCAGTTGCGGACCGCTCTGGGCTATGCCCGACACCGGCGAATATATCGCCAGGTAACACGCCGCCAGAGCCAATCCTGCCGGCCACCGCCGCCGCAAACCCAGCACCACGGCCAGTGCGACAATGACCCCGAGCGCGCTGATGACGAACCGCGGCTCCCACGGATCCTTCTGGACTTGGTTCAAGTCGTAAAGCGGGATAAGGTTGAAGGGTAACAGCGTCTTCCAGACATAGAACGCCGCTCCGTACAACATCTGCGCCACCCGCGGCAGCAGCGGGTGCTCCGCGAGGGACTTCATGGTTTCGAGTTGCCCTGCCTGGGCCCGGACGGCCTTCACCGCCGTCAGCGCCGCGATCACCGCGAACGGCAGCTTCTCAAACCAGACCCACAGCGCCGCCGGCGACAGCCATTCGCGGACCCGCCCGCCCAGACGCCGCAGGGGATAGAAGTCCAAC
>JAZDKM010000316.1:0-11218 GCA_043803085.1 Planctomycetota bacterium
CGGCGGAGCTGGGTAGAGCTCTTTCGCGGGGCGGCGCCCAGCCCGCACGTGCGGACACCGGCCGGCCTCGCGTTTCGCGACGGTCGCCTCTACATCTGCGATACCGGTTTCAACGTCGTCCACCGCTGGGACATCCAGACCGGCAAGGCCCGCAAGCTGGGCGAGAACAGTAATCCCGCCCTGCTCAAACCCGTGGACGTCGCGGTGGACGACACGGGCGTGGTCTACGTCGCCGACACGGGACTGGCCGAGACTATCGCCTTCGACGCGAACGGCACTGTCGTGCGCCGTTTCAAACCGGCGGATCGGCCGGAGTACCGCCCGGTGGCGGTGGCCGTCCACGCCGCGTTGCTTTATGTCGCGGACCTCGCGGCCCATCGCGTGGACGTCTTCTCGACGCTTGACGGCAGGCTGCTGAACTCGTTCGGCGAGACCGGCGGCGCGGCGGGGCAGTTCTTCTTTCCGATGGGTCTGGCCGTCACCGACGACGGGCGCGTCTACGTCGCCGACCTGATGAATTCCCGCGTGCAAACGTTCGACGCTCAATATCAGCCGGTGCTCAGCTTCGGTCAGCCGGGCGATCGCTACGGCGACATGGGCAAGCCCAAACGGGTGGCGGTCGGGCCTGATGGGGTGGTTTTCGTCGCCGACATGAATTTCGCCCATGTCCATCTGTTCAATAGCGAAGGCCGACTGCTCATGCTGTTCGGCGGTCCGGAGGCAGGCCCCGGCGGCACGCCGATGCCGACCGGCCTCGCCGTCGCGCGCAGCTTACCACCCGCGCTGGCCGCCCTCGTACCGCCTGACTTTCACGCCGAATACTTTCTCTTCGTCGCCAATAGCGTGGGTGACAAACGCATCAGCCTCTATGCCGTGGGCGTAGCGCGGTCGACGCCCCCAGGGCGCCCTGGAAGGTAGCGAAGTCTTTCAGGTCCACGTCTCCGTCAAAGTTACCTTCCGCCACTGCCCCCGCGTTGCGTTTCACGGTGATCTGATCGTTGAAGGTGGAGTTCGACCACCCGTTTACAAAAGACGCCCCCCGCGCTACCCTGGTCGTGCCCATGACGGCGGAACCCGTGCTGGTATTGTTCACCGGTCTGGGAGCAGACGAACGGCTGCTCCAACCCCAGCACCGTCTACCTTACACGCTGATCACGCCCCCCTGGATCGAGCCGGACGCGTCTGAGACCTTGCCGGCCTACGCGCGGCGCATGGCGAACACCGTCGATTGGCCGGCGCGCTTCGTGTTGGGCGGCGTGTCGTTCGGCGGCATGGTGGCGGCCGAGTTGGCCCCGCTGCTCAAGCCTGCCGGGCTTGTGCTGGTCTCTACCTGCCTGTACGCGCGCTCGATCCCCTCTGTGTCGCGCTTCATCAACGCGCTCACCAAGGCTGTCGAGGGCGCGGGTGATCCATCGCCGGTGAGCTTCAGCCGGCTCTTCCTCAACATCTTCGCGGAGTTCAGCGAAGAGGTTCAATGCCTCATGGCCGACATGTTGCACCAGACCTCCGTGAACTTGTTACGGTGGGCGAGCCATCGGATCCTCGATTGGGAGGGGGCACCCCCACCGCCCTGCCCCAGAATCTGGATTCATGGCGGACGCGACCTGGTCATCCCGGTTCGCAAGGTCGGCCCCGATGTGGTCATCCCCGACGGCGGCCACCTGATCAACTGGACCCACGCAGAGCAGGTAAATCAGTTCATCCGCGAGTTTGTCGGGGCGCTGAAAGAGTAATCGCACGACACAAGGCCCGTCGCGGCGCGTCCGCGTCCGAAGTTGACGCAGGCGGAGCCGTGTCCTAGAATGGGTGGGTTACGCGCGGGCTCTGGGAGCGGATCTCAAAGCCCGTTTTCGCTGACCGGCCCGACGGTTCGTCGCGGCGTCGGTTTTCGCCGTCGGTCTCTCGCAGGGTCCGGTACGATGTCGGCAGGCCCTCCGTACGCTTCGGTTCCCTCTCCATCGCTGGACGATTCCAGCGCTCGCTCAGAAGATGTCGCGCCGCCGCCCGTGAGTCGGTCGGGGCCGCGGCTAGTGGCGGCCTGGGCCATCTCGATTGCCGCTCATGCGGCTTTGTTTGCGACGATGCTTTCCGTGCCTTGGCTCGCGCGGAAGGTCGTGGGTGCGGGCGAGCTCACCGTCGCCCAGACCGATCTGGTGGACCCGGCGGAGACCACGCGCACCACGCTGACGAACCCCGAGTTGAGCTTTGGGGAGGCGGAGCGGCCCGAATCTCCACAGGTGCGGTTTACGCCGGAGAAGTCTCACACCCCCGCGATACGCGGCCTGCGCGCGGACGGCGGAGGGGCCGCCGGCGTCGGGGGGCCGCGGCGGGGCGGCCTATCGATCATGGGTCTTGGTGCCGGAGGCGGCGACCTCGGCAAGTACGGGCTGGGGGTGGGGACGGGCGATTCAGGTCCGCAGTTCTTCGGCTTGGGCGGGACGGCACGCGGGGCGAAGAACATCGTCTACGTCGTCGACCGCTCGGGATCTATGATCGGGACTTTCGGCGCGGTGCGCGAGGAACTGATGCGCTCGGTCGAGCGGTTGCGGCGAAGCATGCGCTTCCACGTGATCTTTTTCAACGCCGGACCGCCGCTGGAAAACCCGCCGAAGAAGTTGGTCCACGCCGCGCGCGAAGAGAAGGCGGCCCTGGCGACGTTTCTCACCGGGATTCAGCCGCAAGGCAACACCGATCCAATTCCGGCCATGCGCCGGGCCTTCGCGGTCAGTCCGGACGTGATCTACTTTCTCACCGACGGCGAGTTCGACCCGCAGTTGGTGGAAGAATTGCGGAAATGGAACGTCGACAAGCGCGTACGCATCTTCACCATCGCGTATGTAAGCCAGCGCGGGGCGGCGCTGTTGGAACAGATCGCCCGCGAACACAATGGTCAGTATCGCTTTGTTTCCGAGTATGATCTGTAATCGGCGATCAGCTTTCAGCTTTCAACGATCAGCCTCCAGCGATCAGCCGGAGGAGTTCAAAGTTCAAAGTTCAAAGTTCAGAGTTTCGACGTTTCGACGTTTCGACGTTTCGACGTTTCTGCCGGGGTTGTGCTCGTTGCTCGTGACCCTCGGCCTGTCCGGTGGCTCGCCGGCCCGCGCAGACGAGATCGCCACCCGCAGCGAGCACTATCGGAAAATCAAGATTATTGACTATTCCTCCGGCCGCATCCACTTCCGCCAGCCGGCCGGCGATCTGGCGGACGTCTCCGTGCTCGACGTTCGGGCCCTGCTCGTGGATACCGTGGGGGCGGTGAGCGACCTGAACCAGGCCGAGGTCTACGTCGACAAGGGCCAGTCGGCGCAGGCCGTCCTGCGCTACGAACGCGCCCTCCTCTCCACGCAAGGCTTCTGGCAAGAACTGGTCCGCGTACGTCTGCTCCAGGCCTGTGACCAGGCCGGTTATTTTGATAAGGCCATGACCCACTGGCTGGCGCTACTGAAGCTTGACGCGGGCATGGCCGCGGAGTTGCTGCCCGGTTCGATTCCCTCAACGCGCACGCAAGCCGTCAGCCGCGCCTTGTCCGACATTGAGGCGGCGTCGGCCAAGACCCTCGACGAGAATGCCCGGCGGCTAATCGATCTCCTGCGCTATTCGGTCTATCGCCGCCTCGGTGACGACGCTACGGATGAATTGGCCGGGCGCATCGTGCTCAGCCCCTTGAGCGGACCGCTCGCCACCGTCCGCGCCTACGCGATCAAGACCGACGCGTTGCGGCGCGTCTTCCAGAACCAGCGCACGCGGCAGGTCCTCGCGGGGTTGGACGCCGCGTTGGAGGACTGCCCGGCAGCCTCTCTGCCCGACCTGCTGTTGCTCAAGGGCGAGGTGCTCTACGCCACCGCGCAAGAACGAGAGGACTACCTCCATTCGGGCTTGGCCTTCATGCGTGTACCCGTGCACTTTCCCGGTGATCCGCGTGCCGCCCGGGCGCTGCTCTGGGCCGCCCGGGTCCATGAAAAGATCGACGCCCCGGAAAAAGCCGCGGAGCTGCTGCGGGAGTGTCTGGCCGTCGCGTCGGCCGACGCTGAGACGCGCGCGGCGGCGACCGAGCTCTTGAATCGTTTGACCGAGCGCCTGGGTTCCTAGAGAATCTCGGACTGTGGATTCAGTACTTGGAGGTGCTGGCGTGAGACAGGTGATTCGGCTGGTCCTTGTGCTCCTCGTTGTCGGCACGGGCTTGATGAGCACGCGGGCCTTTGGGCAGGAGGGTGCGGCCGGACCGTCCGGCGGCATGACCAACCTGTTCGACCATTACGTGGTGGGCGGGGGGTGGATCACCTGGTTTGTGCTCATCCCTCTCTCGGTGGCAGCCGCCGCCCTGGCCGTCGAATACTGCTTTGCCATCCGGCGGGCCACCGTGATTCCCGAGGCTGCCGTAGAGCGCCTCACCGAACTGGTGGAACAGAAGCGTTATAGCGAAGCCTTGGAGTTCGCCGCCGAAGATGACAGCGTATTGGCCCAGGTCATCCATGGCGGGCTATCGCAAGCCTCGAACGGGTTCAGCGCCATGGAGCAGGCGATGGAGGAAGTGCTGCAGGAGCGTACCGCCCGTATGACGCGCAAAATCGAGTACCTCAACATCATCGGTAACGTGAGCCCGATGATCGGGCTGTTTGGCACGGTCGTCGGAATGATCCGGCTCTTTGCGTCGATCGGCAACTTCGGCGGCAACCTCAATGCGGGTGAGATCGCCACCTCCCTTTCCATCGCGCTGGTCACCACGTATTGGGGCTTGCTGATTGCTATCCCTGCCTTGAGCATCTTTGCCCTGTTTCGTAACCGGATCGAGACGCTCACCACTGAGTGCGCCTTGGTGGCCGAGCGGTTGATGTCCGTATTCAAGCCCGGCGTTCCCGAGCCCGGGCGCGCTTCCTCCTTGCCGGTGCGCGAGTCGCGTCCGCGCAAATCGCTTGCCCCGGCGGAGGCCGCGGTCTCCGCCGCATCCGTGTTGCGCCCCGAAGAAGTCTGAGCAGCGCTATGCTTTCCACCCACAGGATCACTTCACGGCGGCAGCCCCCCGCCTTCAACATGACCTCGATGATCGACGTGGTTTTCCTCCTGTTGATCTTTTTCGCCCTGGTCACCCGTTTCTCTTCGGCGGAGAACGTCCCCCTGGAGGTACCCAAACCCGAACACAGTCAGGCCCAAGACGTTCAACTGAAGGACCGCGTGGTGATTAACTGCCGGTGGGCGGACCCGGTGCATTCCGAGATGGGGGTGGTTTACAGCGCCGGCCCCCATCCGCCCGAGGAGCTGGAACGGATATCGGCCCGCCTGGCCGCCGCGAAGCAGACGGTGCCCGAGTTGAAGGTGGTGATCCGGGCGGATCGTCATCTGCCCTTCTCCGCGGTGCGGGCGGTCATGCGGATCGTGGCGGAGAATGGCATCGAAAGAATGAACCTCGTGGCCCTCGTGGGTAATGGGGAGTGAACCAGGTTGAACGGCAAGATCGACCACCAGAGCGGGAACGTCACGGACGCTTCCAGGAACTTTCGGCTGCGGCGGCGACGACGCTGCGACGCCTCGACGGCCTTGACCTTGAATCTGGTTCCGATGATCGACGTGACCTTTCAGTTGCTCATTTTCTTCGCCATCGGCTCGACATTCGAGAAGCCCGAGGGCCTGTTTGCCGCCGACCTGCAGCGGGCTTCACGCGCGGGGCAGACCGTGGCCCTGCCCATCAGTCCGACCATTATCCGTCTGACTCCCACTGGCCAGGGGTGTCGCCTCCGCATCGACAACTTCACCAAAGCACCGGCCTCCTTCGGCGACCTGACGGTCTTCCTCAAGGAACTGCAAGGCAACCCCGGCTTCGACGACCAGACCCCGGTCGTGATCATCGCGGATGACGAGTTGACCTGGGACCACGTAGTGGGCTGCTGGAACGCGGCGGTACGGGCCTCGTGTAAGCACATTGCTTTCGGGTCGGGCCAATGAAGATCGGAATGATGGCCCTGTACGTTTCGGCGGCGCTGGCCGTTCCGGGCGCCCAAGGTGGAACCGAGGACCGCCGCCTGGATCCCACGGAGTTCCGCAAGGGCCTCAAGGAACGCGGGCTCACCGAACTCCTCGAACTCTACCTGAACGAAGTACCCCCCGCCGACCCGATCGAGGCCCTGTTGCTGGAGCGGGATATCCGCCTGGCGCAGTCCGCCGACCCGACCCGGCCGCGCGCCGAGCGCTACCAGGCGCTGATCGAAGCGAACCACCTGCTCGAACGCCTCCTCGCCGAGCATCCCGCCGACCTGCGCGTCTTTGAGTGGCGGGTGCAACTCGGCCGATCGCTCCTGTACCAGGAAGCCGAACCGTTCTACAGCAGCATCCTCTATCGCGGCGGCACGACCGAAGATCGCCGCCAACTGGCCGCGGTCATGGAGCGCGCGCAGCAATTGTTCGGACGCCTCCGCCTGGACCTCGCCCGCGAGCAGGACCGCCTCGACCGCATTTCGCCGCGCGAGTATGAGGAACTGGAACGCTCCGGCTACCTCGAACGCCTCGAGGGGATCGGGCCCCAGGCCGACTACCTGGACCGCTGGGTCCGGTTCTACCGGGCCCTGGCCCGTGAGCCCGATGATCCGGTCCGCAACTCGGAACTCGGGGCCGTGCTGGACGACCTCAAGAACCGCTCGGGACTGCTCGACACCCCCCACGGTATCACCCACGTGCAGGCCCAGTCGCAGTTGCTGGCGGGCATGGCCGCGCGCCAGTTGGGCGATCATGGCGCCGCCGTGGGATACCTCGAGGCGGCCGCAAACACCGTCCGGCGGATCGGCGACGCACAGGAGAAACAGGACTCAAGCTGGGTGATGGTTCTGGCCCTGCTCGAAACCGTGCGGGCGGACCGTGATGGCGGCCGGTTCGAACGCGCCTTGCAGACCCTTCGCGAGTTCGAGACGCAGCTTGAGGCCGCGCCTTCCGATGCGCTCGGCCTTCGCCTCGTGCTCGCTTTGGCCGAGAGCAGCGTGCGTCAGGAGCAGGCCCGGCGGGCCCGCGCCGCCGGGGATAAGCAGGCCGCGGCCACGTTCGAGAACATGCGCTTTGAGCCCCTCACGAAGTTCGCTCGGCAGGGCACCTCCTCGCGCGACCAGGTTTATGCCACCTTGTACGAAACGCTGGACCCCGCTGCCCGGCCGACCGACCTCCATCCCTTCGAGGGCTGCGCCTTGCTGGCCGGACTCTTGAACCGCGCCGCCGCTCTGGCTGAAGAGAGCGCCGCCGCCCGGGCGGCCGGCGAGCTCGCACTGTCCTCCAGGATCGAGGACCTGGAATCCCGGCGGATCGCCGTCCTGGATCGTGCCGTCGAAGTGGCACAGTTCTTCTACGTTTCCGCCGCGCGCGTCCCCCCCGACCTGGTGCCCGAGATCATCTACAATCTCGGTGTGGCCCAGTTGCAGCGCGGCCGGCGGCTGGAGGCGGCCCGCGCCTTCCTCACCGTGGCCCGCGAACACCGGCATTTTCCCCAGGCCCAACTCGCCGCCACGGCCGCCGTACAGGTGGCCTGGGAGTTGGCGGAAGACCCCTCGCTGCGGGACCGGTCGGACCTCCGGACCCTGTGCCTCGAGGCGCTCCAGGTCCTGACCGAAAATTTCCCCCACACCGACGACGCGCGCTACTGGCAGTTTTTCCTCGCGCAAGTGCTCCACGACTTGGGCCGCTACGATGAAGCAGTGGAAGCTTTCTCCCGGGTCGATCCGGCCCACGAGTACTATGTTCACGCCGAGTTTCTGCGCACCCGCTCCCTGGCCGCAGCGTTACGCGGCCTCACCGCCGAGGCCCCGGCGGACGCCACGGAACTGCTCCGCCGGGTCGCGGCTGTGGTCGACGCGGCCGACGCGTTCCTCCGGCTGGCTGACGCCGCCCGCGCCAAGGGGTTCGACGAGACGCTTCTCCAGGGTTTCCTGGCCGAGGCGGAGTTGTTCGCCGCCGAAGCCCTCCTTGATCTGGGCAAGGAGCAGTCCCCCAAGGCCCTCGCCCGCTTGGAAGGTTTCGAGCAGCGCTATCCCCAACAGAGCCGGCTCCTGGGGCGGGTGCTCCGCGTACGGATCATTACCTACGAGCACCTCGGCCGCCTGGAAGACGCAGAGCAGACGTTGCCCGAATACATCGGGAGCGACCCGGAAAATGCCGGGGCCACGCTCCAAGCCCTGTTCGAGTCGATCCGCGAAGACGTGGACCGGCTCCGGCGCCGCGGCCGCGATGCTGAGGCAGACCGGAAGGCCGCTTCGGCATTGCTCTTGGCGCGGCAAATCCATGCGTGGGCGTCGGCCGATCCGTCGCGCGCGCGCCCTGAGCAGAAGCACGCCCTTCATTCGCAGTTGGCCCAGGCCTTGCTCCAGGCGAAGCAGTACCCGGAGGCGGAACGGGCCTTCGCCGCGTACTTGGCCGCCGACCTGCAACGCAGGCCCGACGGTGCGCACGGCGATATCCGGGCCGTCTATGGGCATGCTGAGTCGCTCTACCAACTGAGGCAATACGAACCGGCCCTGCCGTTATTCCACCGGGTCGGCGAGACCTTGCCGGCCGGTGACCCGTTATGGTTTGAGGCCCTGCTGCGCGATCTCCAGTGCCGGACGGAGTTGGGCCACCCGCCCGAGGGCATTATTCAGGTCATTCGTCAGCAGAAGTTCCTGCACGACGACCTCGGCGGCCCGGAACTCCGTCGCCGATTCGAAGACCTCCTGCACCGCAACGAGAAACGGATGGAGAAGGCTGGTGCCGATCTCCAGCCCGCCCTTGGCCCCCGTCGCCAAGAGCAGGGCGTGAATGAACGCTTAGAGGGTGTCTGAGAAGGTGTGTAGCGCAGGGTGGCATGGAAGGTGCTCAGGGCGGGGTGGCATGGGTCCGTTGCGGGCCGAGCCCACGGCGAGGCCCGTAACGGACCCGTGCATGAGGTCCGGAAGGTCGTGGCGCACGGGTCTGGCTCGCCTCGTTCCGAGGCGGACCAGACCCATGCCACCCGCCGCAACGAGAAACGGATGGAGAAGGAAAAAGTCGGAGGCCGCTCCCTCACGGTCGCGGTTCGGATAAGTTGCGCTCCGTGTAAGGCACTACACTATTCAATCGACACCGTCGGTAACCGGCCGGCCGCTGGGCTCTTGGCTTGCACCTGTTCGACGACGTTGCGGACCACCGTTTCGAGGGCCTCGCGCACGCGCGGCTCGGTCTTGGTGAAGAGCTTCTCGGGGGCGCCATCGTCGCCGAAGACGCGCACGTTGACGTTCAGCGGGATTTCACCGAGGAACGGTACCCCCAGTTGCTTGGCCGCCGTCGCCGCCCCGCCGTGGTCGAAGATTTCATCGCGGTGCCCGCACTTGGGGCACAGGTAGTAGCTCATGTTCTCGATGATCCCCAGTGAGGGCACCTGGAGCGCCTCATACATCTTCAAGGCCCGCACCGCGTCCATCAGGGCCACGTCCTGCGGCGTGCAGACGATCACCGAACCGGTCAGGGGGATCGATTGCGAGAGCGTCAACGGCACGTCGCCCGTACCCGGCGGCAGGTCCACGATCAGGTAGTCCAACTCGCCCCAGTCCACCTGCCCAAGAAACTGGGTGACCACGCCGTGCACCATGGGCCCACGCCAGACCACGGGCTGATCGGGGTCGATGATGAATCCAATGCTGATGAGCTTGACGCCGGCCGCCTCGATGGGGATGAGCTTGTCTTCCGCGACCTCCGGCCTCCGGCCAAGGACGCCCATCATGGTCGGGATGGAAGGCCCGTAGACGTCGGCGTCCAGCAGCCCGACCCTGGCCCCTTGCCGTCGCAGCCCCACCGCGAGCAGGACCGCCACTGTGCTCTTGCCGACTCCACCTTTGCCGGCCCCGACGGCGATGGCGTGCTTGACGCCGGGGAGTTCGACCCCGGAACCGTGAGCGGCCGGCTTGCGGGCCGGTTCCTGACCGATTACGGGAAGTTCCACGTGCACAACTCCACGCTGCTGGTAGGGCGGGCCATGCCCGCCAAGCTAGTGTTCGTAATCCGAACCGCGCCCGTCAGCCCTTGACACGAAGCGTCAAGGGTCAGGAAGCGGCCCTGCTTCGTGATCCGAACCGCGCCCGTCAGGAAGCGGCCGTGCTGAGTTGAACACTGTTCGCTCCCTCACGGTCGCGGTTCGGATAAGATGCGATCAGCATGACCAACCACACTAGTCACGTCGGCGACGGCGGGATGATGGGCGATGCCCACCTACAAAACTCCCGGCCGTCGAGCCATCTATATAATACCATGCTGCTACGATCCAGCTACGGCTTCACGCCTTCCACGCTGACGGTGATGCGCACCTCGTCGCCGAGGCCGCCAGGCATTGTGGTCATGCCGAACGCGCTGCGCTGGATGGTGAACGTCGTCTCGAACCCTGCCCGGGATTCGCCGCGCATGCCCGGACCGGGCCGGCCGCGGTCTCTCCCCCGTTTCTGCCCGAGACGGCGGCTTTGCCCAGATTGCCCAGTTTGTGTAAGTTTGGCTTTGTTTGGAAATTTTACGTGCGCGTTGGTCGGCAGTTCCAGGCATGAACCGCCGACACGGCTTCGAAAACGGCGGTCGGGGTGTTGAGTGTGGCGCACGCGAGGCTCGGACCGGGCACGCATCTTTACCTCCTTTGCACCCGTCGATGTCCGTCAAGGCGGGCCCCGGCGGGCGCGCGGGATCCCTGCACCTATTACTTGGCGCGTGATCGGGCCGAATGGCGCCGGAAGCGCGCGCCACTGACAGCGGGCGTGCTGCGCCTGACGCTTCGGGTCGCCGATGACTTCCAGCATGTCATGCAGGAGACGAGAAGGGCTTTTCGTTTCAGCACGGGGGGACTATGGTCCGGGTGGCGAGGACGCCCACGCCCTGCTCAGCTTGACGGGCCGATTGGCCGAACCCGCTCTATGGAAGGCAGGTCAAGCCCAGACTTCGAAAGTGACCATCCCGCGAGACAATACGACTCTGTTCGAGGCCGACGACGATCAAGTACGAGATCACGTCGGTCAGGTCGCAGCCGACAGCTCTCTTCAGTTCGAATTCCGCCCGGGCCGCACCGAACACTTTTTCAGGTACGTAAAGGACCGATACGTCGCGTTCTGCTAGCCAGCGACGAAGGAAGTGAACAGCCAACTCGCACCCCTGCTGGCCAGCCGGCCCGATGAACTGGTTGGGTTTCGACTTGACAAGCCGGCGAACAGTTTCCGCGAGCACGAAAGAGGACGTAACGAGCCGTCCTCCCACGACA
>JAZDKM010000317.1:0-20096 GCA_043803085.1 Planctomycetota bacterium
CAAGCATGCGGCCCGGCGAACTGCACCTCGACCCTCAGCTTTACCAATATGGGGGACTGTTCATCTACCCGGTGGGGGCGGCGATCGCCCTCGGCGGGGTGACCGGGCTGATCGAGGTCAAGTCCGACTTGGTTTATTACCTTGACCACCCGGACGAATTCGGGAAGTTCTACGTCGCGGCACGCATGTACGTCGCGTTGTGGGGTCTTCTGGGGGTGGTGCTGGTTTACGCCATCACCTCGCGTTGGAGCGGACGTCCGGCCGGCGTGCTGGCCGCCCTGCTCTTTACGCTGATGCCGGTGGTCGTGTGCATGACGCACGAAGCCAAACCGCACCTGCCGGGGGCCGTGCTCATGCTGGCCGCGGTGTGGTGGGCGCAGCGCTACGCCGCCGGCGGTCGGCGGCGCGACTGGGCGGGCCTGTGCCTCACCTGCGGGGCCGCGTTCGGCATGGTCCTGGCCTGCTTGCCCATCTTCGTTCTCATTCCGCTGGCTGAATGGATGCGCGGCGCCTATCCGCCCGTGGCAAAAGGGGACAGGCACCTCGCGGCGGCGGGTTTTCGAGGTCAAGAACGCTGCCGAGCTCGGAGCCAGTCCCCTTTTGCCACGGGCTCCTATGGGATGTGGGACCGGCTTTCCAGCCGGTCAGACAGGATGGAAAGCCTGTCTCACTGGTTTTTATGGTTACAGCCTCTTAGAACTCGAGCCTTCTGGGGCCGTGCCCTCGCCGGCATCGGGATCGCACTTCTCGTCTATTTCGCAACCAACCCTTACGTCGCCATCAACGCACTCTGTAATCGCGCCGTGTTGCGGAGCAATCTGAGCAACTCGACGGCCATGTACGAGATCGGCCGCGCGGGCGAAGGGTTGGTGCGCGTTCTGGAGTTGACCGTGGAAGGTGCGACTCTTCCCGTCGTGGTCATCGGTGTCATCGGCCTATCCATCGCCATTTACCGGCGACGCTGGGAAACGCTGCCCCTCGTGATCCCTGCCGGCCTGATCTTTGTGCAGTTTGTCTTGCTCGGGGCGGGCAAGCCGGCCGAGTACGCTCGCTTCGGGGTGTTTCCCAACACGGCCCTCGCCATTGCTACCGCGTGCGCGTTGGGCGGCCCATGGCGCCAAGAGCGCAGGGTCGCCCCTTGGGTCATCGCCGCCGCGCTGATCGTCCTGACGACGGGTTACCGTGGTTGGGGGTATCTCTACAATTTTCACAAGGACGCGAGGCCGGACAATACGCGCGCGCAGTTCGGCCCCGTCTTCGAGCGTTCTGCCACGCGGGATGCCGCCGATGGGCGGCCTGTCGTCTGTGTGCTGGCGGACCCTGCCCCGTACGGACTGCCGCCGATGAACTTCTCCCGGATCAGGCTGCTGCGCTATCCGTCGCTGGAGGCTTATACGGCCGATCCGCGAGGCGCGCTGGTCATGCCGGCGGACACGAACCCGGCGGCGGATCGCCACGCCGCGATGAGCGGGTGCATTCCGGCAGAAGGCACGGGCGGGCGGCCTTACTCGCCCATCAGTTGGGCCAACAAGCCGATGGTCCTGTACCTGCCGCCCGAGCAGCAAGAGCAAACCGGCCACCAGAACAAAAAGGCACGAAGAGGAATGGAGAATTGAGAATGGAGAATGAAGCAAGAAGAGCGTACAGATGCTCGATTCTCCACTCTCGGTATGCGGTCTTGTGTCCTCGCTGTCGCAAGGGGTAACCTGCTGACGTAGCTACCTTAGAGGAGGAGATGCTTTGTTGACCGTGGCCGCCTATACCAGAGAACCGCTGACGCCGCTCGATGATTTGTTGCAGTTCGCCGGCAAGGCGGGATTGTCGTATGTGCAGTTGGCTTGGGAACAACTCATGCACACGGTAGTTGCGACCCACGCGGGGCTTGACGCCATCCTCGAACGCTTAAGGGAAAACAACTTGAAGCCGGTTGGGATCGACGCGACCGCACTCCAGGCTCTGGATGACGACACGTTCTATAAGCAGAGCGACGACCTCTATGTGCAGATGCGAACCGCCGCACGACTAGGCATTCGGCATATCACACTTACCGCCGGGCCGCGTACTCCAGCCAACTTCGCCTACGTGGTCGATGCCCTCAAGCGCCTCTCCGGGGCACCGGTAACTGGGGCATCGACAGCTTCCCACGTGTTGAACGCCCCGCTCGTAGGTCCCGAAGGGACGAAAGAGGGTAGCCCAGGGCGCTTGCCCTGGGTCAACGTCCCTCTTGATGGGTCGAGCCCCGGAGGGGCGAAAGAAGCGACACCGCCTGGCGGAGCTTCTGCCGCCCCTCCGGGGCTGGAGAAATCCGAGGCCACGCTTTCCCAGGGCTGGCGCCCTGGGCTACTCTCTGACGCCCCTGACGGGGCTGACGGAGACCGCCCAGGCCATACGCTGAGCACGCACACGACCTCAACCGTGGGAGATGCTGAAGCCGAAGCCCTCGACTCTCCCGCGGCCGGAATGAGGAACCGCCTCGTCGGTCTGAGCGGTGTTCTCCTGTCGATACGCAATATGCATGACACGGGCATCGAACAACTCGACGACCTGCACCGGCTGTTTCACGAGGTCCGCGACACGCCGGTGACACTCGATTTGGACATGGCCGAGTTCCAGTCCGCGGCAGTCAATCCTTACGACGCCGTGCTCTCCTTTGCCCGCCGTGTCGCGCGCGTGCGGGTGTGCGACGTCAACCTGGACGCCACCCTCGCCGCACTCCAGCGCGAGGGCTTCGCCGGCCCCGTGCTGACGGCCCTGGAAGACGGCGAGACGTGGACGCAAACCGTCATCGCCGCGTGCGCATAGAGCGGATCATTCATAGCGCCCAGATCGCGGAGACCGCAGAGGGAACAAGGAATGGAGAATGGAGAATCAGAAGAGGCACGGCGGCGCTCGGTACTCTGTTCTTCATTCTCTATTCTCCATTCTCCATTCTCCATTTCTTCTCTGCGGTGAACCATTCTGTATAGGGAGGATGGCTATTTTCTCGGCAAATGAATCACCCCGGTGCGATCGTTCAGCGAGCCGGCCATGGCCGCGCGCACCCGCACCGCCGCGTCCGCCTTGAGCAGCTCATCCGCCACGTCGCTAGCGGTGTCGGTGATCTGTCCTCCGAGGGTGGTGATCCCGGTACCCAGGTCCGTGATCTCGGGGCCCAGGTCGGCGATCTCCCCGGTAATTCCGGTGAGCGCGTCCCGGATCGGGCCGACGATGTCCTCGATCACCTCCTCCGCCGGCACGAGCCCGGGCACGACCGGGTCTTCAGCGGCCAGTTCAAAGGCGATCAGCCGCATCTCCAGCAAGGGATCATCGGCAAGGTCAGACGGGCCACCCTGTTCCAACTCCGCAGCTTCCGGCAAATGCGAAAACACCCAGTAGCGCAATTGGATATCGCCGGGACTTTTCCAGATCTCGATGATGCGCCCTTCCTGCGGGTAGTCCAGAGTGGAGGCCGTCTCAAACTCGATGTACCCCTCGTGGCTCCATACGCGGTGCCGATGCCTATGCCCGACCAGATGGGCTACTACACACGGATACTTGTTCAGCGTGGCCCTGAACTCCTCGGCCGTGACCGCAGACCCATACGACCACTTGAGGACGGCGCTCGTATGATGGGTGAGTACGATGACCAGCTCACCCCGGTCCTGCGCCGCGCCAAGTTCACGGTTCAGGAAGGCCATCTGCTCGGCGTCGATCGATCCCTCCGAGTACCTGCCGGCCGGAAATGCCAGCGCCGGCCGGCATGAATCGAGGGCCACCAGGCGCAGCCCCGGTAACGGGGAAACACTGTACCAAGTTTTCTCTGAACCCGCGTCCTCAAAACCGTGACCCGCGGGGTCGGTCACCGTCTCGAAGTGGGCCGCCACAAACTCCTGCCGCGTGAAGTACCGTCGTTCCGGGTTTGGCGTGATCTGGGTCGGAAAGCTCGGCGCCAGTGGCAGACCCGGGTGCGCGGGGCTGATCGGCGAATACGCCAGGCCGGACGCCGGGTCCAGAGCGGTCGGCAGAAAGAGCCCGATTCGGTTCGGCAACGGCAGCGGCGTGTGCAGGCAGCCGAACAGGCTCGGAACAATCGGGAAAGTGCCCAGCGCGAAGGTGTCATGGTTCCCGGCCAGGGCATACCACGGGATGGAGGGTTTGTCGCCATGCACGTCCTGGCGGTACAAGCCTCGGGCTTGGAAGGGAATGTAAGCGTCCAGGTGCGCTGGGCCGCGCCGGTCCGGGGCCCGATCGTCGGGCCCGCTCGAGGGATTGACCCCCGTGCCGTCGAGCACTTCGAGGAACCACCGCAATTCGTTGCTCTGCCGGTTGTCCACGGCGTCGCCGGCATGGACGACGAAATGGATAGGGTCCTTCTGTTCGTGGTACCGGTTGATCGCCCGGATGATGCCGTCCAGCAGTTGTGCCGAATAGCGTTCGTACCCCCGCCACGCCGCCGGTGTAAAGCCTTTGGCAAACGGCAAACGCGCCGGCGATTCTTCATCGATGATGTGCGCATCGCAGATGTGCGCCAGCCGCGCGACCAACACGTAGTCGTCCCCGGGCGGTTCGGTCGCCTCGTTGGGTAACGGTACGCCTTCCGTCACACTGCCGCACCCGCCTCCCAACAGCGAAGCAGCGGTGACGGACACTGCGGCCTCTCGAAGCCATTGGCGGCGTGTGATGGCCCGGTCCATGCCGTGTATTCGATCAGCTACTCGCCCAACATTTTGACGATTTCCGGCACGGCCACCTGCATGTCCGCCACCAGACCGATATCCGCTACCTCGAAGATCGGCGCCTCCGCATCCTTGTTGATGGCCACGATCTTCTTCGCCCCGCGGATGCCGGCGACATGCTGGATGGAGCCGGACAGACCCAGGGCAAAATACAACTTCGGAGCGATCTGCTTTCCAGTCTGGCCGATCTGCAGGTCGTTGGGCATCCAGCCGGCGTCCACGACGGCCCGCGTTCCACCTACGGCCGCGCTCAGCAGGTCAGCCAGTTTCTCCACGTTGGCGATGTTGGCGGGGTCCTTGACGCCTCGTCCGAAGCCGACCACCACCTCCGCCTCGGTGAGGTCCGGCCGGGTGGTTGGCTGCGCCTGCAGCTCCACAAAGCGCGCCCGGTACGATGGTCCCAGATCGCCCGGGTCGAAGGCCACGATTTCCGCCTTGGGGCCGGGGTGCGGGTCCCCGAATTCGGTCGCATCGATGGTCAGGACGTGAATCGGTGTCGAAAGCGTGACCGTGGCCAGCACGCCGCCCGAGAACACCTTCCGCTTGTACGAGATCACGCCGTCCTTGAGCTGCCAAGCGCTGACGCCGGTCACCATCCCGGCACCCAATCGGCCGGAGAGCCGCGGCATGAGGTCCCGGCCGGTCGTCGTCGCCGCCGCAGCGACGACCTGGAAGCCGCATTGTCTTACAACTTCGGCCACGACCGCCGCATACGGCCCTGCCAGGTAATGGGCGAACCCCGCCCCCGCCACCGTGTATAACCGTGCCGGGCCGAACGAGGCCAAACGCTCCGCCGCCTCGGAGACATTCTGTTGCCCGATCACGACGGCTGACCACTGGCCGCCCGTCTTCTCGGCCACCTCCTGGGCGAAGCGCACGGCTGACAGGCTCGTGCCGCGAAGCCGTCCCGCTTGCATCTCTGCTACGACTAACGTGTTCAAGGCTTCGACCTTCCAAAAGTAGGGTCCGGCATCGTAGCGGCCTGCGTCCCCGCAGGCCGTCCGTTCTTCGGCCGGCGAGACGCCGGCCGCTACCAACAGTAGGGTCCGCGCTCGCGGACCGTACCGAACCGGTAGGTCGGGCAAAACCCGACCTACCCGACCACCTTCTGTTCTCGAAGCAACGCGACCAGCGCCGTGGCATCCGGCACCATCTTCACTCCGCCGCCGCGCCCGCCCGCCAACTCATGACCTTCCACCCGGACCAGCGTTTCGGCGGCGATCCCCCAGTCGGCCCACACGCGCTGATCTATGGGAACTTTCTTGGCCTTGATCAGATTGGGCAGCGTGGCGTAGCGCGGTTCGTTCAGCCGCAGGTCGGTGGTGATGACGGCCGGCAGGTCCACCTCCAGCACCTCGATCCCCTCGTCTACCTCCCGCGCCACGGTCGCCTTGGTCTGGTCCGCGGCCAGCGTGATCTTCGACACATACGTCGCCTGGGGCCAGTCGAGCATCTCCGCGAGGATCGGCCCCACTTGCGAGGCATCGTCATCGGTGGCCTGTTTGCCCATCAGCACCAGGTTCGGCTGCTCCTTCTCCACCACCTTCTTCAGCGCCGCCGCCACCTGGAACCAGGACTTCGGCCCGTCCGGCTCGAGGACGGTGCACCGGTTCGCCCCCATGGCGATGGCGGACCGGACCTGCGTGAGCATCTCCGGCTTGCAGATGGAGACCAGCACCACCTCGCCCTGGACCTTCTCGCGGATGCGCAGGGCCTCCTCGAGGGCGATCAGGTCGAAATAGTTAATCACGAAGGTGACCCCCTCGGTCCGGCCGTTCTGGGCTGCCAACCAGGTGGAGGCCTTGGTATTGGGGTCCGCGACCGGTTTCACGGGAACCAGGATTTTCATGCCGATTTCCTACGCTGCCATCGTTGCCTTGCGGCTCACAAGCCGGGAATAGACCGGATTGTAGGGGCCGCACTCGATTTGGCAAGCGCTGGGAACTTCGCCACTCAGGTGCGATGCCGGTAACTCGCGCGAGGGCTTACGGTCAGCGAGGTCTGGCAAGGAACTGTGGCAAGCCACGCCGAGCCAAGCCGGCTCGCCCGCATGTCTTACCAAAGCGCGCCGCCGTGCTGGTATGCCCTGAAAGGGCACGCTATGAAAGCCCAGGGCAACGCCCTGGGTCTGAAGGCGCTCCAAGCACGCGAGCCCTGAAAGGGCGAAATAAGCAGACAGAGGTCCAATTCCCAGTCGTGGTGGGAAATGCGGTGAATCACCGGGCTATTCTTATTCCGTCCCTACGGGACGAAGACCCAGTCGCCCATGGCGACGGAACGCCTGCCAGGCACGTATGTTCCGGGAGCCGGGTCCAGGATGATCTCCCCGATCGGCTTGCGCGGCTGCCCAGCGTCGATCCATCGGCCCGGCAGGTCCGTGAGTTGACGAACCGTGCCCTCGCGCCATAAGCTCCCTGCAACCCTGGGTGACCGTCACGACCAGGTTCGGGATTCAAGCAAGGAGTAAAACACGATGAGCGACGTGCATGAGGAGATTCTACCGATCCTACAAGTGGGCGAACCCGCACCGGCGTTTTCCGGTCAGGCGGTGGTGGGCAACGAGTTCGTCCCCCTCGAATACAGAAACGGCAAGCTGAAAGTGGGCGATAAGACCATCACCGGCAAATATACCGTGCTCTTCTTTTATCCGCTCGATTTCACCTTCGTGTGTCCTACGGAGATCATCGCCTTCAGCGACCGGATCGGTGAGTTCGAGAAGGTCGGGGCCAACGTGATCGGCGTCTCGGTCGATTCCCAGTTCACGCATCTGGCCTGGAAGAACACGCCGCGCAAAGACGGCGGACTGGGCGAGATCAAATACCCTCTGCTGGCCGACATCACCAAGCAGGTCGCCATGGACTATGGCGTGCTCCTCGAAGGCGGCGTGGCGTCCCGCGGCGTGTTCATCATCGACGAGAAAGGCATCCTCCAGAGCTACACGGTCAACAACCTGGGCGTGGGCCGCAACGTCGATGAGGTCTTGCGGTTGGTCCAGGCCTATCAGTTTGTGGCCGAGCACGGCGAGGTTTGCCCGGCCAACTGGACCCCCGGCGCGGAGACCATGAAAGCCAGCCCGACGGGCTCCAAGGAGTACTTCAGCAAGCACGGCTAGCGCGAGCGGCCTAGTGCTCCATCCCTTGACACGCCTCGTGTCAAGGGAACGCCCCGAATTGGTCCGCGCAGTACCGGTAGGTGCCGTAGAGGTTGACCGCGATCGCCAGCATGATCAGGAGGTGGCCGACGTGACTGAGCCGGCCGCGCATTCCGCCGGCCACCAGCAAGAGCAAGAGCGGCAGCATCTCCAGCAAGTAGCGATTGCCGAACTGGTAGTACCCCGTCGCCCGGAACAGCAGGAGCCCGACGAGCATGGGTACGGCCCCGGCGACCAGGGCCGGCATTAACCGCGACCGCCCTCTCCACGCCAGCAGCGCGTACCCCAGCGGCGGCGTCACCAGGAACATACTGTTGCCGTCCGGGTCAAACCCCCGGCGCCCGTCGGCAAACCTCGGGACGTTAAGGTTCCACATATAATACTTGAAATTCCGCGAAAGAAAGTGAGGGCTGAACTGCCCGTAACGCTCGTAATCCTCCCGGAACCGGGGGTCGCCGTGCGTGCGGAGCAAGGCCGCCTGACCGCTGTCGAAGACGTCGCCGAATCGGCCGTAGTTGTAGGCGCCCTGGACGACGCCGGCCAGCACCACCGGCACACCAAACCACACCCCGGCCCGGGCAAACCACCGGACGCGGGCCCCCACCCCTTCCCTCGACCGCTGCCAGATCAGGACGAGGAAGAACAGCCCCATCAACCCGACCACGTTCCGCCCAAGAATCGCCAGACCGAAAAAGATTCCGCTGCTCAAGTAATCCCGGGGCCGAGTGTCCGGCGTACACGCGGCGATCAGCGCCGCCAGGATGGCCGTCAGCGTGACCACCTGCGCCGCGAACCACACTCGGCCACAGGAGGAAAGGTAAAAATGCACGGTTCCGAAGGCCAACAGCAAGGTGAGCCCCAGACAGCAGGCCTCCGTCATGCGGTACAGGCCGACGCGGTCGATGCGCCGCAGCAGCCAGTAGAACAGCCCGATGT
Source organism: Planctomycetota bacterium (assembly GCA_043803085.1). Classification (GTDB taxonomy): domain Bacteria; phylum Planctomycetota; class Phycisphaerae; order UBA1845; family UBA1845; genus JAAEQG01. The sequence continues at coordinate 8,803 of JAZDKM010000317.1, forward strand.
TCAGCCCGCCGATGAGGGCGTCGAGCAACCGGTCGCTCACGCCGGCGCCGAAGACCGCGACGAACGGCATCATCAGGACCGGGGTGAGCGGCGCCCAGTATCCGTAGACCCTGCCGTCCACCAAGGCCCAATCGTTCAGCGTCCGGTGAATGATCCAGCTCCGAATCTCCGCCTCCGCCTGCTCCGGCGGGAGGATCTCGCCGGTCTCGCGCTGGTATCGTTCCAGGTCGGCCTCCGCCTCACGCCGGCCGCGGTCGATGATGGGCCGGAGTACTTCTTCACGGATGTGCAGTTGCCCGTGCAGCATCGCGTCCGCCATCAGAATGTGATGGGCGAACTTGGTCTGGGGGAACTCGAAGCGAAAGCCCCCGGCGACCAGCACATAGACGGACCCGCAGCCGACGGCGAGCAGAACGGCCCGCAGGGCGATCGGCCGGCCGGCCGCCGGCATCAGGCCCGCGGGCTCAACCGTCGTGTCGCCGACTTGGTTGGGTCCGTCGATCATGCGTTGCCCTTGGCCGCAGGAAAGACACCCTCGCAGGGAGCGGTGCGCATTACCCCTCGTAGTACCAGTAGGTGCCGGCAAGATTCACTCCGATCGCCAGCACGATGAGCAGAGCGCCGACGCGGCTGAGTCGGCCACCCATCCCGCCCGCCACGAGCATGAGCAGCAGCGGCAGCATCTCCAACAGATAGCGGTTCCCGAACTGATAGTATCCCGTGGCCAGATAGAGCAGCAATGCCGCCAGGAGCGGCCCCACTCCGCAGACCAGTGCGAGCGTAAACCGGGTCCTTCGCCGCCAGGCCGACAACGCGTAGAGGAGCGGCGGAGTGACGAGAAACATGCTGTTTCCATCTGGATCGAAGCCCAGGCGCCCGTCCGGCAGACGGGGCATGCTCAGGCTCAGGAAGTAGTGCCGAAGGTTCCTCGGGAGATAATGGAGGCTGAACGGCCCGTATCGCTCCAAATCCTCGCGGAAACGCAGGTCGCCGTGGGTGCGCATCTGGTGGGACAGGCCGCTGTCGAAAACGTTACCGAAGCGCGCGTGGTTGTACACCCCCTGGAGGACGACGGCGAGCAGGACCGGGGCACAAAACCACCCGGCGGCCTCCGTGAAACGCCGCATCCGCCGGCCCGGTCCTACGCGGGTCTGCATCCAGATCAGGACGAGAAAAAACAACCCGATCAATCCGACGACGTTGCGTCCCAGAATGGCCAGCCCGAAAAAGATGCCGCTCCCCAGGTAGCGGCGGGGGGACCCCGCCGAGGCACAGGTGGTGATCAGCGCCGCCAGGACCGCCGTGAGGGTGATCACCTGCGCGGCGAACCACACGCGACCGCAGCAGGAAAGGTAAAAGTGCACCGTCCCGAACGCGAGCAGCACCGTCAGCCCCAGACGGCATGTTTCGTTCATCGGCAGCAGACCGGCACGATCCACCCGCCGCAAGAGCCAATAGAACAATCCCACGTTCAACCCGCCGAACAAGGCGTTGAGCAACATATCGCTCACGCCGATCCCAAAGACGGCCACGAACGGGATCATCAGGATCGGGGCGAGCGGCGCCCAATAGCCGTAGACTTTGCCGTCCACCCGCGCCCAGTCGTGCAAGGTGCGGTGCATGATCCAGCTCTCGATGCCGGCCTCGGCTTGCTCGGGCGGCAGGATTTCGCCGGTCTCGCGTTGGTATCGCTCCAGGTCGGCCTCCGCCTCACGCCGGCCGCGCTCGATGATGGGCCGCAACATCTCTTCACGAATGTGCAGTTGCCCGTGCAGCATCGCGTCTGTCATCAGCAGATGATGGGCGTACTCGGTCTGTTTGAAGTCGAAGCGAAAGCCCCCGGCAATCAGGACATAGACGGACCCGCAGCCGACGGCGAGGAGAACGGCCCGCCGAGCGATAGGTCGGCCGGGATCCAGCGCCATGCCTCCGGGCTCAGCGATCGCGTCGGCGACTTCATAGGCTTTCTCCGTCATGGGTTGCCATCATAATGAAACGTCGAAACGTCGAAACGTCGAAACGTCGAAACGTCGAAACGTCGAAACGTCGAAACGTCGAAACGTCGAAACGTCGAAACGTCGAAACGTCGAAAATGGGTTCGTTCGGTGTTGGGGCGACCGGCCATCGGCAGGTGGTTCTTATACGTAACTCATGTAATTATAGTATATTGCGCTTCGCATAGCATTGTGTCAGAACCGGACAAAATGGGTTCGTTTGGTAAATTCGCGTCTCTTAGGCAATCCATCCCCTACCGCGACTTAAAGTGAAACTTGAAAATGGGTTCGTTTGGAAATTCTACGTGTACGCGTATAGCGCTTTCGCTCCGAATGGGACAGACTCCGGCGTGTGGACTAAAGACCGGCTGGAAAGCCGGTCCCACAAAGCCGGTCCCACAAAGCCGGTCCCACAAAGCCGGTCCCACAAAGCCGGTTCCACAAGGGGCTGGACGGCCGTTCCCATAGGCGCGCGGAGTCCCTGGTAAGAGAACATGGCGCGTGATCGGAGGAATCCTTTGAAATCGGAGCGCGGAGCGTTAGAATGGTGCAGATTCGGTGAAGGGCCGCACCGGAGTGTCCGATTTGCCGTTTCGCCCGGAGGGCTTGCCGTGCGGGCTGTTACCATCGCAGTGCCGGTTGCGCTCCTGGCAATTCCGCTTCTGGCCACCGGCTGGTGGCGGTGGGCTTTTCTGCCGCTACGGATCCGGTCGGCCCGGATGAATATTGAACAACTCGGGCTGACGGTTGGGCCGGCGGATCGAGAGCGAGTCCAAGGCATTCTTAGCAGCTTCGCGGGCGGTTTCAACGCCATGATCAGCCGTCCCACTTGGTCGGGGTGGCAGCGCTACTGTGCCGGCCTGCCGGTGTTTTATCGCCCCTTTGCCCACGAAGGGGCGGCCATGGGCTACACGCCACGGCGGCTCTTTCGCTACCGGCCGGAGGAATTCGAGGCCTGGGTTGTCAGACCGCGCCCGGAAATGCGCTACTTGTACTATGTCGGGCTGGGGTTTTGGTCGGCGATGCGTCATCATGATCCGCGACGGCTGGCCAATATCATCGAGGGTCTTGATCCTCTACACGGGTATTTGTGCTATGACGGGTATGGGTTTAAGCACGGGTTCTTCGATTACCTGAAGAATCCGGGCATCGTACGGAGGTTCGAGGTCCTCGAGGGCTATGCCAGAAACGTGGCCTACCAGGGGCTTGGCCGGGCGTTCTGGTTCCTGTTTATGGGCGACCACGACGTCCTGCTCGAGCGCATGGGCGCGTTGGGCGGATACGCCCGCGACGCAGCGGGCGGGTTGGGGTTGGCGGCGGTATTCGTAAACCCCGATCAGTTGGAAGTCGCCTTGGAGTTGGGTAAGGAACTGCCGGCAGAATGGCACGAGGATTTCCATGTGGGGATGTGCTTCGGGCTCAAGGCCCGCTCGATCAACGACGTGGAGCAGTTCGAGCGAGACATGGGCCGTTTGGACCCCCAGGTTCGCGAGGCGGTGTTCGCCAGCGTGCGGGAGTGCGACCGGATCGAATTACAAGTGCGGGCAGAACGCGGACCGGATGCCTATCGGAACTGGCGCCGCCGCGTGGCCCAGTGGATGGCGGGCCACATCGTGTTTCCGCTTGCCGGGTTGAAGTCGGCGTCGGAGCCGCTCAGGCGTGATGTCGGGCGAAGCCCGACCTACCTGAACTGACGGCCAGATAACGGAGGAGACGGAAGAATGATCAATTTCGAGGCGGCCAGAGGTGAAATCCTAGAGTGGGTGTCCGAAGCCATCCGCGTTCCCGTGGAGAAGCTCGAGTTGGACAAGCCGCTCGCCGAGGTGGGGATCGATTCACTCGATGCGGTACACATGATCTCGACCATCGAGTCGATCATCCGGCAGGAGTTGCCCGAGAACGTGATGCAGCGGGTGAAGACCCTGAACGACATCTTCGAGATGATGCGTAAGCGCGTGGCGGCAGCGTGAGGGCTTGCCCAGGAATGTGGGACCGGCTTTCTCCCGGCGCGCCGGGATCGCCTGACCGGCTGGAAAGCCGGTCCCACATCGGACAATGATGTCGGGCGAAGCCCGACCTACCCTAATTGACCGGCTGGAAAGCCGGTCCCACGAAGGACGGTCCCACAAAGGACGGTCCCACAAAGGCCGGTCCCACGAAGGACGGTCCCACAAAGGACATGGCTGACGACATCGTCATTACCGGGCTCGGCATCATTTCCCCGATCGGATGTGGGGAGGCGGCGGTTTGGGATTCACTCTGCCGCGGGCACTCCGGCGCGGCGCCGCTGGACCTCCTGGACACCACGGAACTCTCACGCAAAATCGCCTGTCAGGTGCGCGATCCGGTGGACGTAGGCCGAGCGCTGGGGCGGGCTTCGCAACTGACCGTGGCCGCTTCGCGCCAAGCGTTGGCCTCCGCCGGCCTCACTCCCTCCGAGGTCCCGGGTGACCGCCTGGCCGTCACCGTCGGCACCACGATGGGCGAGACCGACTTCATCGAAGAGCGGCTGTTCGCCCCGGAGGCCGAGTGGCTGGCACGGGAGCAAATGCGTCGCGTGGCGGAGGGCCGGCCCGGGTGCATTGCCCGCAACGTCCGGGCGGATGTGGGAACGAACGGCCCATGCCGGGACCTCTACGGCGCGTGTGCGGCCGGGAACATGGCCATGGCCACGGCCCGGCATGAGCTCGTGGAAGGGCAATGCGACGTGGCCCTGGCCGGGGGCGCGGACGGCTTCAGCCGCTTGGCCTTCATCGGGTTCATGCGTCTGCGGGTGATGGCGGCGGAGGTGTGCCGGCCGTTTGACGAACGGCGCGACGGGTTGTTCGTCGGCGAGGGGGCGGCCATGTTCGTGCTCGAACGGGAGTCGCACGCCCGGGCCCGGGGGGCACGGGTCCGCGCCCGGGTGTTGGGGTGCAGCATGACGTGCGAAGACTATCACCCCACGCGGCCGGACCCCGACGGCGACGGCCTGACCCGGGCGACGCAGGGCGCCATGCGCGAAGCCGGGCTGGGGCCCGAGGACGTCGGTTACGTCTGTGCCCACGGTACGGGGACGCCGCAGAACGACGCGATCGAGGTGAAGGTCATGCAGAGGTGTTTCCCTCAGGGCGTGGCGTTCAGCTCGATCAAGGCGCTCACCGGGCACACCATGGGCGCAGCGGCGGCGGTGGAGGCGGCCTGCTGCGTGCTCAGCCTCGAACGCCAGACGCTCATCCCCACCTGGAACCTCGAACAGGTGTTGCCCTGCGGGCCGCTGGAGGCCCTCCGCGGCGGCGTGCGGCCGGCCCGGTTCCGGTACGCCCTGAACAATTCCGCGGGCTTCGGCGGATACAACAGCAGCATCGTGCTGGCGGCCGCCTGAAAACCTCTATATCCTACGCGGGAATTTCGAGTTCAAAGTTCGAAGTTCAAAGTTCAAAGTTTCAAGTTCGAGGACGGCGATTCGGGTGTTGGGTTCGGAACTTTGAATTTTGAACTGGGAACCTCGAACTACCTTGCCAGGAAATGATGATGAGCGCGCCGAACAATGATGTGGTCGTCACCGGTCTGGGGCCGGTCACTGCGGTCGGGGTAGGTTGCGAGGCCTTGTGGGCGGCGTTGAGCGCGGGGCGTTCCAACGTGACCTCCCGGAAGCTGGGGATCGGCATCGGGCAGCTTGTGGACATGCCCATGGCGGCCATGCCGCCTGCGGCGGACGTCCCGGGCCTGGAACCCCATCTAAAGACCCTGGCGGAGCAGGACTGCCCGTCCTATCGCGACATGGCCTACGCCCTGCTCGCGGTGGAATCGGCGATGACCGACGCCGGGCTGCGCTATGACCGCGAGGCCAACAACCTCGGCGCGATACAGGCCTTCGAGGCCCCCGGCCTGGAGCGGACGGTCAGCCGTTTGCTGGAGCTGCTCGCCGGTCCCCCGCCGACGGACGGCCCACCGCCGGTGTACGATATGCTGGCCCCGTACTTCTACAGTTCACAAGCGTTCCTCTACGTTCACGTGATGGGCAAGGCCCTCGGCTTTCACGGGTTCTCGACCAGCGTGCACAACGCTTGTTCCTCGGGAGCGTTCGCTCTGGAAGTCGCCGCACAGCGCATCCGCACGGGCCAGGCCGACGTCATGGTGGTCGTCGGCGGAGAGGCCTTCGATACTGCCGTGCGGCTGGAGTGGTTCCGGCGGTTGGACCTGTATGCCCGCGAGGCGCGGATGCGTCCGTTCGACGACGAGCCGTCGGGGTTCTACGTGGGCGAGGGGGCGGCGGCGCTGGTGCTGGAGTCGGCCGCCCACGCGGCCAAGCGCGGGGCCACGCCGTACGCGGCGTATCTGGGTGGGGCGTTCGCCCATCAAGCCGCCAAGCAAACCACCCCCGACGTGCGGGCCGGCCGGTTAAGCACCGTAATCGCTGGGGCACTGAAAGCGGCCCGGCTCGCCCCGCGTGACGTGGACCTAGTCGTGCCGCACGGGGCGAGCACGGCGTTGTCCGACGGGTACGAGGCCGCGTGCCTGGCCCAGGCGCTCGGTGGGGCGTGCGAGCATGCAGTAGCTACGGTGTTCAAACCCTATGTCGGGCACCTGTTGGCCGCCAGCAGCCTCATCGAGACGATTTGCGCCTTGCTGGCGATGAAGCACCAATGCGTGCCGGCTACGCTGCACACCCGCCGTGACCACGCCACCCTGGCCGTGCCCTTGGTTACGACGCAGACCCGCCGGCCGGTCGAGACCGTGCTCAAGCTCTCTACCGGCTTCACCGGCCACGACGCCGCATCGGTTTTTCGCAGGGTGTGACAGTAGGGTCCGCGCTCGCGGACCAGGGGGTGGTTGGTGCGCGGGCAGGCACCCCACAGGTTGCTGCGTCACAAAGGAGCCGACGATTACGGCAGGTTTCGTCCGCCGCGGGCGGAGTCCACCTGCCCTACGCCTGCCTACGCCTACCGGGTGGGCGGCACGGTGAGTTCGAGCGTCGTAAGATGGGCACCATCGGCGTCGGCGAGGACGGTGATGTTGATGGGGGCGGGCGGGGACGGAAGGGCGATGCGCCCGAGGGACACCGAGGCAGCCCCCCCGGCGGAAGACGGAGGCGGCCGGCGGGCGGCGTCGATTGAGGCAGCGGTATCGAGCAGCGGGACTTCCAGGCCGGCGGCGGCGCCCAAGGCGGCGGCGGCGGCCGCCGCTCCCAGAGCCGCGAAGCACTGGCCGACCCAGTGCTCGATCCAAATGAAGGGGAAGGGGATTTTCAGGTTTTCCGCCTGCGGAATCGCGTCCCCCAGGTTTGTCCGGCCGGCGACGGAGACGAGGCGGTCACCGGTTTCAGGGGAAAAAGGGGACATTCCGATTTTCTGGCTGGGCCCGTTGGCGGGCGCGCCCGCGACGCGGCCAGAGGAAACAGGAATGTCCACTCTTTCCCGGGGGGCCGATTGGCAGGCGCCGGTCACGGCGGCGAGCGGGGCGACGCCGCGCCGGTCAGCGTGCTCCGCCCGTTCGAGCACGAATAGGCAGGCGCCCTCGCTGAGGCGCGGCGCGTCGGGACCAGGCTCAGCCAGGCCGAGCGCGAGGGCGTCCGACATACAGTCGGTCCCGCCGGCAAAGACCACGTCGGCTTCCCCGGCGCGGAGCAGCCGGCACCCCTCGATGAGCGCGTCCAGGCCGGAAGCCACGCCGCTGGAGAGGGTGACGTTAGGACCGCGCAGGTTGTAAGCGCGGGCCAAGGCCCCGGCCACGTAATTGCCCACCGTTTGCGGGAAGTGGATCGGGCTGACGAAGCGGGCCGTCTGCTGGCGGACTTCGTTGGCGAACTCAATCATCCCGAGCTGCCCGGCGAGGGCGCAGCCCAACGCCAGACCGATACGTTCCGGCGCGACGGAATTGGGCTGGAGCCCGGCCTCGCGGCGGGCGTGCTCAAAGGCCACCGCGGTCATCCACGCGCCCTTGTTACCGGTGAGTTCCTTGGAGAGGTGGGGACGGTCGGCCAGGCGACTGTCTGGGACGGCCCAGTAGCGATCCTCCGCGGAGGGCCCGCGACCGGCGGCCTCGGGAGCGGCGGTAAGGACCGTAGCGATGGAGCCGGCGGCGAAGGGCGTGACCCATCCGCACCCGGTCAGAACAATCGAATCGCTTGGAAAGCCGGCCACGAGAATGACGCTCCTGAGATCGGTGGTCCGGGACATGGCTGCCCGCCCTTGACAGGTCATGGGAACCCCGTGACATGTCAAGGGCGGTCAGCCATGCCACCCGGGCGTCCGCCGCGGGCGGATGGTGGGTAGCCATGCCACCCGGGCGCTTGGCACCCGGCGCCACGGGTGGATTACGGGTAACCATGCCACCCCGCCCAGCGCTATGAATCCGTGACGCAGGGCGGTTTGTCAAGCGGCGGAGAGGAAAAGGCTTGCAATCCAGCCCGAATGTGGTAAAAGGCGCATTCAGGTAGCGGTAGCTTCCGGACGGCTCACCGGGAGAGTGTGGTGGGGGGCCGCGAGGCGGTCCTCCACCAGGCGAGTGGATTGGGTCATCTTATTAAGTAATGGAGGTATGGTTATGCGCACGATGCGAACCGTGGCAGTGGCAGCCGTTCTGGTGACGGCGTTGTGGGTGTCGGGTTGCACCAGCCCGAAGGTCGACTTCTCGACGATCAAGCAGCCTGCGCGCGCGGCGGAGCTGGACAAGTTCAAGATCTTCGTCGGCGACTGGACTTGGGAAGCCGACGTGATCAACGCCGAAGGTACGTACAAGCACTGGAAGGGGAAGGCCAAGTGGAACTGGATTCTGGACGAGCGGTGCTTGCACGGTACGGTGTCGGCCGAGAGCGGGGACAAGAAGTTTGACGCGGCGGGCATCTGGAGCTGGCACCCGACGCAGAAGAAGTACTTCTGGTGGATGTTCAATAATTGGGGATACCCGCAACAGGGAGCGGCCACCTATGACGATGAAGCCAAGACCTGGTGCATGACTTACACGAGTGTGGGGCTCGACGGCACAACCAGCTACGGGCGTTACACCATGAAGGTCGTGGACAATAACACGCTGGATTGGCAAATGCAGGAATGGGTCGACGCCATGCACATGATGCCCAAGATGGAGATGAAGGGCACCTACAAGAAGCAGAAAGGCTAGCCCACGATAGCCGGGGCGACCGACCTCGGCAGGACCTAAGATGGTAAGGCGGGCTTCGCTCGGCGGAAGAAGGCGTCGGGCGGAGCCCGGCCGACTATGCACGGCGCGTCCAAGCCGGATCGGCGTACTTGGCGATTAAGTCCGCGGCCAGGGATAGTTCGGCCGCGGTCCAAGAACTCGGTGCGGCGCAGAAGCCGGCCCGTCGAGCGAGCGCAGCCGCGAACGGCGCGCGCAAATCCTCCGGTTGCACGTCCGCTGTGGGGGAGAGGTGCGCCGCCGGTTGTTGTGCATAGCGGACGTCACAGATGATTGATCCGTGCTGAAGGACGGCTTGGCCGGTCCGTCGTTGCGCACTACCGGCCACCTTGTCCCCGCCGAGAAGCACGTCAAACCGGTGCCGCCGGGCGAAACAAAAGAACGGACCCTTGGCCGGTCCGGAACCGTCCGTGGCGGCACTGAAACGGGTTTCGATGCCGCGTTCGCTGAGGCACGTCATCAGCGCGTCATGCGCGATTTGGTAGAGCGTGTTGGGGCCGGCGGCGAGCAGGGGGTGGTTCAGGGGAAGGGTGAGGGAGTAGGTCAGCTCGCGGTCGTGGAGGATCGCCCCGCCGCCGGTCTGTCGACGGACGACCGGCAGCGCACCGGCGGGCGGCTTCAGCCTCTCGTAGTCAGCGTACTCCTGGAAATAGCCGAGTGAAATCGTCGGCGGGGACCACAGGTATGTGCGCAATGTGGGCACGGACCGGCCTGTGCCGACCAGGGTAAGTAACGCCTCATCACGGGCCATGTTGGTCGGGCCGTCGTGGGCGTGGTCGTGAATTACACGGAGAAGCGAGTCCATAGCTGGCATGGTCCGCGAGCGCGGACCCTACTGTCGGGCGGAGCCCGACCTACCGCAAGCGCTGCAAGGCTTGGCGGGCTTGCTCGTCGTGGGGATCGATCTCCAAGGCGCGCTGGTAATGCCGGACGGCCACCTCGCGCTGCCCAAGGTTCTCGTAGAGGACGCCCATCTGATAATCCACCTCCAGCAACTCGGGATCGAGCTCCTGGGCACGTTGAAAATGCGCCAGGGCCCGCTCCGGCTGCCCTTGGAAAAGGTACGCCATGCCCAGATTGTAGTGCGTCTCGACCGAGGCGGGCACGCGCTCCACGGCCTGTTCGAGAAAGTAGGCGGCGGCCTCATACCGTTGCTGCTGCCCCAGGACCGCGCCGAGATTCGCGTAGGCCATCCCGTCAAGTTGCCGTTCGGGATTGAGCGGCAGGTTCGTGGCCACGGCCACGGCGGCCGCGACCAAGGCCACTGCCCAGGGGCGCCGCGGGCGCTCGCCGGCGGCGGCAGGTTGCCGCGTGCCCAACGCTCGCAGCACGCGGCGAATCTCGCACAGCCCGGCACCGGCGAAAACCGCCAGCACCGGTACTAGAGGAACCCGATAGCGCCCGAGTACATAAAAGACCGCCACCCCGCCTGCCAGCGCTGCGAGCAGCGCATAGAGTAACCAGAGGTCGCGCCAGCGACGGGCCGTCGCCAGGATGCCGACCGCCGCCAAGGGGCAGAGCACCCCGAAGTGATTGATCCCACCGCAGACGCTCAGCAGCCACGAGAGGTGCACATACGGTGTGTAACCTTCGGTGTCGGGAATCTCGTAGGCATTCCACACCAGCATCCACTTGTACAAGAGCAGTTTCGCCCACGCGACGGGATGGCGTTTGATATAGTCCCAAGCCGCCCCCAGCCAGTAGTCGGAGACTTCGCGCGGGGTCAGGGAGCTGCCGAGCGCCGCTTCGGCCAGGGTGGTGGCGTCCTGGCGTTCGAAGGGCGGCGCTTCGTGCCCGCGGCGCAGGGCGACGTAACGGCCGGTCGCGCCGGGGTGGTTGCCGATGTAGAAGTTGGGGCCGGCCTGAAAGGTGGTGAGGGAGACCTCGCCACCGACGCGGTAGTTTCGCCAACCGACCAAACCCAGGACCAGGGCTATGCCGGTAACGAAGAGGCCGGGGGGAATGAGCCAACGCAGGGTCGTCAGGGGGATCCGCTTCCGTTGCGCGGCGTTTATCATGCCCGCGCTCGCCGTGGGCGAGCTTGGGCATGCCACCCGATCAATGGGGGCCATCAGCCACACCAGAAGCACGGGGCCGAGCACCAGCGTTTGCTCGTGTGTCAGGGCCAGCAGGCCCGACACTACACCGACCGCGAGAGCC
>JAZDKM010000318.1:0-4893 GCA_043803085.1 Planctomycetota bacterium
CTGCGGAATCGTCGGTCGGCGCCACGGGTTTACCCCAAAGCCTGTCGCCCCCGAGCAACTGCAGTTCCACCGTTGTGTATTCCGGCGGCGTCGCCCCGCGCTGCCGGGAGGGCACCGGCGTCTGCACGGCATTGACGAGGATTTGGACAACCTCATCGGCCGGCAGGGTCACGGGCGCGGCGGCACCGGGAGTTTCCAACTCCAACCCGTGGTCAAGAGAGAAGGCGCGGACGCGGCCGTAGAGTGGGGTATCGGCCAGGGTTTTGACGGCCACCACCTGCGGGTCAGCCACGGCGGTGGGGTCGGCGGCGACCGCGGGCGTACTGAACAGAGCAGCCCAAAGCGCCAGCCGCGCGGCGCGGCGCGGGGACGCGCGGTCCGCCCCTTGAGAAGACGGTTCCAAGTGATCTGTCATAACTCTCGCTTTATTAAGACTTTGCGCTTCTGGTGATACTGTGTCAAAATCGGACAAAATGGGTTTGTTTGGTAATTTCGTGTGTGCGGGCATCGCGTTTCTCCCGAATTGGGGCACCGCCGCCCTCGATGATTTTGCATGGCGGCGCCCGCCTTGGGCGGGCTTGGCCATGCCACGCGCCCGGCTGGAAAGCCGGTCCCACAGGCTGGGAGGCCGGTCCCACAGGCGCGGTCCCAAAGGCGCGCGGACTCCCTGATGTAAGTACTTGGCGCGTGATCTACGGGACGACGGCAGAGCGCGATCGGGGAGGTCAGAGAAGCCCCAGAGCCCGTGGCACGGGGGGACAGGCACCTCGCTTCGCCGGGTTATCGACGTCACTGATAGCCCTCACCCTGGCAGGCCGTGGCAAAAGTGGCCAAGAGCGCTGTGGCACGGGCATCCAAGCGCCCGCGGAAACACAGGCTGGAAGCCTGTGCCACAACTCCCGCGGAAACACAGGCTGGAAGCCTGTGCCACAACTATGGTTATTTCTGAAAAATCGGCAAGAGGCGGTTGGGCATCTGGAGGATGATGAGAGCCATGGCGGTGCCGTATTCCGTACCCGCCTGTCCCTGCCAGGAGCCCTCCTCCGCTTGCTGTTGGACCAATTCGTTACGGATGGCGGGAAACCATTCCCGCCAGCGGGGCTCGCCGGCCAAAAACATGGCCTGGGCCGCGTAGTAGTGACCGTAGAAATAATGCGGAACGTCCTGCTCGACGGGCGGGCGGAAGCGCATCACGTACTCCAGGCCGCGTTCGATCTCTTCACCCTCATAAATGCCGGCGTATTGCATGGCCGCGACGCCCGCCGCCGAGCGGGCGAAAGCCGAGCCGCTGGTGTTCAACATGTAACGGAACCCCCCATCGGGGTTTTGACTTTTCTTCACGTAATCGATCGATTTGTCGATGGTGCTCTTCTCCACGAAGATGCCCGCATTGCGGGCGGCACGGAGGGCCATGATCTCACAGACGGTCACCGACAAGTCAGCGTCGGCCCGGACCGGCTGATAGCGCCACCCGCCTTCGGCGTTCTGGGTGGCGACGATCAGGCGGGTGGCCTTGCGCAGCGCCTCGCCGATCCGTTCGTCGCGGGTCATGCCGTAGACTTCGGCCAGGAACAGGGCGGCGAAGCCGTGACCATACATCGGTCCGTGCGACGTCTCGGCGGCCAACAGTCCGCCCTCCGAGCGATTGTCCAGGATGAACCTGATACACCCTTCGACTGCGGCGGCGTGCCGGCCACGACCGGGAACGTTACCGTCCGACAGAAAAGCCAGGCCGGCCAAGCCGGTGATGCCCACGTGGCGACCGTAGTGCGATTTGCCGCCGAACGAACCGTCGGCTTCCTGTTGGGTGGCCAGCCAGGCGAGGCCTCTGGCGATGGCGATTTGGGCGGCGGGCGAGAGTTCATCGGTCGAGGGTGGCGGCGTGTCCTCACCGCGAGCATTCTCGGCAGCGACGGTCCAGAGGGCCGGGCTGATCGTGGCGTCATTGTACACGCCTGCTACGCAGAGATGGGAGCCCGTGGTGAAAGTGGCCAAGAGCGGCATGACACGGGCATCTTGCCCGTGGAAACACAGGCTGGAAGCCTGTGCTACAACTTCTGCCACGGCCTGCTAGGGCGGGCGCTGCCCGCCAGAGTATGTCCGAGAAGGGAAAGACGTTCAAGATTTGCCAGCCCGGTGACGGTCCCCTAAACTCGCCACGGCGTTGAGTGCTCCGAGCGAGGTTTTCCATGAATCGCCCTTTAATCCTGCCCCATTGGATAGTGACGGTGGCGGTGCTGTCTTCTGGACCACGGCTCTGGTCCGGCGAACCCCTGAGGTACGAGCCCAAGGAAACGCACTTACCCGCTACCCCGGTCGCGGTCCCCATGGAACTGGTGGACCGCCTCCCGCTGGTCCAGGTGAAGATCAACGGGCAGGGACCGTACCTCTTTATTCTGGACACGGGCGCGTCACTCGTCGCGTTGAACAAACCCCTGGCGGGCACGCTCAAGCTGAGGCCCGACAAATCCGCCGCCGTGGGCGACAGCACGGGCGAAGGCGGGCGCACCGTGAACGTGGTCGATTTGCAGACCCTGGAGTTGGGCGAGGCCCGCTTCGCAGGCGTCGAAGCCGTGGTCGTGGATTTAGGGTTTGTGGTCGGCGGACACCGGACGATCGACGGACTCTTGAGCTTCGGCCTGTTCGCCGATTGTCTGCTGACGCTCGACTACCCTGCGAGCGCGGTCACGCTCGAACGCGGCAAGCTTCTGCCGGACAAGGGCCAGGAAGTCCTTCGTTACATGAAGGTGGAGGGGTTCCCTCGCCTCACCCTTCGCCTCGCGGATCGCACCGTCCACCTTACGGTCGATTCCGGATCCAACGGCTGCCTGACGCTCCCCCGCTCCCTGCGGCAGTCTCTGACCTTCCACGCCCCTCCCGTCGCCATGGGCCGGGTGCAACGGACCCAAACGGACCAGGCGGCCGAATTAGCCCGGGTCGTCGGCCCGTTGAAGATCGGCCGGCACGTCGTGGCCGATCCGCTGGTGAGGCTCCTCGGCAACTCCGGTATCGTGGGCAACCAAATCCTCCAGCACTTCGCCGTGACGTTTGACCAGAAGAACGCCTACATCCGGTTTGCCCGGCAGAACGCAGAGCCGATTACCATTCCCCCGGTTCGTTCGCGTGGGTTCTATACCGAGGAGCGCGACGGGGTACTGGTCGTCGTGGAGGTGATCGCCGGTACGGAGGCCGCGCGTCTGGGAGTCAAGGTCGGCGACCGCATCATGCGGGTGGACGACCGCCCCTTCGCCGAGGTCGGCCGCGAGGCCTGGGCCACCTTATGGAACGGCGACCAGCCTCTCCGGCTCACGCTCCAGCGCCGGAAGGAGACTTACGACATCACAGTGCCGATGGTCGAACTCGTTCCGTAGCCGGGGTGGCATTACAGTGCCGATGGTCGAACTCGTGCCGTAGCCGGGGTGGCATGGCTTCACGCGGTCCCGGCTTGTCGGGATCGCGGGTAGCCATGCGAGGTTAGGGTCCGCTGAAGCCCACCTGGAACACGGCGAAATCCTCCAAGTCCACGTCGCCGGCCCCGTCGGAATCGAACGCCGCCAGACAGGCGGCCACGCATTGCGGCAGCGCAGGATCCGGCGCGGCCCCTGGACCTGCCAGGCAATCCGCGAACGCCGCGTAGTCGTCGAGGTTCACCGCCCCGTCGGCGTCGAAATCACCAGCCGCGATGGCTTCGCACTCGTCCGGCACCGCGGTGCCGTTGCAGTCCAGGCTCGTGCCGTCGGCAATGTCACACTCGTCGGGAATGTCGTTCGTGTTGCAGTCCGTGGCCCCAGGCTGACAGGCGTCGCCAGTGCCGTCGCCGTCGCAGTCCGCCTGGCTGGGATTGTAGTGCTCGGGACAGTTATCGGACTCGTTGGGGATTCCGTCGCCATCGTGATCCGTGGGGCTGGTCTGACAGCCCCAGCGCGCAATGTAGCCTGAAACTATTCCCCCCGCCGTGGTGAACCCGCCCCCCGCGTACAACGCCGGCCCGGTCCCGTCGTCAAAGACGGTGAGGGCGAAGACAGCGTTGTCCATCCCGCTGCCCAGCGCCGACCACTGCGTGCCATTCCACTTGGCGATGTAGTTGGCCGGCACGCCCCCCGCCGTGGTGAACCAGCCCCCCGCGTACAACGCCGGCCCGGTCCCGTCGTCGAAGACGGTGAGGGCGATGACGTTGGGCTCCGTACCGCCCATCCCGCTGCCCAGGGCCGACCACTGCGTACCGTTCCACTTGGCGATGTAGTTGGCCGGCACGCCCCCCGCCGTGGTGAAATTGCCCCCCGCGTACAACGCCGGTCCGGTCCCGTCGTCGAAGATGGTGAGGGCGGAGACGTAGGAGTACGCACCGCTCATCCCGCTGCCCAGGGCCGACCATTGCGTGCCATTCCACTTGGCAATCCGGCTGGCCGGCACGCCCCCCGCCGTGGTGAAATCGCCGCCCGCGTACAACGCCGGCCCGGTCCCGTCGTCGAAGACGGTGAGGGCGGAGACACCGAGGTACGTACCCCCCGCCATCCCGCTGCCCAGCGCCGACCACTGCGTGCCATTCCACTTGGCGATGTAGTTGGCCGGCACGCCCCCCGCCGTGGTGAACCTGCCCCCCGCGTACAACGCCGGCCCGGTCCCGTCGTCGAAGACGGTGAGGGCGGAGACAGAGCGCTCGTCACTCCCCGCCATCCCGCTGCCCAGGGCCGACCATTGCGTGCCGTTCCACTTGGCGATCCGGTTGGCCGGCACGCCCCCCGCGGTGGTGATATCGCCCCCCGCGTACAACGCCGCCCCGGTCCCGTCGTCGAAGACGGTGAGGGCCAAGACAGCGACGAGAAGCCCGCAGCCCCGGGCCGACCACTGCGTGCAATTCCACCTTGCGAGCCGGTTGGCCGGCACGCCCCC
>JAZDKM010000319.1:0-3505 GCA_043803085.1 Planctomycetota bacterium
GAAAACAACCGTTTCCAGGAGCGAGTTTCCGCCCAGGCGGTTGGCCCCGTGAACGCTTACGTTTGCGGTTTCACCGGCGGCCATCAGGCCGGGGATGCTGGTTTCGCAGTCCAGGTTGACCCGGATGCCGCCCATGCTGTCGTGCTGAGCCGGTTCGATCGGTATCGGTGTCCGCACCGGGTCCACCGCGGCGTAAAGCCTTGCCAACTCACTCACCTGGGGCAGCCGCCGGGCGATCTTGTCGGGGCCCAGGTGGGTGAGATCGAGATGCACATAGCCGTCGCCCAACCCACGCCCCTCTTTGATCTCCTGGAAAATCGAGCGGGAGACCACGTCCCGCGGGGCCAGTTCCATCTTCTGCGGGGCATACCGGGCCATAAACCGTTCTCCGACGGCGTTGAACAGGTAACCGCCCTCGCCCCGGGCCGCTTCGGAAATCAGGATGTTGGTGCCGCACAGTGTGGTGGGGTGGAATTGGACGAACTCCATGTCGGCAAGCACCGCGCCTGCCCGGTAGGCGATGGCGGTGCCGTCACCGGTGTTGGCGTGGCCGTTGGTGGTCTTGCGAAAAATCCGTCCATACCCGCCGGTGGCCAGCAGAGCCGCCCGGCAGCGGACGACCTCCAATCGCCCGGTCGCCAGGTCATAAACCAGCAGTCCCGCCAGCGCGCCATCCTCCACCAGAAGTTCCACCAGGTGCCACTCGGGATAGATGCGCACCCCGGCTGCCAGGGCGCGTTCATACAGCGTGTGAAGCACCACGTGGCCGGAAATGTCGGCGGCGTAGCAGGCGCGGGGAAATCCGGCGCCCCCCAGCGAACGCTGGGCCGGGCGTCCGTCCGTGGTCCGGGACCAGGGCACGCCCATCTGTTCCAGCTGGCGGATGACCTCCGGACCCTCGGAACAGAGCACTTCGATCGCGTCCTGATCCCCCAGGTAGTCGCCGCCCTTCACCGTGTCGAACAGCTGGACTTCCACGGAATCATCTTCCCCCCGGGCGGCGTTGAAGCCGCCCTGGGCCGCCCCGCTGTGCGAGCGGGTGGGGTAAATCTTGCTGATGACGGCGACGTCCGCGCCGGGCGGCGCTTCGACGGCGGCCATCAACCCCGTCAGTCCCCCGCCGACGATGACCATGTCATGATAAATCATCGCGCATTACCTCAATTCTCCTCCCCGGCGCACAATCGGACATCTATGCTGCACCGGGTTTGCGCCAAGCGATTCGGCGGAAAGGCCGATGCAGGGATCGTCCGTCTAACTGGTTGCGGGCTGCGGCTCCGGTTCACCCTTCGGCGGGGCGATGATCTGGTGGCGCTTGACGCCGTAAATCACCGCCGGCAGGACGATCACGATCATCATCCGAGCCAGATTGTCATTCGGGTGGAATAGCATCACGAACGCGGCGAGCGCAAACGCCGCGCGTATCATCATGTCCGCTCGCCAGTCGCGGAAAAACCGCCCGAACATGGCGAAGGTCAAGCTGCAGCAGCCGACCGCCACGATTATCGTATCGGCGATCTGCCACCAGCCCGGGTTCAACACGACGTCGGAGCGGGTGAAAATGGCAAAGGTCATGATCGTGATGGGCGCGCACAGTTTCAGCGCCTCATACATGGTCTTTATGAATGACGCCTCCGCTATCCGCGCCGAGACCGCCGCCGCGAGCGAGGTCGGCGGCGACAACTCACCCCAGACCGCCAGCAAAAAACAGAAGAAATGGGCGATCCACGGATCGATGCCGAGCTTGCGCATCGGGTCGACGATGATGACCGCGAGCACGATATAGGTCGCCGTCGGCGGCAGGCCGAGGCCGACGAGCCAGCCGAAGACCCAGGCCATCAGGATCATCGCGACGACGTGGAACTCGCCGACGCGCAGCATGATCCCCCCCATCCGGTTGATGAAGCCGGTCACGGTGAAGAGGCCGACCATGATGCCGAGCGTCGCCAAGAGCAGCAGCAGATAGGAGGTCATCTCGGCGTGCGTCTCGATCGCGATGCGGACGTTCGCGAAGAGCGAATCCTTGTCCGCCGCCGGGTCCTTCCGCAGATACTTGAAATAGAGATAAAGCAGGATCAGGAGCCCGAACATGAAGGCCCCGGTATAGAGCCCCGCGAGCTGCTCGCCGTAGTTGAACACGCCCATCAGCATCGTGAGATAGATGATCCCGAGGAAGAAGATCGCCGTCTTGATCTGATCGTAGACCGGCTGGGTCGCCGCCTCGATCGGCGTGGAGGGCATCAATCTCACGCTCAGCAGATAGACGGACAGGGAAAGCGTGGAATAGTAGATAAAGGCAAGAGCGAAGCCGCGGAGCATCACGCTCCAGTAAGAGACGCCGAGGAATTCCGCCATCACGAATCCGGCGACCGCCATCACCGGCGGCATGATGAGCCCGCCCATCGACGCCGCGGTCTCCACCGCCCCGGCGAACTCCGCCGGCACGCCGTAGCGTTTCATCAGCGGGATCGTGAAGGCGCCGACCACCGTGGCGTTGGCCGCGCCGCTGCCGCTGATCATGCCGACCGCGGACGAGGCGAGGACGGCCGTCTGCGGGATCGTCTGCCGCGATTTTCCGGCGATCCGCCGCATGAAACTGACCATTGCCCCCTGCGCGTCAAAGCCGCGCGCCGCCGCCGCCAGCAGCAGAAACGCCCCGATCGTCGTGAGCGCGATCTGCGCATATTGCCCGTAAATACCGGTCGAGATTTCGACGGTACTCGATGTAATGACCCGGTAGAAGGAGGTCCCCGGATGCCAGAAGAAATCAACCGGGCTCAGGTAACCCCACAGCGTATAGGCCACAAGACCCACGTTCATCCAGAACAGCTCGGGATGGGCGACCCGTGAGAGCTCCATCACCAGGAAAAAAACCAGCAGACCCATAAAGAAGTCCTCTTTGGTGTAAGAACCCTGCCGCCAGATCGCGATCTGTTCGTATTGCGTCGTAAAATGATAGAAGGCATAAATGCAGATGCAGGCGTAGATCACCACAAGGACAGTGTTTGCGAGAGGAGGTAGTTTTTTGTAGATATAACCGTTTTTATGCATGTGCAGGATTTGCAGCAGCATGGCCACCGGCACAAGGGAGGCTACCAGTTCGCTGGGGCCGCCGAAGCCGGTGTAAAAGTACCAGCACAGCCAGACGAACATGAAGATCGACAACAGGAATATCAGGTTCTGGAGATTGACGTGGCGCGTAATCCGGTCACTCGGCATGGTTTCCCCCTTTCGGTCCGAAGCGTCCGCCCCCTTTGGGACCGCGACATCGGCATGACCAATGACGACACTCGGCAAATGGTCGAACGGTAAACGGCCGACCTTCTCCCTCCGTCGTTGTCGCGCACGACCGACCCCGGCCGCACGCGTCCTATGGTATTATATGCGAGATTGGTACGTGCGCGGGGGCGGGAGCCGGCGCCGTCGCGGCGCAGGTTCCCGCCCCCCGGCAAACCGCTTGGACGATCACTTGCCGGCGATCGTCCACTTGTTGTTCCAGGCCTTG
>JAZDKM010000320.1:0-31014 GCA_043803085.1 Planctomycetota bacterium
CACCCGTGGCACCCGGCGAGGAACATGGCCACGAAGATGTGGCCATGCCACCCGTGGCACCCGGCGAGGAACATGGCCACGAAGATGTGGCCATGCCACCCGTGGCACCCAGCGAGGAACATGGCCACGAAGATGTGGCCATGCCACCCGTGGCACCCGGCGAGGAACATGGCCACGAAGATGTGGCCATGCCACCCGCCGTGCCACCTGGGCGGGGGGAGTCCCCGGTGGCGAGTCAGGTCGAGCGTTTGCGGCGGTTCTACGAACCCATCTTTGCAGACCTCTACGAAAATCCGGTCATTCGGCTGCGCGATTTGGAGCAGTTGGGGCAGATCGCGGCCGGCTATCGCTCGCGCAGCCGGTTTATCACCGACCTGACCCTCGATCCGCCCCAGGCCACTGCGGACCTGGCCCAGCCGCCGTTCCTCGAAGAGGATTTCCTGATTCTCAGCACCATCCACTCCGCCAAGGGGTGCGAGTGGGATGCCGTTTACATCCTCCACGCTGCGGACGGAATGATCCCCTCGGACATGGCGGTGGGCGACGAGGATGGGGTGGACGAAGAGCGCCGCCTGCTGTACGTCGCCATGACCCGGGCGCGGAACTGGCTGTATGTTTACTTTCCTCTACGCTATTACCACCAGCGCTTCGGTCTGGGCGACGCGCACGGCTACGCCCAGCTCTCGCGTTATCTGTCCGGCCCGGTGCAAAGGTTCTTCGAGGCGCGGGCGGCCTACCATGACTTTCCCGAGGAGGTGCCTACGGGGACCGCCGGCTTGGCCAACGTCCAGGCTTGGGTCAAACACTTGCTGAACGAATAGCTCAATCGGGCATGGCCAATCCGGTGATGGTGGCCTCGAACACCAGGGCGCCCTTCATCAGGGCCTGGGTCTCGCAGATGATCCTCCGCGCCCGGTTGTCGGTCTCGCGGCAGAACAGGAGCAGGCGGGTCGGAGGAATCACCGGGGCGCGGAATTTACAGTTGTCCACCCCGCCGTAGGCGATCATGCCCTGGTAGCCGTGCATGTATTTGCAAGTGTAAGCCGACAACTGGGCGACGGCTTCAAGCATGAGCACGCCAGGAAAGATCGGCCGACCGGGGATGTGCCCTCGGACCCACCATTCATCCAACCGGATGTCGCGCACGGCGGCGGCAATCCGCTGCTGAGGATCGTAATAGCAGATCGCATCCAGTTGGGCGAACTCGAACTGTTGCGGTAGTGCCCGGTAGATTTCCTCGCGCGCGTAGAGCACCCGATCAGGGTCCACCTTCGTCGGATCCAGGATGAGGGGTGGGGGCATGGAGACGGCACTCCTGCCTGCGCAGCCGCAGGGGAACGGACTACGCCTACACGTGAAGGGATGGGGCCCGATGCCGCCGGACAGAGCGGTTTCGTCAATGGCTAGGTTTGAGGTTCTTCTGCCCGAACCTCGAGAATCTTTTTGCGAAGCTCCTGGGCGGCTGTCTTGACATCCTGCATGACCTTCCGGACCCGGGTGCCCGCCGCTTTATTGCCGCCCGTCGCCTTGGCTACGTCCTCCGCAGCCGCTTCAACGAGTTGTTTGAGACGATCGTATTCCTCCATTGGCCGTCTCCTCGGTTCTTGCCGTTAGAGTTTGTCAGCGTTTCCTTACGAGAGCGGGAGTCTAGCAGGCTCACAGGGGTAAGCAAAGGATTTCTGACCCAAAAATCGCGTTTTTTGAGCCAAGAAAGCCGATTATACAGACCATCCACCCGCAGAACTTCATCTGAATTTCGTTCAGGTTACCAATCCGGCATCCGGAAAGACGTGAGCGGCGTACGTTTCTAACCTTATTTCAAAAATGATGTTATGAAATCAATAGTGACGTGGTCCTAGGGTTTGCGCCAAGCAGGCCGAGCATGGGGTCCGACACTGCGGTCTGATGCACAAGGGATTGGGTGAGTACCGGCTGGCGGCGCGGTATCAGGGCGCGCTGGCCATCAATCCGCAGATGCCCGAGGCGCTTGTGAACCTGGGCGAGACTCTGTACCTTCGCGAAGCGTACGCGGATTCGATCCAGGCGTTGGCTTGTCGGACCGGCTGGGAAGCCGGTCCCACGCTTTTCTGTTAGAGGTTTGACGCATGTCGGACGCCGTGGTTTGTCCGGTTTACGTCGTCTACGGAGCGGAGGCGTTTCTCAAGCAGGAGACGGTGCGCCGGCTGCTCGCAGCTGCGTTGGGCGGACCCGCGGGGGGGCTGGGCCCCTCCCGCTTCGACGGAGACACGGCCGCGCTGGCGGACGTGCTCGACGAAGTGCGCACGTGGTCATTGCTGGGTGAGCGGCGCGTCGTGGTGGTGGAGGAGGCCGACGGGTTCATCAGCCGGCACCGCGACGCATTGGAACGATATGGTTCCGCTCCCTCGGATGCCGGCTGCCTGATTCTGGTGTGCAAGGCGTTCGACGCACGTACGCGCTTTTATAAGGTGATCAATGGTCTCGCGGGGGCGCTCAAATGCGAGGCGCCGCGCGGGGCGGCCTTGCCGGCGTGGATCAGCGATCGGGCCCAGAAGACCTACGGCAAGCGGCTCGAGCGCGGCACGGCGGGCCGCCTCCGCGACTACGTGGGCGACGGTCTGGGCCTGCTCGATCAGGAGTTGGACAAGTTGGCCACTTACGTGGGGGCGCGCCCGAACATTACACTCGAGGATGTAGACGCCTTGGTGGGCAACAACCGCGAGCAGACCGTGTTCGCCATCACCGACGCCATGGCCGAGGGCGACGCACGGACCGCCCTGTACCAATGGGAACGGGTGCTGGCCACGGACCGGGCAGCACCCGGGCGCGCCATCGGCGGGCTGGCCTGGGGCATCCGCCGGCTCCTCGAGGCCCTTGACGCGGTGGCCGCCGGTACCCCGGTAAGCCAACTGGCCCGGCAGTTCTGGACGGAGCCGGCGGTCCTGGAGCGACGCCTGCGGCGTCTTTCGCGCCCAAAGCTCGAAGAGCAGTTGTGCGACCTGCTCGAGGCCGACGTGGCAAGCAAGACCGGCTTGAGCGAAGTGAGCCGGGCGGTGGAGAAGTTCATCATCAAGCACGCGTCGGCGGCGCGCCGCACCGGAACAGGAGGCTGATCGTAAAACGGCTTGAGGCCGCTAACACAAGAATGTGGGACCGGTTTCCAGCCTGTCAGACCGGCTGGAAAGCCGGTCCCACAGGTTTATACTGGTGCGCGGGCGCGCAGCCTGCTTCTACTTCGGAGAGTTCCGCGTAGGGCCGAGGGTGATCGGTGCCGAACGCGTGTGTACGCCGGAGCACACCGGCGACGGCAAGCTCGTCGAACCACGGGCGCGTGATGATCTCGGGGAATCCGTAACGTGAGCGGCGTAGACGCTCGATTTCACCCCAGGCCACGTAGACATGCGTGTAGCCGTGCGCGGTGAGCCAGGCGTGGACGTCGGAGGGGGCGGTGGCCGCTTCGGCTGCTCCCACGAATGGGTTACGGTTGAAGACCACAAAGTAGTCCACGTCTCGGAGAAAGTAGAACGCCCGGGCCTCTCCGACCAAGAGAATCTTCGCGTCCTGCGGAAGCCGGCCGTTGATCACGCCCAGGTGCTCGCAGGACGGCACCCGGCCCGCGGTGAAGACTTCCGGCGTGCCTTCCACCGACAAGCGGCCGGAGGGAGTATGGAGGTGCTGCCGGTAAAGCCGGGTGATGAAAGTGAGATTCCAGACCACACCGGCCAACAGCACCGCGAGCCCCACCTTCCGGGCCGGCGTTCTCAAGTCGCCCAGGAATCGTCCACCCAGAATCACCAGCGGCACCAAAAACACGACGGCAAACCGGGCGTACAAATGCGTGAGCGCCAGCCACAGCCCAATCTGAACCGTCAGTACAAGCCCGAACTGCCCATCCAGACGCCGGCCGCGGTTGGCGATCAGTCCCGCCCCGGCCAACAGGAACACGGTCGGGCCGAAGCGCTGGGCCTGGTCCGCGATCACCTTGGACCAGAGCATCCCGAGCCGCGACCTGCAAGACGATTCCTCCGGTCCGGGGGCGTGGGCGCTATCAAAATGCTCTGAACATTCCGCCGACCACCCGTCGGGATAGGCATGAAACACGTGGTTCGCCAGAGGAAACACCGGGTTGCCAGTGAAGGCGAGGTTTCTGAGCGCCCAGGGCGCAAAGGATAAGGCGGCGAACAAAGCGAAGAGCCCAAGGGCCGCAAGGCGACGCCGGTGAGAAGCCCCATGCATGACCCAAACGGCCAGCGCCAGCGGCACGACGATCAAGACCAAGGCGGTATATTTGCAGCCGGCGGAGAAACCAGCCAACACTCCGGCGACGGTTATCCAGCGGAGAGAAGTGGCGTCTTCGTGGACCGCGGCACGAACCAGCGCTGCGGCGGAGAGCATGGCGAAAAAGAGCATCGCGTTTTCCACGTAAGGCACGCCCGAGAGATAGGTGAGCCACCCGGCGGTGGCCGCCAACAGGCCGGTGATCATGCCGGCGGTGGGGCTGGTTTCCCGTCCCGCCAGCCAGGCGGCGGCGACGGTGAGAAAGGCGAGCAGGGCATTGATGAGGGTGGCGACGGTTACACCGGCGAGCGGCCCACCCTGGACGATCATGGCCAGCAGATAGAACATCTCCGCGTTGGCCGGAAAGTTGGCGTACACGTTGTGCGGGGCGTAGTGGATGCGCCCGGCTTCGAAGTACTCGCGGGGCATCTGCAAGTGATATTCGAGAGCGTCGTAACCGTTGCCCTCTTCGGCCCAGAGCAACCCCGGCGGCACGAGGGCCACCAACAGGGCGAGCGCTGCAAAGGGACACGCGGCGAGCCACAGCCAACGCGTCGGGTGCCGCGGCGGTGTCACGGCCTGACGCAAGAGCGTGACGAGCCTGACGCCACCGGCCAACCCGCCGCCGATCAAGAGGAGGCCCCACAGCGTTCGACCGAGCCAACCCGCCAGACCGAGCGTCAGCACTAACAGGGCGAGGGACCCGATACCCAGCCCGGCCCCGAGCAGAAGGTGCCAGCGCAACGGCAGTTCGCCCAGGCGAAAGAGGGGCGGCAGCCACAGCCCGGCCAGCGCCGCGATCGCCAGGATCGCGGCGGCAACGACCCCATCGCTCGCGAGAAAGAGCACTGCCCGGGGGGATTCCAGGGCGATGATGAGCAGCACGACGCCCAGGCCGACCAGCGGCACAAGCCGTGAAGGGAGTCGACTCTTCTGTTTCCGGTCTGGTATAGCGAGGCTCATGAATTCCTACGCGAGGGTCATGATCGCACAACCGCAGTCCACAACTCTTTCCGCTCCCTCACGGTCGCGGTTCGGAGGCCGCTCCCTCACGGTCGCGGTTCAGAAAGCCGCTCCCTGACGGTCGCGGTTCGGAGAAGAGCACTTCTCGCGCGCGGGTCAGGGCGGACAGTGCGCGACTACAATGGTCGATCCGAATCCGGCTGTCCCACGGGGCGTAGCGGACCCCGTTGAAGCAGTCGATCGGGCTGCGGACGTAAAAGCCTTCCTCGCGCCGGAATTGCAGTTGCATGACGAAGCGGGCCGCGGCACGCACCGCCCGCCCGTACCGCTCGGCGCGCTCCGTGTCGCCGACCTCGCGGGCCAACGCCAGTGCCTCGGCGAGACCCTCCAGATAGACGGCGGTTGAAGGCGAGCCGTGGGGTTTACCCCCACGGTCGGCGGGGGTAAACCCCGCCGCTCGCCCGGGCGGATTGATGGCGCCGTGCAACTCGGGCCAATCGCAGTTGCCCGGTTGGAGCTGGTAACCCGTCAGCCAGTCATTCATCTCGAACACGAGCTCGGCGTAGTCGCGGCGCCCGGTCCGCCGCGCCATCAGGGCGAAGGCCGGCGTCTGCCAGGCCACCGACTCCGCCTGCGGCGCCTTGCGGAACTCTTCCCGGTAGAAGGATAGGGCGATCTCGAACGCGCGCTGCATCCGGTCCTGAGGCCCGCTGGGATAGGCCCGCGCCAAGGCGAGCAGCGCCTGACCAGGGAACGTCTCCCGCCCGCCTTCGACCAGCGCCGGCGGAAACACGGTGATGAAGGCCCCGGAGGGTTGCTGGAGCCAGAGCATACCCAGCACCAGCTCATCGCGGATGACGTGCCAGCGCTCGGTTTGGGGATGGTCGGTCAGAGCCAGACAAAGCAAGGCCGTAGCCCCAAGATCGCTGGAGCCGTCCGGCCCCAGGAAGTAACCCGCACCCTCGACTTCCGGCAGAGCGGTGACGTAGCGAAGCAGGAAGCGGAGGGCCTTCTCCGCCGCTTCGCCAGCGACGGGGTCGCCGGTCTGTTGGGCATAGCGGGCCAGGCCCCAGGCAGCGTCCGCTTGGCGCACAAAGTTGTTCGCATCGGTGTAGGCGTCGGCGGACGGTTCATACTGGTAGGAAAACTGCCCTTCGGGCTGCTGGCGATAGATTATATATTCGGCGAGGGTGCGGACCGCTTCGGTCAATCCCCGTTCCGTGACCGCCTCGGGCGGCAGCACGACCAGCCCGCGTTGCAGTTGGACCACCTCTCCGCCGGGTTCGAGCTCGTGCCAGTGTGTGGTGCGAAACCACGAAGCCAGCATGCCCTGGTGGCTTTCGTGGCCCGGGTTCATGCGGTCGGTGAGACTGCGCAGCGCGGCGGAGACGGAAGTGTAGGTGCTGATGAACTCGCTGGGGCGTAAGGCGCCGGTCGCACCCTGCCATTGCAGCACGATGCCATGCACTCCGGGTTGGAGAAAGGTATAGGATTGTGCACTGCCCCAGTAAGGCACGATGGGGGCCGGAACCACCTCCCCGAGCACCTCGAGCTCAAGGCGCATACGTGCCACAGCTTCGGCCTCGACGGGACCGGCTTCGGCGGCGGCTTTGAGCGCTCCGACGGCGGCCCGTTGGGCCGCCTCGAGGACGGACGCCGGCGGCGAAACCCCCACGCCACAAATACGCCCACCCTGACGAAGGGTGACGACGACCTGACAGCGCAGCTCGGCCAGGTGGGCCGGCCGGTGCGGTAGGGCATACGTCGAACCGTCCATGAGGTATTGTTCGAGCGTACGACGGACCACCCAAGTGACGAACTTCTGGTCCGCGGGGGCAACATGGGGTGCGCGGGGAGCGTGGTCCGTGGCCTGCGCAGCGGCGGCGCCCTGGACTACAAAGGTGAGGAGACTCCACCGCGTCAGCAGGAATACGATGCGGGCTCCGTGCACCTCCCGTCTCCTGTTGCCTCGTCGGCTCAGTTAGGCATGGCGGCGCCCTTGACACCTAAGTGTCAAGGGCTTGGCCACCCGGGCTTGTGAACACCGCAGGGTCCAAGTATAGTCCGCCGCACGGATCGGGTGCAATGTAAGGGCCTGTCCGAGAAACTTGTGGGACCGGTTTCCAGCCGGTCAAATGACAGGTTAGAAAACCTGTCCCACATTAGATAGCCTCTAAGGACCTTGCCGAGGGACCGACCGTGGCCTCTTCCGCCGCCCAGATCGCCGAATCCATCGTCGAGTCGGCCGCGCGCATCGCCAAAGCCGTGTCCGCACGGGCCCTGCTGGTTTACCTCGACGCCGTTCCGGACCTCGAAAAGCTGCGGCACGCGGTCAAGCCCCCGACCGAGATCCTGGTCATCACCCGCGACGTTAGGGACGTAGCTCGGGCCAAGGAACATGGCGTCCGGTATCTGGAGGTCCCGCCGTTCAATCTCACGCGCATGGGCCAGATCAAGATGGCCACGCTTCTGGCGTTTTCTCAGCGGCTGCTCGACGGCGGCGACGTGTTCGTGTTTGTGACCGGTCCCGTCGGACAACCGGTAGACAGCCTGGTGGTGATGCGGGTGGGGCAGGAGTATGAGCTGTTCCAGTCCGTCAATCAGCCGAAGCTGACCGAGCACGTCCGGCGGCTGGTCTTTCAGCGGGCCCTCAACCTCATGCTCGAGCTGGCCCACGAAGGGCGCGAAGGCAAGCCGGTCGGGGCGCTCTTCGTCATCGGATCCTACCGAGAAGTCAAG
This sequence comes from Planctomycetota bacterium, assembly GCA_043803085.1. Taxonomy (GTDB): domain Bacteria; phylum Planctomycetota; class Phycisphaerae; order UBA1845; family UBA1845; genus JAAEQG01. The sequence continues at coordinate 7,960 of JAZDKM010000320.1, forward strand.
CAGTATTGCCAACAGAACATCATCAATCCGTTCCGCGGCTATAACGAGAAAGAACGGAACCTCCTCGACGAAGCCATGCACGAAACCATCAAGGAGTTCTGTTCCATCGACGGCGCTTTCGTGATCAAGGGCAACGGAGTGATCATGTCCGCGGGGACGACGCTCCGCCCCACGATCGCGGGTGAACCTCTGCCGCAGGGGCTTGGGGCGCGGCACGCGGCCGCGGCGGCCATCACCGCCACCACCCGCAGCATCGCCCTCACCGTGTCGCAATCCACCGGGACGGTGCGCGTCTGGCGGGGGGGGAAGTTGATTACCGAGATCGAAAAGGGCACCCGGGCCCCCGGCGAGCCGCACGGACCTGCGGAAGCCGAACGGAATCGCACGGCGTAGAGTGGACATGGGCCCACCATCTACTTTGTGGTGGGGGGTGGCATGGGTCTGGTTCGCCTCGGGACGAGGCGAGCCAGACCCGTGGTCCTGGCAGTCTCATCACTTTATGCACGGGTCTGTTGCAGGCATCGCCACAGGCTCAGCTTTTGATGGACCCATGCCACCCCCGCGGGCGAACCAGACCCATGCCACCCCCAGGGGCGACTCAGGCGGTTTGGTGAGAAATGCGTTGAAACGCTGGGCTACTCTCCAGTGTCCCTACGGGACATGTGTTGACATGAGTGGGATGACCCGCCCGGCAGCTTCCCCGACGATGACGATCTGGCTGTAGACGGCCCAGCGGAGGGCTTTGTCAGCTAGTGTGGTTGGTCAGGCTGATCGCATCTTACCTGCCTGCCGGCAGGCAGGTCCGAACCGCGACCGTGAGGGAGCGAACCGTGTTCAACTCAGCAGGGCCGCTTCCTGACGGGCGCGGTTCGGATCACAAAAGACGCACCAATTTTGACCAACCGCGCTAGGAAATGATCGCGGTCTGTGCCCTGCGCGAACTCGAGAGCCTGTCGGACGGCCTCGCCGAGATCCAGCAATGAGGCGAGGCCACGCGACCTAGTGCTCCAACGCACCTCAACCTGCGGGTTCGGAGTCGATCACCGTTGTGTGCCACTGCCGTCTCGGCAGTGCCGGTCGCAGGGGGGCCCCGACTTCTTTGGGGATGGGGAACCCGACGGCTTTCGGCGCGGTCGTTAACGGGATAGAATAACCCTGGAAGAGCTCGATGGGAACCTCGACGACGCGAGCACCGGCGGGGAGGTATCCCGGACAGGAGGGTGCGATCATGACCGCTCAAAAGCAGAATGATCCCGCGGAGCGTCCGCTCCGAGACGCTCATGGCGGCGCTGAGGGCGGCGGCGTGCCGGATACGTCCCCCGAGCCGATTATTCCGCCTGATTGGCTGGAAGAGTTTGAGGCAGCGGCGCGTCGTCCGCTCTCGACCCGCATGCGCTACGCCTTCATTCATACCTACAAACCGGTGCTGGATGACGTCGCTTATCGCGCCTTCGATACGATGGAGGAATACCGGCGCTGGTGCGAAGAGAATCTGCCCGACTGGCTGGGTTATGGCCGCGTTTGAGTATCGGCAAGCCGAGGAAATCCGTGAGGCCTGCGGCCGTCACGGCTGCCGGTATTTGTTCATCGGCAAGTCGGGGGCGATCCTGCTCGGCTTTCCCGATACGACCCAGGATGCCGATCTGTTCGTCGAGCGTTCACCGGATAACTGTCGGGCGTTGGTCGCCGCCCTGGGCGAGCTCGGTTTTGCCCTGACGGATGACCAGGTCCGCGACCTCGAACGCGGTAAGGATTTCGTGCAACTCAAGAACGGGCCGTTTGACCTGGATCTGGTCTTCGCCCCGGACGGTATCGAGCGTTTTGAAGACGCCTGGCGACGACGCGTGGAGGTCGAGGGCTTTCCGGTGTGTCATATCGACGACATCATCGCCAGCAAGGCCGCCACCAATCGCCGGAAAGATCGTGAATCGTTACCTCGTCTGCGGTCGTTCCGCGAGTATTGGTTGCGGCACCGCGCGGGCGACGTGGGGCCGAGACCGTGAGGGTGCTGGTCATCGGGTCGGGAGGGCGCGAACATGCGCTGGCGGAAGCGTTGTCCCGCTCCGTGCAGGTCAGCCGGATCTGCTGCGCCCCGGGCAACGGCGGCACCGCGGCGGTCGCCCAGAACGTGCCCATCGAACCGGATTCCATCGCTGAGTTGCTGAAGTTCGCCGGAGAACAGCGCATCGACCTTACGATCGTCGGCCCCGAGGCCCCTTTGTGCGCCGGGATTGTTGACCAGTTCCAGGCCGCCGGACTGCCCATCTTCGGACCCACCCAGGCCGCCGCCCGCCTCGAGGGCGACAAGGCCTACGCCAAACGACTCATGCACCAGGCGCTGGTTCCCACGGCCGAGGCGCGCATCTTCGACCGTTTCGAGGACGCTCGAACCTACGTCGCCACCCGCGACACTCCGCAAGTGGTCAAGGCGGCCGGGTTGGCCGGCGGCAAAGGCGTTGTGGTCTGTGACGACCCGGCAGACGCACTGTTGGCCCTCGAACGCATCATGGTGGACGGGCAGTTCGGCGACGCAGGCACCACCGTCGTGGTCGAGGAGAAGCTCAAAGGGCCGGAACTTTCCGTCCTGGCCCTGGTCGACGGCCATACGCTTTACGTTCTGGAGCCGGCCCAGGACCACAAGCCGGTAGGTGACGGCGACACCGGGCCCAACACCGGGGGCATGGGCGCCTACAGCCCGGCCCCCGTCGCCACGGAGGCGGTCCTGGGCCAGATTGATCGCGAAATCTTGGTGCCGATCGTCCACGCCCTCGAACGGGACGGGGCCCCCTACCGGGGCCTGCTCTACGCCGGGGTGATGCTCACGGCCGGCGGCCCCAAGGTGCTGGAGTTCAACTGCCGCTTCGGCGACCCGGAGGCCCAGGCCGTCCTGCCCCGCCTGCAAAGCGACCTGTTCGAGCTGCTGCACGCCACGGTCCATGGCAAGCTTGACGAGATCGAGCTGAGATGGGACCCGCGACCGGCGGTGAGCGTGGTCATGGCTTCGAGGGGATATCCTGGCGCTTACGAGAAAGGCAAGGAAATCCGTGGGGTGGACGCGGCTGAGGCCCTCGAGGACGTCAAGGTCTATCATGCCGGGACCAAACGAATCGACGGGCGGCTGATCACTTCCGGCGGTCGGGTGTTAAGTGTGACCGGCTTGGGTGCCGACTTGGCCGACGCCCAACGCCGGGCCTATCAGGCCATCGAGTGCATCGCTTTTGAAGGGGCATACTACCGCCGCGACATCGGGGCGCAAGCCATCAAGCGGCCCTGACACACTCCAGCGAACATCCGTTCGGGTCGTGGCGTAGTATCAGTGGATTGTACGTTGGCCGTCTGCCTGCCGAACCTACCACTTCCGGCCCGAACTACGGTGGGCAGGCGGCTGTCTTTTCGTCCCCGCCCGCGCGCCGCGACTCCAGATACTGCCGGATGGCTTCGGGATAGGCGATCAACTCCTGCTCGAACACCCGGTGGGCCAGCGATTCCACCGTGTCGCCCGGGAGCACCGGCACCGTCCGCTGCAAGAGGATCGGCCCGTGGTCGTACTGATTATCGCAGAAATGGACCGTGCAACCGCTCTGGCTTTCACCGGCTTCCAGAATAGCGTGGTGAACCCGGTCGCCGTAGAAGCCCTTCCCGCCGTATCTGGGCAAGAGAGCGGGGTGAATGTTCAGAACGCGGCCCTCAAACTCCGGTGGAATCCGCCACAGGGCGGTGAAGCCGGCCATGCATACCAGATCCACCCCCGCGGTCTTCAAGGCCGCCGTGACGGTCGCATGGAACGTCGCGTCATCCAGCCGCCTGCGGTCGGCGATGACGGTAGGGACTCCGACCCGGCGGGCCCGCTCCAGCCCGAAAGCGTCCGGCTTCGAGCAGACCACCACGGCGATGGCCGCCGGCAACTTCCCGCTCTGACACACCTCGTAGAGATTCTGGAACGTCCGGCCGCCGCCGGAGAGTAAGACGCCCAAGCGAAACCGTTCCTCGGCTTCCTGTCCGAAGTTCAAGGTTCAATGTCCAGCATTGGCGAAGGCCGCTCCCTTACGGTCGCGGTTCGGAACACGTCGGGTTCGGAGCAGGTCGCGGCTCGGTACTCATCGCTCAACACTCAGATGATGTAATCGGGCATGGACACTTTCTGTTTGTCGCCCGACGACGCATGGGGCTTGAGCCGCAGGCTCGGCGGAGTGAAGGTGACGGTCGAGCGCGGCGGCACGCTGCTGGTGATGAACACCGAGCCGCCGATGACCGCCCCCTCGCCGATGGCCGTATCGCCTCCCAGAACGATCGCGTTGGCGTAGATGGTGACGTTGTCGCAGACCGTGGGGTGCCGCTTGACGCCCCGGATCACCCGCCCGCGTTCGTCCTTGGGGAACGACAACGCCCCAAGCGTGACCCCCTGATACATCTTGACGTTGTCTCCAATCTCGGTCGTCTCGCCGATCACCACGCCGGTGCCGTGGTCGATGAAGAAGTTCCGGCCGATCTTGGCCCCCGGATGAATGTCCACCCCGGTGAGCGAATGGGCCCACTCGGTCATGATGCGCGGCAACAACGGCACGCGTAAGGCGTACAACTCGTGGGCCAGGCGATACACCGAAACCGCGAACATTCCTGGATAGGCCAGGATCACCTCGTCCGTGTTCATAGCCGCCGGGTCGCCATCGAAAGCCGCCTGCACGTCACCGGCCAGCATCTCCCGCACTGCGGGCAAGCGGGCGAGGAACTCCTCCGTGAGGCGCTGGGCATGGTCCGTACACGTCCGCGTGCCGACCTGGTCGGGGTGCTCCGACGCCTCCACGTAGCACAACGCCCGGCAAATCTGGGTAAAGGCCAACTCCCCGATGATCGGAAGCAGCTCCCCCACATGATATTCCACGTTGTGCTGGGTAAGGTTCTGCCGTCCGCGGAAGCCCGGATACACCAGCTCGAGCAACCGCTCGGCCAACTCCATCACGCGGCTGCGCGACGGCAGGTAGGCGCGCTCGATGTGCTGAGTCAACTCATGGGCCTGGTAGCTCGCGATGACCCGCTCGACCAGACCGGCCAGTTTGTCGTTGAGAGAAAACTCCATCGTGTCCACCGGCGGTGCTAATGCACGCGGGGTGCGATCTGGTTCACCACCTCATGGTGTTCAGGGAACCGTCCGGTCTGGTGCTTGCTGTAGATCAGGTCACCGTTGACCCGGACGTCAAAGATGCCGCCCCCGCCTTCGATCAACTTGCACTCCAGGCCAAACTCGTCCTGGATCGCGGCCGCCAGACCGGCGGCTTTGGGGGCATAGTTTCACTGGACGCAGTATTCAATCGTAACCTGCATCCGCTTCCGGGGCTGCATCGGCTTCGTCATCTCCATACTCCTGAGTCGGTTCACAGGTCGCGCATGATGGAACTGATCCGCTCCTCGCCGGCTGGCATCAGAGGGTATCGCTCCGGCGCGCAAAGTCAACCGCACGCAGCGGCGGCACCGCTGCAGGGCCGAGTCGCCCTAAGGATAATCAGATCGTCCGGGCAGGGGACGGCGCTGCGTCACTTTTCGTCGGGGCCTTCCGGGGACGTGGCCGAGACGGCCGGCGTGTCCGGCCCGGCGGCACGGGGGACCGGGGCCAACGGGGCGGCGCGCTCGATACGCACGCGCTCCACCGTGATCACCGGCTCGTCGTCCGTGCGGTTGACGACGGCCTCGCCTTCCGCGCGCTCCCCGATCTTCACGTCGGTGAGCCGGGCCAGCTCTCCGTTGATGCAGATCTCGGTTTCGGGGACGACGAGCACTTCCGTCGTCACGTTCTTATCATACTTCTCGCTGTAATAGGAAATCTGCACCCGCGAGCGGGCCGGGTCGATTTTCTCCACGGTGCCCAGCAGCGTCACCGTTTTGAACTGCGGCTCGTTCTCCTTGCAACCGGCGACTGCCCACGCGACCAGCAGCGCCACCCCCGGTCGCAGGATATCCCAACCACGGTCCGTGCCGACCGGTCGCCCTACCCGTCGGGTTCGCCGCCTAGCCCAGCAAGTCCAAGTCTGGATCATCGATGATAAAGCCCAAGTCCTGCATGCGTCCGTTGACTTCGTTGTTCCACTCTTCCGTCGTCTTGAGGTTCTTCTGTAGTTCCTCGATATCCTTCTGTATCCGGCGGCCGGTGTAGTCTTTGGCGGCCCCCTGGAGCCCCTTCAACTCTTCGTTTTTCTCCTCGATTTCCTTCATGATTCGCCGGCCCTCATTCTCGAGCAGACGAGCCTCCCAACTCCACATCCAGACCGTCGCCGTGCCCGCGATATCGTTACCCAACTGGCTGGCGATGATCAAGTCGTCGGTTACGGATTCGATCTGCTTGCGAACGCGCATAAACAAGCCGCGGTTCTCCGGGGGAGCCGCCTCGCGCTCGCCCAACAGTTCACGGGCCCGATGGAGGACCTCCTGGGCAATAGTGGCGCCGGCCTTCTTGAACAACTTGGGATCGCTCAGCGGCAGGCCGTCGAACTTGCCGTCGGGGAATTTCTCCAAGACGACGATGCGCGCCTGAGCAAACCACTTAATTCCTTCATCATCAGAACTCTTGAGCTTTTTGAATCCGCGCCCCGCCGCCTCAAAATCGCCTGCCGTCCAGTCGCACATGGCCTCCAGCAAACGGAGTTGGTCCTTCTTGAGCGTGCCTTGTTTGTTGAACACCTCGGGATTCAGTTGCGGGGCCAGTTTGGACTTGACCTCCGCGACCTTGCCAGCGGTGAGCTGCTCGGCCAGCTTCTGAAGGTCGGGTGAGGCCTTGCTGAACAAATCCGTCAACTCGATCTCGCGCTTGCGGGGATGCTCGGATTCGATCTCATCAATCGTCGCGTCCCGAACACCGGCCAGGGAGATGGTTTGCGGCGCCCCGTTGATGGCCAGCACGGCCTTGATTTCGTGCTTCTCAAACTCACCTACCACCTGCGAACCATCGGTGAAGTGTACCAGACGATTGCCGGCTGCGGTGGTCTCGATCGTGGAGATGGCCTGCAAGGGGCGCGCCATCTTCATGCCCACCTCACTGGCGAACGAGGCCTCGCCGGAGACCTCCTTGAGCAGGAGGTAGTAGTTATCGCCGCTGATGAGCAAGTTCTTTCCGCGCGGGGGGACCGGCAGGTCCCCGGTCTTGCGGAAGGCCACGGCGCGTAACTCACTCATCTTCTGTTCGAGCGTTTCCCCGCCCGTGGGCTTGAACTTCAGCTTAGCCTCGGTGCGTCGGAACGGCAGACGCTGTCCGCCGTCCATCAGGATGATCCCGTTGTCATCATCCTGCCTGAGCAGGTAGGCCATCTGCGCGCAGGGCAGCGTGAGTTCGCCCAGTGGAGTCGGCAGCGTGATGGAGTTCCCCACCGGAGCGCCGCAAATGCGATTGCCGTTCTCGAGAAACAGACAGTCCGTCGACGATTGGCGTGGGAAGCCGGGAACGTCCACAAAACCATCTCGACCGACCAGATGGGTGTAGAACGGCTCCAGATCAATCCCCGTCCCGAGCTTACCGCGCTGGAATGCCGTGGTGATCAACTCCTTGGTCAAATCGGCCGGGACCAGCTTGGTGGTGTTGGTTCTGGCTTCCGTTTGCCCCCCGAGCGTCAGCGTGCCCAGGAACAGACCGTCGATGTCCACGAACGGACCGCCGCTGTTGCCCGGGTTGGCCAGCACGTCGGTCCAGATCATCTTGATGGCGCCGTCGGGACGACGGGGCAGGTCCACGATGTGGCCATCGGTAATCGCCACCAGCGGATGGTCCTTATCCGATTTGCGCGAGTCGCCGCCGGGGAAGCCATAGCACCAGGCCTTCTGGCCCACAGACAGCTTGCGCCCCGGGAAGAACCTCATGAAATGGGGCCATTGCAGATACTCGCCGTCTTCGCCGCGGACCTGCAAGAGCGCCTGGTCGGCCCGTTCGTTTTGATAGAGCACGTCGCCTCGATAGATCTTCTGCTCCGGAGTGCCGCTGTCTACAACCACTTCCCACACGAGGCGGCCTAGGTCGTATTTGAGTTTGAACTTCGCTTCCTGAGGCTGCCCGTGGCCGGGGTCTACTACGTGGTTGTTGGTAATGCACAGCCCCGAGCGATTGATGAAGTAGCCTGAGCCGGACCCAAAAGGCGTGTCCCCTTCTTTGCTCTTGGAGTACTTGGTGAAAACCTCGACCGTAGCGTGCTTGCAACGCTCGCGGACTTCCTTGGTTTGACTCTGCCCATAGGCCGGTCGCCCGACGGACCCGGCGGCAATGAACTGCGTGAGCACCAGGAGGCTCAGTCGTCGGGCGCGGCCGGCAGCCCACCCTCGCGCTATCCTTCGCTTCCCGGCCAACTTCCGCGCGCCGTGGTCATGCATCGTCATCATGGTCAACACCTTAGGGTTACAGTCCCATCCTTCATCCCGCGACGCTGATAGGCGTGGGAACGCTACCCAGGGACACAACGATCCACAATTCACCGTACCCACGACGGCGCTCGCGTGTCAAGTATGCGCCTCTGGAGCGCATACACTTCCCCCCTGCCGCTTCCCGCAGTCTATTTTAGGCGTTTCCGGGCCAGGGTACCACCCCGGCTCAGCCCCGAAACACAACTCGTTACATGTAGAGTCAAGGAATGAAGGGTGATGGAGCGACACGTTGGGTACCGCGTCCGCCTCGTGCGGAACGCCGGGCGGCGAGTCCGCAGGTACGCGCACCCATCTGCGGCTACTGGGCCGTCCCGTCGAGCACCCCGCGCAGAAAACCCTGCGTCGCCGCCGAAACCGTAAGCGCCAAGTCGTCCGCCAGTGCCCGGGTCCATCCGTCTCCGGTCACGCACCCCACACCGGCCAGGGCAAGCAACCACGGACACAACGTCAGAACCAGCAGCGGCAGCCTCCTGCGTCTCATCCGCGCCTCCGTTTCCGAGTGCTCACCCGCCCCGTGCTCAGCGTCCTACAGCCCTGTAACCGCCCCCGGGCTAATCCCTGGGCAGAAGCCTGAGACGGGCTTTCCACCCCGTCATCATCATTCTGGACAGGCTTTGTAGCCTGTCATTGACCTGCTGGGAAGCCGGTCCCGCAGATCAGGCGTTTTCCGTGACGGGCGGCTAGGGCGTGGTCAGGGCTTGTGTGCTGGTATCCTCGTCCTGCAAGCTTTGGAAGTACGCGTCAATGACGGTCGTTGCCAGACTCGTGGTCGTGGTTGCCAGCCCGGCGAGGAGGGTCGTTCGGACGGTGGGGTCGCAACTGCCCAACTGGAACACGCTGCCGCCCAGCGCCGCCGCCATGACCCACCTCAGCCAGCGTCCGTTGAAGTCTCGTTTTACCATGAACTTCGCTCCTCAACTGTGCCCGGACCCGCCGGTTCAGCGGCACGCGACATAACTTTATTCATTATCGCGGACCTACGCAATCCGCCCACCCTTCTCGGACTCCGCCGCCCTCTGCCTGTTACACATCGGAAGGGAAGCGGATGCAGTTTAGTACATCCGATATCTATTTTTTCCCGGCCCCCGGTCACCCCCACCGCGGGTCACCGCGCGCTACTCCTGAAAGCACAGTATCCGCCCGCAAATATGGCACACCACCACGGCGTCGCGGGTGCGTAGGGAGTTCACCATCTCCAGGGTGATCGCCATGTTACACCCCCCGCAGACGTACTCGTCCCGCTTGGGGTTGACCTTGAGCACCGCCGCCAAGGCTTCGCCGTCGTGTCGTTCGGCGGCCCGCTCGAACGTGTCCATCACCGTCGGCGGAAGCGCCTCACCGGCCTGTTCGCGCTCGCGCGTCAGCCCCCCACACTGCCCGCCGGTCTTTTCCAGGTAGGCCTCCAGCTTCGCTTCCGCCTGGTTCACCCGCTCCTGGAGCTTGTCGCGTTGGGTCGCCAACTGGTCGTGGGAGGTCTGCAGCGTGTCCTTCGCGTTCATCAGGGCCAGAACGCGGTTTTCGAGCTTGGACGTGTCGGCCTTTTCGGTGTTGATCGAGGTCAGGATGGCGGCATATTCCTTGTTGGTCTTCACTCTGTTGAGCGCCACCCGGTGCTTTTGGATGGTCTGTTCCCGAGAGTTGACCTCCAGTTCGAGGTTGTGGATTTCCGCCTGATGATGTCGGACTTCGTTGCGCTGGTTCTCCAGCTCCTGGTCGCATTTTTGGAGTTGCTTTTGGCAGGCCTGGACTTGGCGGCGTTTGGCCTCCTCTTCCCTACGAAAATCCCCGAGCTTCCGTTCCACTTCTTGCAGATGCCGCAGCGCGTCGAGGGTTGTACCCATAGGCTTGTCCGTGACCTCCTGCCCTGCACCCCGCCGCGACGGAAGCATGGCGGCGCGCGCCCCATTATGCAAACTTCCGCCGCTGCTGCAAGCCGACTGCCGCCGCCGGCCCGGGCAGCGGCGAGAGCTTAGGTCATGCGCCACGGGCTTTGAGTTTGCCGCCGGCGCGGCGGGTCAACACCCGCAAGGAATGCTGGTACCCTTCCAGGCTCGGATGGTCCGCACACCGGGGGATGACCAGCACGTCCACCCCGGCGGGAAGGTCGTGCTGCAGCCGTCGGAAGGCCTCGCGGATCAGGCGTTTGATGCGGTTGCGCTTGACCGCCGGGCCCACCCGCTTGCCGACGCTCAGGCCCAACCGCGAGCATCCGCCCTCATTCCCGGCGAGGTAGACGACCAGCCGCGCGTCGGCCGCGCTGCATGCGGTCCGCACCACACGCTCGAAATCGCGCCGGCGGCTCATATGCTGTGAGCGGCGGAACGTGTATCGCGCCATGCACCGGCCCCCACGTACCGGACGGAAGTCTGCGGTTCGTTCGCGGCCCCGGATCCGGATGGTCACAAACCTGAGATCATACCTTCTGCCCTGTGGATGAGCCAGTTTGTCGCGCGACCCGGTCGCAGCTATAATTAAGGTGTTGAGACGAATGACCGTGGCGGTCGATATCCTTTCGAGCCGGCGGCGAAGACAGCCGCCGGACGGGGAGTTGGATCATGGCGCGAGGTCACAGGTTATTCATTTTGGTCGTTGTGGTCTGGGCGGCTGCGTCCTCATCGGCCGCGGCCCAGGTCCGTCAGTCCATCGACCAGCGCGTCGATGGGCGCGTGCTCGATGCAAACAACCAAGTTGGTGCGGGCGGATACAATGCCCCGCAGAACTTCCTCTACCCCAACGCCGCGAACCTGTTTATCACCGGCAACGTGACCGGCGGACGTGCGTTCCGGGGCTTTTCACCGGTCCGCGACCCCAGTTCCCTGCTGCTCTCCTTACCCACCGCGAGCCTGGGCGCCTTCCAACGCGATTCCATCGGGCTGGATGACGTTATGGTCGGGCGGTCGCAAGCCGTGGTGTCCCCGTTCTACCTGCCGTCATCCACGGTCACGAGCGTGGGGAGGCCGGGAGTCGGTTTCGCCCCGACCAGCCCTGGCGCCGCCGGAAACGCGTTTGCCGTGCCGCGCGTCGATCTCTTCACGGGGCGTCCCCTCAATTTGTATTCCGGGTTGAATGCAAACCAGTCACCGCAGACCGTTACGGGTCTGGATACCCGCTTCCTCCCCCGACCCACGCTCACCACCACGCCTCTGGGGGATAATGGAGAATCGTTCCAAAACTACCCCTTGGCGGACAGCCCTCTTTTCGGGCTGGCCCGGGGGCCCGGATTCGGGAGCAGGGATTCTACGGCGCCGGGGTTGCCCGGCTATCAAGCGTATGCGCCTGGTGTGGGCGCCGGCGAAGTGCCCGGAACAGCACGTAACGAAGCACGCTATCGGTCGGGCCTGGTGGGGCGCCTGTTTGAAACGGGGGCGCGGGGCGCGGCTTCCGACTTGACCGCGACGTTGTTTGGCAATCCAGGGCAGCGTGATCTGCTCGCCCCGCCACCTTCGACCGAGGGGCTGGCTCCACTCACGACGCCGATCGGGGGTGAACCACGGCAAGGTTCCGGCCGCACCGCCGAACCGTCCCGACCCACGCCCCTCGAACCAACCCAACCGGCAGCCGCCAAACCGACCCCAAGCACCCCTGGGAATTTGGCCGATTGGGCGTCGACGCGGCGAAGTGTGTATCAGGATTTCCGACGCGCCGTGCAGTGGTCTTCGGCTTATCCTAGAGCCGGGGAAGCGGCCCCCGAGGAGCCCGGGGCAGAGAAACCGGCGTCGGCCGGGAGGTTCGATCCCTCGCAATCCTACGCTCAGCAACTTCTGCAGCAGGCGCCGAAGTCCTTTGCCGGGGAGGTGGAGACTGACGTGAACGTGCGCGTCCGCCGGGCCGAGGCCCTCATGCGGGAGGATGAGTTCTACCATGCCGCTGCCCAGTACGCGATCGCGGCCACGCTGGCCCCGGATGACCCGCTCATGCTCTTGGGGCAGGGGCATGCCTACCTGGCCGCGGGGGACTATCTCAGCGCGGTTTATTACCTGACCCACGGGCTGGAGCGGTTTCCGGAGGTGGCCCACTTCAGACTCAACCTCTACGATTTCGTGAGCGATCCGAACATTCTCGACATCCGTCGGGCCGACCTGGAGACCAAGCTGGAGCGACGGGAGGACTACCGCTTACGTTTCCTCTTGGGCTACGCGGAGTACTACGGCGGTCTGCGAGAGTTCGGCCTCCCGCAACTGCGGCGTGCGGCCGAGGAAGCCCCGGCCGGCTCGTTCATCGCCCGTTTTCCGAAGATCCTGGAGGGCGTCGAACCGGCGGGCGGGGCGGCGGAAGAACGCGATTGAGCCAACGTCACCGTAAGATGAACTGCCACTGCTCACCGTCCGGTTGGCGCAGGAAGGCGAATCGGCCGGTCAGGCGGCCGCCGGCAAGCTCGAACTCCCAACGGTCTTCGTCCTGGCGGACCAGCCGGTAGACGCCGGTATCTACGCGGCTGACGGCCCCGCGATTGCGACTGAGCTGGCCCTCGTAGTCCAGGTAGGCCTTGCGGTGATCCGCCAGGCGTGTCGCGGCGAGGGGCAGACCTGCCGGGCCGGTCGGCTCTGCGGCGAGTTGCCAGGTCGCCAAGGCGGCACCGGTCTCGAGCATGAAATCCCAATGCTCGCCATCGGCGGTGCGGTGGAGTAAAATGACGTACCGTGGTGTCGGCATCGTGTGGTCCCGGTGCGGTCCCGGGCAGTACCCTTGCCATGACTCCCAGAAGCGAGAGATTGCGATGAGTCGTCGACTCCCAGCACCGGTGGTCGGCCTGCTGCGGACGGCGGTCGGCCTGGTCACTCTTTCGGCCGCCGGCTGTTCCACCGCCCCGACCTTCGCCGAGTTTCGGCTGGCCGGCCAGCAGCAGGTGGTGAAGCATAACCTGGGCGTGGCCAAGCGGCTATTCGAGGACGCCCACGGGTTGGTCCCCGAAGACCCCTATAACCTGCACGACCTGGGCGTGTGCAGCATGGTGCTCGCCCGCGAGCAGTTCCAGCAGCGCAACTATCCGGCGGCCATGCGCGAAGCCGATCAGGCCATGGAATACTACGGTCGTTCCATCAATGCCCACCCGGGTTTTCAGGCGGCCCTGTTGGGCAAGAACCTGGCCTTGGAGCTGAAAGGGCAGTTCGAGGAAGCGCTGAAGCACGCCGAATGGGCCCGTGAGTTCGTCGGCCCCTCCGCCAAGCAGCAGATTTTTCTGGCCCACGAACTGGAAGAGCGCGGCGACCTGGATGGCGCGCTGTTGCGTTATCGCCAGGGCGTAGCCATGGAGGAGCGGAACGCCGCCGCCCACGCGGAACTGGGCAAGTTCTTTTACCGCCAAAAGCGGTTCGACGAAGCGGTCGAGCATTTGCAGGCGGCCTATCGCCTGAACCGCGATGAACCCGGCGTGCGACGTTTGTTGGAGCAACTGGGCGCGCCGCTGGAGTCTCCGGCCCCGCGCTGACACCTTAGGGCCTTCTGGTGCGTTTGTGAAACCGCGTCTCTTCAGACACGGGCTGCCGGCGGCCGGCGGCGCGGTGTTTCTGCTTGCCCTGGTGCTCCCCACGGTCGCGCTCTCCGCGCGCTGTATTCGCGATGGCGAACCTCCGACCGGTGGGTTTGCGATCTCAGCCCGACAGTGGGCCCTGTTGGGCAAGACGGTCGGTCTGGCAGCCCTGGGCACGGCGGCGGCATTGGTCGTATCGATCCCCGCCGCGTACGTCGTCGGGCGGCTGGGACGACTCTCCTCTCGACCCGTACTTAGTGCCTTGCTCGTGGCACCGCTGCTTTTTCCTCCGATGGTGTACGTTTTCGGATGGCAAAGGCTCCTGCCCAACAGCTTTCCCGCGGGGATCCAGTGCATTGGGGTCTGGGCATTATGGGCCTATCCGATTCCCGCCCTGCTGATCGGCACGGGAGGGTCGCGGTTCGGGCGCGGGGCCTATGAAGCCGCGCTCCTGGAAGCCTCGCCGGCGGCGGCGTTCAGGCACGCGGTCCTGCCCTTGCTGCGCCCGCACATCTCGGCCGCAGCCGCGATCCTGTTCCTCATCCTCGTGGGCGAGTACAGCGTGCCCCATGCGTGCAGTGTGCTCGTGTATGCGACGGAGTTGCTCGGGTGGTCGGAGGAATCGCCGCGGGCGATCGACACGCTCTGGCGCACGTTGCCTCTGTCCGCCGTGCTTCTGGCCGCCCTGGCGGCGGCCTGGTGGTCCTGGCGGCGGAGTGTCGCCGCAGAGGATTCCGTCGAAGGCTCCCCCGTGCGGGGCACCTCCGGCGTTCTAACGCTCTTGGCCGCCGCATGTTTCACCTGCGCAACCCTGGTTCCGCTGGCGTCCTTGGGTATCAAGCTGACGTCACTCCACGCGATGCAGGAGGCGATAGGCACCTACAGCCGCGAATTGCTCGAGTCCCTGGTGGTGACGGGCTCGAGCGGGGCGCTCGTTGTGGGCATGGGAGTAGGCGTGGCCGCGGTGCGTCCGCTCCGGCGAGCAATCCTGCTCTGGACTGTCGTGTTCGGCGTGATGCCTGGGGCGCTGGTGGGCGTGGCGATCGTCTCCGCTTACCAGACCTTCCCGATGGTCTACGACCACTGGCCGATCGTCGTGCTGGGCTACGTGGCGCGCTTCGGTTGGATCGGCGTGTTAGTCATGGCGACGGCGCGACGCGCGGCGCCGGAGGAGTTGGTCTGGCAAGCCCGGATCGATGGGGCCGATGAGACCAGCGTCATCGTGCGGGTCCAGGCCGCACTATCGTGGCCGACGCTGCTGTTCGGCGCCGCCCTCGCAGCGGCCCTGGCGCTTTCCGAACTGCCCACCTCGACGCTGGTCCGCGTTCCTTCCCTGGGACTCATCGCCCACATCCTGATCGAGAAGTTTCACCGTTTCGAGGATGACATGCTCATTTCGTTAAGTTTGTGGCTGGTACTCGCCGCCGTTCCGGCGGCAGTGCTGCTGGTTACGGTCCTTCGGCGGCAGAGCTGGGTCCGAGCGTAGGGGCCGGCGTTGACACCGCTGGAGCCGCCGCATCCTTTACTACGCCTCCCGGGAGGTGCGCCTTGAGGCCGCCTACTTTCCGCGGCCCTCGCGGGGGCCACACGTGATTGGCAAGGGTGGCGGCGGTTATACTCTCCGGTCCCGGCGGAAGGTCCCCGCGGGCCGTGCGGCCTGCGGGGCCATCCGCCCGGCTTGAAGAACGTGTGATGCGTCTCCAACGGTCGGCGAGGACGGCGGGAAAGAGGGTCCAGGGTGTGCCGCGGCGGAACCTTCCGCAGTGGCTTCTCGTGCCACTCGCCGGCATGCTGGTTTACCTCAACAGCTTCTGGGGGGTGTTCCTCTTCGATGACGAGCCCGGCATCGTCCATAACCCGTTCCTCCGCCAATTGTGGCCGATCACCGGGCAGGTCCGCAACGCTCAGCGGCCGGTCCTGAACCTGTCGCTCGCGGTGAACTACGCTCTCGGGGGGCTGAACGTCTGGGGTTATCATCTGTTCAACATGGCGGTTCATGTGCTCGCCGGGCTGACGCTGTTCGGCGTGGTGCGGCGGACCTTGGAGCGTGAGCCGTTCCGCAGCACGTGGGGCCGGTCTGCACCGTGGCCGGCCGTAGTCCTGGCGCTGATCTGGGTGGTGCATCCCTTGCAAACCCAGAGCGTGACCTACCTGATCCAGCGGAGCGAATCGATGATGGGGCTGTTCTACCTGCTGACCCTCTACGGCCTGATTCACGGGGCGGATTCGGCCCACCCCCGGCGGTGGTATGCCGCCTCCGTTGGGGCATGCGTTCTAGGCATGGGCAGCAAGGAGGTGATGCTAACCGCACCGGGAATGGTGTGGCTTTATGACCGCGTCTTCCTGGCAGGCTCATTCGCTGCAGCGTTGCGTCAGCGTTGGGGCTTCTATGTCGGGTTGGCGGCCACGTGCCTTATTCCCCTCATCGCGGGTGGAGTGATCGGTGCCCTGAATCCGCATCCCGCCGGCCAGACGGCGGTGGGCTTCGGTGTAGTGGGTCTCACCCCATGGGCCTACGCGCTGACCCAGCCGGGCGTCATTCTGCACTATCTCAAGCTCGCCCTTTGGCCGCACCCGCTGTGTCTGGATTATTGGTGGCCGATCGCCCAAGACCTCCGGACCGTCGTTCTGCCGGGCATCGTTCTGCTGGTCCTCCTGGTCGGGACACTGTGGGCCTTTCGTCGGCGGCCGTGGCTGGGTTTCCTCGGCGCGTGGTTCTTCATGATCTTGGCCCCTACTTCCAGCTTCATTCCGATTCGGGATATCGCGTTCGAGCATCGCATGTACTTGCCCTTGGCGGCCGTGCTGATGTTGGCCGTCGTTGGCGGATGGTCCGCGGCGCGGCTGGCGTTCGACCGGCTGGCAGTGCCGGGGCGGCTCCGGCAAGCCTTGGGCGGCGGTATGGCGTTGGGCGTTGTCGCGGCGCTGGGGGTCGGTACGGTGAAACGTAACGAGACCTATGGCAGCCGGATCGCCATGTGGAGCGACGTCATAGTGCAGCGTCCGCAAAACCCACGGGCGCAGAGTGACCTGGGTCTGGCACTTTTCGATGCCGGGAGCATCGACGAGGCGGTTATCCGGTATAGCCAAGCTCTGCGGATCGATCCCGACTATGCCAAGGCTCACACCAACCTGGGCAATGCGTTGGTGCGCTTGGGGCGTCTGGAGGAAGCCCTTGCCCACCACCGCGAAGCGGTGCGCCTAGCGCCCGATTACCCCGAGGTACGCAATAACCTCGGGATGGCCTTGGCCCAGGCGGGTCGGACGGAAGAAGCGGTCGCGGAGTTCCTTGAGGCCTTGCGGCTTAACCCGGATTACCCTTCGGCCCGGATCAACCTGGGGAACGTGCTGACCCGTCAAGGGGAGGTCGAAGAGGCCCTCGGTCATTACCAGGAGGCGTTGCGGATCGAGCCGGACTCCCCGGAGGCGTACGTTGGTCTAGGCAACGCACTGCTCCGGCTGGGCCGGGAAGACGAGGCCATCGCCCATTACACTCGGGCCATCCAGATCGCCCCCGATTCGGTCCCGGGGCACGTTAATCTGGGCCTGGTTCTGACCCGACGGGGGCGGACGGACGAAGCCCGCGTGCACCTGCAGGAGGCCTTGCGCCTAGCCCCGGAAGACCCACAGGCGCAAAGTCTGATGGGCAATCTGCTGGCGGCGCAGGGTCAACTCGAAGAGGCGATTCAGCACTATACCGCCGCGTTGCGAAGCCGCCCGGATTACCCCGAAGTGCACTCCAACCTGGGCATTGCCCTCGCCCGGCAGCAGCGCTATGCCGAGGCGGTCGTGCACTTCCGGGAGGCCGTCAGCGGGACACCGCAGGACGCCGGCGCGCACTATAATCTGGCGCTTGCCCTGGACCGACTGGGCCGGATCGACGAGGCGATTGCCGAGTACGAAGCGGTGTTGCGTATCTACCCGCAACACGCCGAAGCCCGCCAACGGCTGAGTGCGGCCGCCGCCAAGCGGGGCGGTTAGCAGCCGGTGTTATGCTGGAAGCGCGTCGGACACGAACGCGATCAAGTGGCTGCGGGTGCCGGTCAGTTCCTGTCGGCCTTGAACTCCACCAGTTCGCTCTCGGACTTCATTTCCATGGGATGGCTGGTCCGGTTGATCAGCTTGAGCGTCTGGCCGGGGACTTCCTCGCTGGTCCAGGCCTTGATGCTGCTCACCTGCTGCGGCCGGCGGATTTCGGTCTCGACCCACCTGGCCTTGAACTTTCGGCCGAGGACCTCGATTTCCTCTTCGCCTTCCTGGCCGTCGCCCGGCGGGTCCTGTTTCTCGGCCTGTTGGACGGTGATTTTGGCGGGGTACTTTTTCCGGACCGGTTTGCGCTCGACGTTTTCTCCCTCGACGGTCACCAGGGTCCTTTCCTCGACGACGGCCAGGTCGGCGGTGAGTTCCTTGTGGGTGTAGGTCACGAGGGTCTCGGTGGTGTTGCTGACGACCTCGGTGACCAGCTTCAGCTTGGCGTAGCTGCCCGGTTTGAACTGGGCCCAGTGTTTGTAAAGGGGGTTATCGACCATGTTCTCGGGGTCACCAGCGAACGCCGCTACTCCCGCCAGCGCCACGCCACAGAGAATGACTTTAGCCAAACGGTTCATGCTCGTCCTCCTTGGGCTACGGTCAGGAACCACCGTTGCACCATGGTTGGATTCACACCTTGCCGCGTCCATGCTTAGCAAGCCAGCTTATCGGGCCGGCTTCGATCTGACAACTTAGCCGTTGTGGGTGGCACAGGAAAGCCGCGCTTGCAGGCGGGCCAGCATCGCCCCGGGCGGCGGCTCGACGATGAGATCGGTCGACCAAGTGAACTGCGGGCGAAGGGCGGGGTAGGCGCGCCGCAGTTGTTCGGCGACCGTGACGGCGGCCCCGGCGCAGTCGGAGGCGTTGACCAACAAGTCGGTGACCCGCGAGAGGATCGCTTCCGTGGTCGGTTTCATCTCCCGGACCGGCGGGCGGATGACCAGGATCACGGCCGTGGGTTGGAGGAACGGAACGGCGCTCGAACACTCCACCACGACAGGCAGGGTCGCAGGGAAGCGCTCCAGGGCCGCGGTCAGGCCGGCGGCCAGTCCGTCACGGCGGTGCCTCAATCTTTCCACCTGCGCGGCGCCGGCCGCCAGATACAAGGCCGTGTCCTTGCCGGGACGCTGGAGGCGGGCCGTGTCTTCCAGGTAAAAGTTTTTCTGTGCCGTCTCCGCTCCGTCGCCCGATTCCTTTGGGTGCTCACAGGTCGGGCTGATCTTCAGACAACCCAGCCCCGGAACGTGGTGTAACAAGTGCACAATAAAAGAGGTTTTTCCACAACCGGAGTGCGGCCCCACGACTGACAGAATGGTTTGCATAGGGTTGTGACCCCGAAGGGCTTCTCGACGATCATGCCTACATCATAACAAGCCGCCGGGGCGTCGAGCGAGCCGCCGGGTTTACCCCGGCGCTCCTTCGAATGCCACCAGCCCCGGGCGCGCACGGGACGGCGGGGGTGAACCCCGCCGCTCGCGCACCATTATACTGGTCCGCGAGCGCGGACCCTACTGAGCTTGCCCCTCGTCTGCAGCCGGCACCACGCGCTGATAACCGGTATACACGTTCATGCGCCCGCCGCGCAGGAAGCCCACCAGCGTCATGCCAAAACGGCGCGACCACTGCACGCCCATGGCGGTCGGGGCCGACGAAGAGGCCAGAATCGGCACGCCGTGCGCGATGGCTTTGGACACAATTTCGGCGGACAGTCGCCCGGTGGTGAGGGCAATCTTGTCGGACAAATCCAGGTCACCGCGGAGGGCCATGCCGGCCACCTTGTCGAAGGCATTGTGGCGACCGACGTCCTCCGCGAAGAGCAGGAGCTGATCGGTGGTGGCGATACCGCAGGCGTGGACGCCGCCGGTGGTGCGATAGAGGAGCCCACGTCGGCCGAAGTCACGGCCCAGAGCGGCCAGTTGCGCGGCGCTTACTATCAGCCGGCTATCCAGCGGGCGACACTCGGCCAATCGTGAGGGATCGCGGCCGGTGCCGCCGCCGCCGCAGCCGGTCCCGAAGGTCCAGCGGCGGTGAATGCTCTCGGCGGCGTCCTCGTCGAAGCGCCCGCGACAGCAGACCCGGCCGGCCTCGGGATCGAACTCGATCTCCGGAAGTTGAACGCGGTCGCGCCAGAGCCCTTCGGAGACGAGGAACCCCACGGCCAATGCCTCGATGTCCTTCGGCAGGGCGAGCATGGCCAGCAGGGGAACGTCGTTGAGCACCAACTCAATCCGCTGCTCGCGTACCACGGGGTCGTTCAAGGCCTGGTGTTCTCCGGAGCGCTGGTAGCGCCGGATGGGCCAGTCGAGGGTCAGCCCGTCCGTCCCGGTCGGTTGGGCGGCGGGGGGAGCGTCGGGTCGGTCGGTCCGGTGCTCGTAGGGCATGGAGGGCACCCCTATAAGGTATTGTCTCAGCGCAGTATACGGTTTCCGCAGTTGCCGACAAAAGGAGTCCCGAGTCCAAGGTCTAAGGTCAGGGCTGAGAAATGGGTTCGTTCGGTAGCGGGGCGCCAAGTCGCGGTCTTGTGGTTTTGTGACGTAACGCTTGTAACCACAGGATATTGCGCTTCGAATGACATTGTGTCAATTCCGGACAAAATGGGTTCGTTTGGTAATTTTACGTGCATGGGCATAGTGCTCTCGCAAGGATCCTCCGGCCGGTTGCCCGACTGTGGGAGGGCGAGCGCCGGCAGCCGTAGAAGGTGCGTCGATGACGCACCCTACGTTGGCTCCCCGGCAGGAGCCGGGCCCTTCTGTTTCCGGCGGGAGCGCCGATCCTGGAAGCGCGCGGGGTCCCCGCTGTAAGTACTTGGCGCGTGATCGGCAGTTGACTTCGGCGGACAGAGCGCGTCCCACAGGGGTTGCGTTATGCTTGATGAAGCATAACGCAATCTCTTTTCAGCTAACGAATTAAGCGGTTTTCGTACTTGACCGAGCGGGCGGCCCCCACGATACTACAGGCACGGTTCGGCGAGGGGCGTGTGCGGTTGATGGCGCGGAGGTCAGGGTGTGGTCGCGCGACCGACATCGCTACGGACGAACGACGAGGGTGCGCGTTCTTCGCCGGTCCCCAACCCCAGCAAACCTAAGATGGTGCGCGTTATGACCGGCCCACTCATGCTCGCCCTTGGGGTACGTCTTCCACCGAGTCGGGTCGTTGGCATTCCATCCGGCACCGAAGCTTTCGGAGTCGGTCAGGGTTCCTTTATGCAGAGGAGGTACGGATGTTAGTCACACGCAGGGATTTCTTGAGGACCTCCGCGATCACTGCGGGGGTGGCCATCGCCGGGATGGGCTTTAACGTCCGCCCGGTGGAGGCCCATACGGTGGCCCTCCGTAAAAACCTGGAGGACGCCACCCGGACCACGAGCATCTGTCCATTCTGCGGCGTGGGCTGTGGTTTCGTGGTGCACACCGCCGGGGGCAAGGTCATCAATATCGAGGGCGACACGGAGCACCCGATCAACGAAGGTGCGGCCTGCTGCAAAGGCTCGTCGCTCTACCAGATGGCCAACAACGCCAATCGGCTGACCAAGGTGCTCTATCGGGCGCCGTACGCCACGGACTGGCAGGAGGTGGACTGGGGGTGGGCCGTCGGGCAGATCGCCCAGCGCATCAAGGCCACGCGCGACGCCACGTTCGAGACGGTCAACGCCGCCGGCAAGACCGTCAACCGGGCGTTGGGCCTCGCGTCGCTGGGCAGCGCGGCGATGGACAATGAAGAATGCTGGCTCTACCAGAAGTTCCTCCGCGCCTTGGGCCTGATCTACATAGAACACCAGGCACGGAACTGACACTCGGCCACCGTCGCCAGTTTGGCGACTTCGTTCGGCCGAGGCGCAATGACCAACCACTGGATCGACCTCAAGAACGCGGATGTGATCCTCATCATGGGGTCCAACGCGTCGGAGAACCACCCGATCTCGTTTCGGTGGGTAACCGAGGCCCGGGTCCGCGGGGCCAAACTCATCAGCGTCGACCCGCGGTTCAGCCGGACCTCCAGCAAGGCCAATGTGTACGCTCCGCTCCGCAGCGGGACCGACATTCCTTTCCTGGGCGGCATGCTCAAGTACATCCTAGACAACGACCTCATCCAGCACGAGTACGTTGCTGAGTACACCAACGCCGGCTACCTGGTTAACGAGGGCTTTGCGTTCGACCCGAGCACCGGGCTGTTCACCGGGTACGACGCCGCCACGCGGAAGTACAACAAGACCACCTGGAACTACCAGGTGGACGCGAACGGCGTCATCCTGAAGGACAAGACGCTGCAGCACCCGCGTTGCGTTTACCAACTGCTCAAGCAGCACTACGCCCGGTATGACCTGGATAAGGTGTCCCGCATCACCGGCACGCCCGTGGCCAAGCTGCAGGAGGTATACGCGACCTACGTGTTGAACTCTTACCCGGCTAACAAGTCCGGCACCATCATGTACGCGATGGGCTGGACCCAGCACACGGTGGGGGCCCAGAACATCCGGCTGATGGCCATGATCCAGTTGCTGCTGGGCAACGTAGGGATGGCGGGCGGCGGGATCAATGCCCTGCGCGGCGAGTCCAACGTGCAGGGTTCGACGGACCATGGTCTGCTGTATCACATCCTGACGGGATACCTGACCGCTCCGCAGGATACGCAGACCACGCTGGCCGAGTACAACACCAAATGGGCCCCGACGACCAAAGAGCCGCGGAGCGCCAACTGGTGGAGCAACTACCCCAAGTACATCACCAGTTATCTGAAGAGCATGTACGGGGCAAACGCCACGGCGGCGAACGATTTCGGCTATGCCTGGCTGCCCAAGCGCGAGGGAGAGACCAACTACGCTTGGCAGCCCATCTTCGACGCGATGTACCGCGGGGAGATCAAGGGCTTCTTTGCCTGGGGCCAGAACCCCGCGAACGCCAGTGCCAACAGCACCAAGGTGCAACAGGCGCTGGCCAAGCTCGACTGGATGGTCGCGGTGAACCTCTACCCGACCGAGACGGCCGAGTTCTGGCGCGGGCCCGGGATGGATCCGGCGACCGTCGGGACCGAGGTGTTCCAGTTGCCCTGCGCGGCGTCGGTGGAGAAGGAAGGCAGCATCAGCAACTCCGGCCGCTGGGCCCAGTGGCGGTACAAGGCGGTGAACCCGCCGGGAGAGGCCAAGCCCGACGCCGAGATCA
>JAZDKM010000321.1:0-16810 GCA_043803085.1 Planctomycetota bacterium
GGGCCCTCAACGAGTACTTCAACGCGCAGATTCGGACGCCGGGCAAGAAGGCGATCGTGGTTCCCTGCATGAAGTGCAGCAGCATCGATACGTGCAAAGGCATCGTCATGTACGACACCGGTCTGACGGACTTCTAGCAGCGGTGATCGGCGGGAGGTCACAGGGTCCCGGAGACGACGCGGTGCTGAAGAACATGAGAAAGGACATGAAATGAAGGCGTCTGAACTTGCGGAGAAGACAGGCCTGAGGGCTCTCAATAACTTCGATGGGGGCAAGGAGATCGAGGGGGTTTATATCTCGGATATGGTCTCGGACATCATCACCGGGGCGAAGGCGGGCGGGGTCCTGGTCACGCTGCAGACGCACAAGAGCCTCATTGCGGCCGCCAACTTGGCCGATGTCGCGGCGATTGTCTTTGTTCGCGGAAGGAAGCCCGCCGACGACTGCGTCGCACTGGCACAGAAAGCCGGCATTGGCCTGTTCTCGACCGACGCGGACACGTGGACCTTCGCAACGAGGATGTACCAGCTTGGCGTCCGCTGACGGCTCCGGCGCATGCGGCGGATGGGGCGAGAAGCGGTGTTCGCGATGCCCCAGCCTGATCCAAAGGGGACCGGCCCTTGTGTTTATCGAAGAATGCGGCCTAGGCCCAGGAACACTATGAGAGGGATGATTCAGGAATTCAAAGGGGAGCCCGCGGAGCTAATCCCGGTATTGCAGAAGGTCCAGCAGACCGAAGGGTATCTGTCGGGAGACGCAGTCCGCCGCGTCTCCCGCTGGTTGAAGGTTTCGGAGAGCGTGGTCTTCGGTGTCGCCACGTTCTACGCTCAGTTTCGCTTCACGGCTCCCGGACGACACCACATCAAGGCCTGCCTCGGGACGGCCTGCCACGTGCAGGGCGGCGAGCAGATGCTCGACGTGCTCCAGCGCCGGCTGGGGGTAAAGCCCGGCGAAACCACAGCGGACGGGGAGTACGACCTGGAACGGGTGGCCTGTTTGGGCTGTTGTGCGCTGGCCCCCGTCGTCATGATCGATGCCAAGACCTACGCCCAGATGTCAGTCCTGAAGCTGCAAAGGTCGTTAGATGAGCGCGGAAACGCTGAACGAGCGACGTAGAAGCGCCGAGCAGAAGTGGGCCGAGTTGCAGAGCAGCCCGCGCCCGGTCATCTACGTCGGCGCGGGTTCTTGTGGTCGGGCAGCCGGGGCGACGGAGGTGGTCGAAGCGGTCCGGGACCACATCCGGCAGCGCGAGGTCGACGCGCGCATCATTGAGGTGGGCTGCATCGGCCCGTGCTATCTCGAGCCTTTGCTCGACGTCCAAATGCCGGGCAAGCCGCGCATCAGCTACTCCAACGTCACGTCCAAGCAAGCCGTCAGGATTCTCGACGGCTTTTTCGACGGCGATGCGGTCCCTGAGCTGCACTTGCTGGGGCACTTCGGCGATGGCGGGTTCGACGGTGTGCCCCGCTTCTGGGACCTGCCGATGCTCAAGCCCCAGGTGCGCATCGTGCTCAGAAACTGCGGCATTATCGATCCGGAGGAGGTGGACCACTACCTGGCGCGCGACGGCTACAAGGCGCTCGAGCGGTGCCTCTCGCGGCCTTGGCAGGAAGTTCTCGAGACGGTGAAGGAGTCCGGCCTTCGCGGACGGGGCGGCGCCGGGTTCCCGACTTGGCGAAAATGGGCCGTCTGCCGGGAAACGGGGAGCGAGCAGCGCTACCTGATCTGCAACGCGGACGAAGGTGACCCCGGCGCGTTTATGAACCGCTCGCTGATCGAGGGCGATCCCCATGCCGTCCTCGAGGGGATGCTGATCGCGGCATATACCATTGGCGCGAACCAGGGGTTTGTCTACATCCGGGCCGAGTACCCGCTGGCCATCGAGCGGCTCAAGAAGGCCCTCGCGGAGATGCGGGAGCTTGGGCTGCTGGGGGACGACATCCTGGGGAGCGGTTTCCGTTTTGACATCAAGATCAAGCAGGGCGCCGGAGCGTTCGTCTGCGGCGAGGAAACGGCCCTGATTGCCTCGATCGAGGGCCTGAGGGGGATGCCGCGCACCCGGCCCCCATTTCCGGCGGTCGCGGGGTTGCAGGGCAAGCCGACGATCATCAACAACGTCGAAACGCTCGGTACCCTGCCCAGTATCATCCGTAACGGCGCCCGGTGGTACAGCCAGTTCGGTACGGAGACCTCGAAAGGAACCAAGACGTTCAGCTTGGTCGGCAAGTTGAGGCGCACCGGATTGATTGAGGTCCCGTTCGGCATCACCCTCCGCCAGGTGATCTACGACGTCGGCGGCGGGCTGGTCAAGGACTTCCGGGCGGTCCAGACGGGCGGCCCCTCCGGCGGCTGCCTGAGCGAGGAGTTTCTCGACACGCCCGTTGATTATGAGAACCTCGCGGCGGCGGGTTCGATCATGGGGTCCGGCGGGTTGATCGTCCTGGACAAAGACACGTGCATCGTCGATACGGCGAAGTACTTCTTAAGCTTCACCCAGGAGGAATCGTGCGGTAAGTGTGTGCCGTGCCGCGTCGGCACGCGGCACCTGGTCCAGATCCTGGAGCGGATCTCCCAGGGAAAAGCGGAGCTGTCGGATCTGGCCAAGCTGGAGAAGCTCGCCCAGGCCGTCAAGGGCGGCTCGCTCTGTGGGCTGGGGCAGACCGCACCGAACCCCGTCTTATCTTCGCTGAAGTATTCCCGCGATGAGTTTCTGGCCCACGTCAAGGACAAACGCTGTCCCGCGGCGGTCTGCCGGGCGCTGGTCGTCTATCGGATCATCAAGGAGAAGTGCACGGGGTGCCAAAACTGCGTGCGGGCTTGTCCGACGCAGGCGATCACGGGGCCGCGTTCCGAGCCGCATTTCCTGGATCCCGCCAAGTGCATCAAGTGCCGGTCGTGCTACGAAGTCTGCCGTTTCGACGCGGTCGCAGGCGACGCGATTGTGATTGAATCATGAGGGTGCTGTGATCCCGAGAAAACAAGGCATCTTGAAGATGGAGATTAACCACCGGGAGGTCTCCTTTCCTGAAGGGGTGACCGTCCTCCGGGCGGCCGAGGTGAATGGTATCTACATTCCATCCCTCTGCTCGCACAAAGACCTCACGCCCTTCGGCGGCTGCCGCATGTGCCTGGTCGAGGTCGAGGGCATGCGCGGCTACCCGCTCGCGTGCAGCACCCCGGCCACGGAAGGGATGAAGGTCCTCACGGACACGGCCGCGATCCACGCGATGCGGAAGGAAATCCTCCAACTCATTCTCAGCGAGCATCCCGCGAGCTGTCTGCTGTGCTCTGAAGAGCAGGAGTGCCGTGAGAACCAGTACACGATCCGCAAAGCCGGCGTGACCACGGGATGCCGCTATTGCCCCCGGGACGGACAGTGTGAGCTTCAACAGGTCGTTGAGAAGGTCGGGATCAAGGACCTCGAGTATCCCGTGGTCTATCGCGGCTACGAGGCCGAACACGACGACCCATTCTATGACCGGGACTACAACCTGTGCATCCTCTGCGGCCGCTGCGTCCGGATGTGCCAGGAGGTTCGCGGGACGAGCGTCCTGGCGTTCAAGTTCCGCGGGCCCCGCGCGTGCATCGGTCCCGCCTTTGGCAAGAGTCACGTCGAGGCGGGGTGTGAGTTCTGCGGCGCGTGCGTAGACGTGTGCCCGACCGGAACGCTGGCTGACAAAGTCTCGAAGTGGGACGGCAAACCGGACGGCCTCCACGTCTCCACCTGCCCGTTCTGTGGGATCGGCTGCCAAGTCGAGCTCTATCACAAGGGTGGGCGCCTGTCGCGGGCCCAGGGACATCTCGATCCGGAAGTCAACGACGGGCAGCTCTGCGTGCGCGGCAGGTTTTCAATGCCCGAGATGACGCACCATTTCTCGCGGGCGAAGAAGCCCATGCTCCGGCGCGGGCCGTACTTCCGCGAGGTAACCTGGGACGAGGTGCTGGGCGAGGTCGCCGGCCGGCTGAAAGGCCTTGGAGCAGCCGATTTCCTGATGGCCGCTTCCGGCGACCTGACCAATGAGAGTCTATACACGGCACAGAAGTTCGTGCGGACGTGTCTGAAGTCGAACAGCATCGATTCGACCGCACGCCTGGCGCTCCCCGGCGGGCTAGGGCTTTGGGCCAAGCTATTCTCGCTGCCCATATCGATCCAGGGGATCCGAGAAGCTGAGGCCATCCTGGCGGTCGGACTGGACTCCCGGTTCTACTTCTCCGTGGCCGGCGTCGAGGTGCGACACGCCCTGAAGCAAGGGGCGACGCTCGTGACCATCGACCCCCGCGACTCGAATCTGGCACGCTACACCGATTACTGGCTGCGTCCGACGCCGGGGACGGAGGGTACGGTTCTGAAGGCGATCGTGCAGGGTAACGGCACCCGGAAAACCCGCTCGGAGGGCGCCGCGAAGGCTACCAGTGTCAGCAGTACACTTCTGCGGGAGGCCAGTACCGCGCTTTCCGCGGCGGAGCACCTTGCCGTGGTCCTCGGGCCCACGGTCTTTGAGTACGACACGAACGCAGACCTGATCGATGCCCTGCTGACGCTCGCGGACCGGGGGAATGTGACCTTCCTACCGCTCTATAACGGAGCGAATACCCGCGGTGCCCTGGAACTCGGCGTCATGGGCGAGTTGCTGCCCGGTGTCGCGCAGGCGAACGGAGAGCGCATCTCGCTCGACGACGTCATCGCGGGAAGGGCCAAACCAAAGGTCCTTTATCTGGTCGGCGAAGTCCCATTCTTCGCGCGGCCGGACTGCGAATACGTCATCGCGCAAGACACGTACTACCCGCCTTTTGAGATCGACGCGTTCCTGCCGGCGGCCAGCTTCGCGGAGGCCGAGGGCACGCTGACGAACGTTGAGGGACGTGTGCAGCCCCTGGTCAGGGTCGAGGACCGGCGCGATGGTGCGGCAACTGGCTTCTCACGACCGGACTGGTTCATATTCAGCCGACTTGCTGAGAAGCTGGGGGCCGCGTCGTTCGATTACGCCGATGCTGAAGCGGTTCTCAAGGACATCAGTCAGAGCGTTCCGGGTTTCCCCGCGAAGCCTGATCGCAAGCTCCGCAGGCTGACGCCCAAAGCCGAGTTGCCCATCGAGCGGCGGAAGGCCGCCGTCACGGGTACCGTCCCGTTCCTGCTCGTTGCCGAGCCCGCCGGTTTCGCGCACCGCGGCGTCGATCTGAGCGCCAAGGTCGAGGGTCTCGGGGAGTTGGCCCTCGAAGAGGGCTTCGTGCTCAATCCGCAGGACCTGGAGAAGCTGGGTGCCGCGCCTGACGCGGCCGTGGCGGTCTCGGTCGACCAGCTCACGGTCGTCGGACGGGCGAAGGCGGACCCGGAGTGTCCGCTGGGGGTGATCTACTATCATCGGCCGGCGGCCTTCGGAGGTCTCGAGCATCGCGCCGAGTTCGAACCGCTGTACCGAATGGGCAGAAGCCCTATGAAAGTTGAAGTGCGCGCCGTCCAGGCTGGTGACGGAAAGCCCGAGAAGGAGGCTGAGTCCACCGAGATTCCCGTCGCCGCGAGTTAGTCCGTGGAGGCGAACATGTACGAGGTCGTTGAACGTCGGATGATCGTTCCTAACCTTCACGAGTTCACCGTGAAGGCGCCTGATGTCGCCGCGGCGGTCCAGCCGGGCAATTTCATCATTCTGCGACCGGACGAATACGGCGAGCGCGTACCTCTTTCGGTCGCCGATTGGGATCGGGCCGCGGGCACCGTCACCACCGTTTTCATGCAGGTCGGCGGAACGACGGCGAAGCTGGCCCGCCTCAAGCCCGCAGACACCATCCCCACCTGCGCCGGGCCGCTGGGCAAGGAGACCGTGATTGAGCGGCTCGGAACGGTGCTCTGCATCGGCGGATGCTACGGAATCGGGAGCATCTATCCCATCGCCCGGGCGCTACGCGAGGCGGGAAACACGGTTTATGTGATTCTGGAAGCGCGCAGCTCGTTTCTCCTCTATTGGCAGGAGAAGCTCGCGGAAGTAGCCGAGCGCCTCATCTGTATCACGCGGGACGGTACCGCCGGCTACAAAGGGCACATCACCCGGCTCGGCGAGATCCTGAGTCTGGAGAAGATCAAGCCCGACCTGATCATCGTCAACGGCTGCACCTTCCTGATGATGAAGACCTCGGAAGTGACCAAGCCCCTGGGCATCAAAACGATTGTCAACATGAATCCGATCATGATCGACGGAACGGGGATGTGCGGGGTGTGCCGGCTGACCGTGGCCGGCAAGGTCAAGTTCGCCTGCGTCGACGGGCCCGATTTCGACGGGCACGAGGTGGACTGGCCGGAGTTCCTCAAGCGGCGGCAGACGTACAACCCGGAAGAGGTCCAGCCGGTCCGCAAGAGCGGCTGCGCTTCCCGTTTCTGATCGCGGAGACGCCCGGATGGCTAAGACCATTGATAACCAGCGGCGACCGATGCCCAAGCAAGAGCCGTTCGAGCGCGTCAAGAACTTCGACGAGGTCGCGCTGGGCTACACCGAGTCGCTCGCCGTGGGCGAGGCCTCGCGCTGTCTGGGCTGCAAGAAGGCGCAGTGCATCGACGGTTGCCCCGTCGCCATTGACATCCCCGCCTTCCTGAAGTGCGTCGTTGAACACGATTTCGCCGGCGGGATCAGGAAAATCAAGGAGAACAACGCCCTGCCGGCCGTCTGCGGGCGCGTCTGTCCGCAGGAGGATCAGTGCGAGAAGGTGTGCGTCTTAGGCAAGAAGGGCCCGCCGCTTGCGATCGGCCGACTCGAGCGCTTTCTGGCCGACTGGGAGGCCGCCAGCGGTGAGATCAAGGCTCCGGACCTGGCGCCGCCCACCGGCAAGAGAGTGGCCATCGTCGGTTCCGGGCCGGCCGGCCTCACCGTCGCGAACGATCTGATTCTTCTGGGACACGAGGTGACCATCTTGGAGGCCCTCCACGAAGCCGGAGGGGTCTTGACGTACGGCATCCCCGAGTTTCGTCTGCCGAAAGCCATCGTGAGACGGGAAGTCGAGTACATCCGAAGTCTCGGGGCGAAGCTGTATTGCGATCACATCGTGGGCAAGACCAGGAAGATCGAGGCGCTCTTGCGCGAGTTCGACGCTGTTTTTGTGGGCAGCGGTGCAGGGCTGCCCTGGTTCATGGAAATTCCGGGCGAGAACCTGAACGGCGTGTATTCCGCGAACGAATACCTCACGCGCTGCAACCTGATGAAAGGGTTTCGGTTTCCCGAGTACGATACGCCGATAAAGCGGCCCTCACGGGTGGCGGTCTTCGGTGGCGGGAACGTAGCCATGGATTCCGCCCGCACGGCCTTGCGACTGGGAGCGGATGAGGTCCACATCGTCTACCGCCGAAGTCGCGAGGAACTGCCCGCCCGGCTGGAGGAGGTCGAAAACGCCGAGGAAGAGGGCGTCATCTTCGATTACTTGACGCTACCGGTCAGGTTGATCGGAAACGAGTGGGGCTGGCTCACCGAGATCGAATGCTTGAGGATGAAACTGGGTGAGCCCGATGCATCCGGCCGGCGCCGCCCCGTGCCCATGGAAGGCTCTGAATTCCCCATGACCGCTGACGCCGCGGTATGCGCCATCGGCAACAGCCCCAATCCGCTGATCGCCATGACGACGCCGGGGCTTCGGATCGGGCGAAAGGGCAATATTGAGGCCGACGCGGAGACCGCCCGGACGTCGTGCGAGGGGGTCTGGGCCGGCGGCGATGTCGTGACCGGCGCCGCCACGGTGATTAGCGCCATGGGTGCCGGCCGCAAAGCCGCCCGAGACATGCATGCGTACTTGATGAACAAGCCAACTGACCGGGGATGGACGAATGACGCTCACTGAGATCCAGGACGTCCTGCGATGTGAGGCGGTGACCGGTGCGGATGGCCTCGCGCAGGAAGTCGACACGGTCGTCGCTTCGGATGGAATGAGCGAGATTCTAGCCTTTGCCCGCCCCGGGGCACTCATGATCACCGGCCTCACCAACATCCAGTCCGTCCGAACGGCCTACATTGCGAACGTGCGGGCGATCATTTACATCCGTGGGAAGCGTCCGGGGGACGCGGTGATCGAGCTGGCCCGGAAACGCAACATCCCGGTGCTGGCGACCGAGCTGGGAATGTTCGACACCTGCGGAATCCTGCGTGAGAAGGGTCTGAAAGGCGGGATGTAACCGTGGCCGAGGAGCTCTTGCGGAAAGCTTTCGAAGTGCACGGCCGCGATTTCGATAAGGCCGGGGAGACGGCGTCCGAGATCAAGCAGTTGTTGCAGGAACTGGGTGTCCACTCCGACCTGCTGCATCGGGCGGTCATCATCGCCTTCGAGGCCGAGATGAACGTGGTGATGTACGCGGACCGGGGGACCGTCACGTTTGTTCTTACCGACTCGGACCTCCACCTGGAAATCGCCGATCGCGGGCCGGGAATAGAGGATATCGAGTTGGCCATGACCGAAGGCTTCTCGACCGCAACTGACGAGATGCGTCAGATGGGGTTCGGTTTCGGCATGGGTTTAGCTAACATCAAAAGGAACGCTGACGAGCTCAAGATAGACTCCGAAGTGGGCGTGGGAACCAGAGTGTCCGCAAGGATTCGGCTGAATTCAAGTGCCTAAGCGAGCGCACGGCTTCCGGATCGACGAATCGAAATGTACCGGGCGATCGGCTTGTATGCGGGCCTGCCCGACACAGGCGATTCGCGTACGCCGTGGAAAGGCGCAGCTCATACCCGAGCTGTGTATCGACTGTGGGTCGTGCCTGCCGGTGTGCCCGAGCGGTGCGATCCAGGCCACCACTCAGTCGTTTGCCGAGATCAACGAGTACAAATACAAGGTCGCTGTTCCGTCACCGGTCCTGTTTGGGCAGTTCCCCGCGGGGATGACCCCCGCCCATATTGTCGCCGGGCTGAAGGCTCTGGGATTTGATGGGGTTTGGGATGGTGCGATCGAGTTCGCCCTGGTGAATCGCGCGATCCGGGATTACGTGGAGGGCTGGGGCGGACCGTTCCCGCTCGTTTCGATCACCTGTCCCGTAATCGTTCGTCTCATTCAGGTGTTGTATCCGGGGATGGTCGCCCAACTCGTTCACCTCCAACCCCCACGCGAGCTGGCCGGCCGCGAGCTGAAGCGGCGGTACTGTGCAGAACTCGGCATCCACCCGGAGGAAGTGGCGGCGATTCACATCACGCCCTGTCAGGCAAAGACCGTCGCCATTCTGGAGCCGGCCGAAGGGGCCGACAGCTACCTGGATGGAGCGCTGGGAATCTCGGACGTATACAATGCCGTCATCACCTTCGGGCGTTTAGCAAACCCCAAGGGGATCGAGACCACGCTCGAGAACCCGCCCCGCTGGGCCGAAGTTCTCCGGTGGGCCACCAGTCAGTCGCAGGGTTGCGTCCTGCGCCGTCATCGGTACATGTCCATCACGGGGCTGCCGAACGTCATGCAGGTGTTTGACGATGTCGAAAAAGGAAAGCTCCGCAACATCGAATACTTGGAGTGCCATGCTTGCTGGAACGGATGTGTGAGCGGAAACCTGACCGTCGACAACAGCTACGTGACCCTCAGTAAGATCTACCGGCTTCTGGCCGAGTTGCCGGAGAACGACCCTGAGCTGGAGGCGGAGGTCGAACGGCGCTATCCGCATGTGGACTTATCCCTCAAGGGGGAGTTAAAGCCCCGCGCCGTGGAGCAGGGCACGATGGAACTAAAAGAGCGGGTCGGCAGAATGCGGGCGGAGGAGGCCCTGCTCAAAGCTCTACCGGGCCTCGACTGCGGATTGTGCGGCTCGCCCGGTTGCCGGGCCTTCGCCCGAGATGTAGCCCAGAAACGCGCCGCTCCGGACGAGTGCGTCCTCTTCTCGAACGACCGCTTGGAGCAGCTCAGGGACCTGTACCTGCGTGACCGACCCCCCAGGCCGGGACCGAAAAGCTGAGCCACCGCACGAGCACGGTCAGCATGCTGCTGGATCTCCTCCCGCCTCTCGTGCCTGCCGGCCGGCGGAGGAAATCGAAGCGCCCGCGTTGGACGACGGCCGACCGAATCGGTATGGTTCAGCCGATGCTCAATCGCCTCACATACGGCGCGGCGGCCATCACGGCGATGTTTGCCGTAATCGTTTTGGATGCGCGTCTTAGCGACACCGCCGCCGTGGGCGTACTGCCCGACCTCTGCCGCAAGGGCAGTCTCATCCCGATGCTCTTCGCCATGCTGGCGTGCGGCGGTGCCGTGGAACTGGTTCGGCTGATGAAGGCCGTGGGGCTGCGCCCGCACGGGGGGTGGGCCGTTTTCTGGAGCGTCGCGTTGATGGTGGCCCCCTGGTTCACATCCGGAGTCCTTACCCCGCGCTATCCGGCGGACCTTTCCGGCGCGCAATGGCAGTTGACCGCAACGGCGGTCGCCTTGGGCGGTGCCGTCCTAGCGCTTCTGCCGCGGCGCGATCTGAGCGGCGGACTGGCCGACTTGGCCGCCACTTGGGCGGTCATCATTTACACAGGCTTTCTGCCATCGTTCGCGCTGCAACTGCGCTGCCACTCCTTCCTCAACGGCCCCGCTGGGGCGTGGCTCATCCTCATTTTCCTAACGGTGGTGAAAATCTCCGACATCGGGGCGTTCTTTATCGGAAGCGCCATCGGGAGGCACAGACTGATCCCGTGGATTAGCCCGAAGAAGTCCATTGAGGGCGCCCTCGGCGGTATTGCCTGTAGTGTTACAGTGTCACTTCTATTCTGGTATGCCTGCGACTGGACTCACCCCCTCAAGGCCGCCGCCTATGCCGGCGGTGAGGTCCCGGGCGACACTGCGCCGGCGATCCACGCGATGACCGAGCTTTTCCATGCACTCAGTTTGCCGCAAGTCGTTGTCTTCGGGATAGTTATGTCGGTCATGGGTCAACTCGGCGACCTGCTCGAATCGGTGTTCAAACGAGCGGCCGGCGCCAAGGACTCGGCCCAACTGCTGCCGGCTTTCGGCGGGGTTCTGGACATCATTGACAGTCCCATTCTAGCCGCGCCGGCGGCTTGGTTTTTACTGACATGTTTATGGCCGGTGGTGTAGAATAGAAGAGGTGGCGGCCGGCAGACCGCTCGGTGGTGCCGCCATCGCCAGGGGGAGAAGGAAAGCGGAGTTTGGGCAGCGAGTTGGAACTTAGCATCGCCATCCCCGAAGGCTCCAAACGACAGGTCTTGTTCGGACCCGCTGATGCTAACCTGAGGGTCATCCGGGCGGCGCTGAACGTACGGATCAGCGCCCGCGATTCGACCATCAAGCTGAGCGGCGACAATTCGGCGGTGGCCAAGGCGGCCGCGGTCCTCCAAGCGTTGCAGAAGCGGCTCGCGTCGGCGAACCACCTCTCGCACGACGACGTGGCCGCGGCTTTGGCAGAAGCGTCATCTGAGGAGCGTCCCGAGGGGCGCGGCATCGAAGTTTATCTGCACGGTACCAGCATTAACCCCAAGACGGAAGGGCAGGCGCGCTACGTGCAGGCCGTCCGCGCACACGACCTCACCTTTTGCGTGGGGCCGGCGGGCACGGGCAAGACCTATCTAGCGGTGGCCATGGCGATCTCGATGCTGAAGCAGTCGCGGATCAAGCGCATCGCTCTGGTACGCCCGGCGGTGGAGGCCGGTGAGAAGCTGGGCTTCTTGCCCGGCGACATGCAGGCCAAGGTGAACCCGTACCTGCGTCCGCTGTTCGACGCCATGCACGACATGATGAGCTTCGAGCAGATCCAGCGTTTCATGCAAAACGACGTGATCGAGGTGGCCCCGCTGGCGTTCATGCGCGGGCGCACGTTGAACCACGCGGCGGTGATTCTGGACGAGGCCCAAAACTGCACCATCGCCCAGATGTTGATGTTCCTGACCCGGCTGGGCCACGGGAGCAAGATGATCGTCACCGGCGACGACTCCCAGATTGACCTGGAGCGCGGGCAGAAGAGCGGGCTGATCGACGCCCTCGAGCGGCTGAAGGACATCGAAGACATCGCCATCCTGCGGTTGGAGCGCGGTGACATCGTGCGTCATAAGCTGGTGAATCGGGTGGTGGAAGCCTACGGGAGCAATGGGGCGGACGCCCGATAAGGTCCGCTCCCCCAGATGTTCGGTATCGGAAAGAAACCCACGGATCGGCGGCGCAAAGTACACCGTGAGCGCGCGGAGAGTTCCGCCTCGTTGTGGGAGCGCTTCCGGCAGCGCGTCGGGTGGTGGTCTGCGGCAGTCACCCTGGTTTTCTTTCTGATCGTCGCGGCGATTGCACTTTACGGCCGGCCGGCGCTGGGCTACCGGGTCGGCCAGACGATCGATCATCCGATCAATGCCCGGGTCAGCTTCCCGCGAGTCGATGAGAAGCAGACGCAACGGGCGCGGGAAGCAGCCAAAGCGGCGACGCCGAGTCACTATCGCGTAAACGTGGAGTCGATCGCCCGCATTCGCGGGGAATTGCAGAACCTTTACCAGGCCGCCAAGGGGGCCGAGTCCCTCGAAGGTTTCGCGCCCATGGCGGCGGAAAAGCAATGGACGGTCACGCCGGAAGCTTTTGATGAGTTGCGCCGACTCTCCGACGAAGCGGGCGGCGAGCGCTACGCTGCATCTCTAGATGCGCTGCAGCGCCGCCTGGAGGAAGAGTACACCTTCCAGCCTGCGGCTGAGAAAGATCGGCAACCGCCTTCCAATGCCCGGGTGGCCCGGGTGCTGCCGCACCGGCCCACGGCGGAGGGGGAGGAACCGGATTCCGCGGAGGCCGAGCCGATTGACGTAGCTATCACGCAACTGATCCCGATCTCCAACCCGACCATTATCGAGGCCCAAGCGGAACGGCTGGCCAGTCGGACATTCCTACCCCCTCTGCGTTCGACGGTGGCGCCCATTCTGGCGCGGCACCTGGGGTCGGAGCCCATCCTGCTGTTCGACCAGGCGGCCACCAAGGCGGCCACGGACGCGGCTTTTGAGGGTGTGGGGAAAGTCGTCATCGAATACAAGAAGGGCGACCAACTGCTCTCGCCGGCCCCTGGTGAGGAGCGACTGGAACTCAATCAGGAGCACGTGCAACTCCTGCAACTGGAGCACGAGGCTTACCTGCGCGTGCTGGCTGACAAGACCGACACGGGGGAAGGTGCGCGACTTCGCCGCCAGCGCTGGCTGGCCCAGGCGGGGACTGCGATGATCATCGCCCTGTGGACCTTTGCCCTGTTCACCTACGTGCACAAGTATCAGCCGCGCATTCTCGCGGTGCCCTCCCGCACGCTGGCCTTCACCGTGCTGCTGCTCACCGTGCTGGGCGCCTCGAAAGTGATCGACGCCCACTTCGCCTATGATGAACTGGCCATCGGGCCCATGTTGTTGGCGGCCGCTATCCTGGTCATCGCTTATCAGCAGCGTTCTGCCATGTCGGTGAGTGCGATGGCTTCGCTCCTGGTGGTGTTCATGGTCCGTGGGGACCTGGCCACGCTCGTGCTGCTGGCCACCGGTACGACGGTGGTCACCTTGACGCTGGCGAACGTTCGGACGCGCACGCGTATCATTGGTTCGGGGCTGCTCACCGCGGTCGCGGTCGCGGTGGTCTGTCTCGCGCTGGGAATGATCGAGGGCCAGCAGAGTGAGTTCATCATCCGACGCGGGATCGTGGCCGCCGGCACCGCTTTGATGGCGGCCTTGGTCATCCACGCTTCGTTGCCGTTCATCGAGCGGGCCTTCAAAATCGCGACGCCGCTGACGCTGCAGGAATGGGGCGACGCCACCAGACCCCTGCTGCAGCGCCTCGCCCAGGAAGCGCCGGGGACGTACAACCACTCCCTGGTGCTGGCCACGATGGCCGGTGCCGCGTGCGAAGCCATAGGGGCCAACGCGCTGCTGGCCCGCGTCGGGGCCCTGTATCACGACATTGGCAAAATCCCCAAGAAAGAATACTTTGCCGAAAATCAGGAAGGCTCGATCAGCCGCCACGAGCACCTTTCGCCCACCATGAGCCTGCTGATCATCGTCGGGCACGTGAAGGACGGGGTGGAGATGGCGAGAGAATACGGCCTGCCGCGGATCCTGCGCCAGTTCATCGAGGAGCATCATGGGACCACGGTGGTCCGTTACTTTCACCATGTTGCCAGCGAAAAGCAGCCGCAGATTGCCAGCGGTCGGCATGATCGCGAGGTCCCCGAGGCGGAGTTCCGTTACCCCGGACCGAAGCCGCGCAGCAAAGAGTCCGCGATCCTCATGTTGTGTGACGGGGTGGAAGGCGCGGTGCGGGCCTTACCGGAGCCGACGCCCGGCCGCATCGAAGGCATCGTACACGCGGTGCTCATGGACCGCCTCAACGACGGACAGTTCGACGACTGCGAGATCATGCTGCGGGAATTGCACGGCGTGGAGCAATCGCTGGTCAAGAGTCTGTGTCGGTTTTATCATGGACGCGTGGCCTATCCCAAGGGCACCCCGAAGCCGGGTAAGGCGGCGGAGGGGGAGCCGGCGGCGCGCAGTGCGGGATAGGGGCGTCCGGCAGGACGGTCGGAAACCGATCATTGATGGACGAGGAGTCCCCCTACGACATCGACGTCGCCGAGGATGAAGCCGCGCCCCACCCCATCCCGGCCGAGCGGATCAAGCGGGCGGTGGCGGTCACCCTGCAACGACATGGGCGCGACGCCGCTCGGATCAGTGTGGCGCTGGTGGACGACGCACGCATGGCCGGGCTGAACCAGCGCTACCTCGGCCATCCCGGCCCCACCGACGTGCTCAGTTTCGACCTCGGCGAGTCCGACGCCCATGCACCGCTCGAAGGTGAGATTGTCATCTCCTGGGAAACGGCCGCTCGCGAGGCGGCTTGCCGCGGCCACTCTATCGAGGCCGAGGCCATGCTTTACGTCGTCCACGGCACCCTGCATCTGGTCGGATTCGACGACCGGTCGCCCGAAGCCGCCGCCGCCATGCACGCCGAGGAGGACCGCGTTTTGACGGACTTGGGAGTTGGGGCCGTGTACGGAGGCCACGAACCGTGGGCACTTGGCTGATCTGGCTGGCGGCGGGTCTGCTGCTCTTGGTACTGTTGTCGTCGGCGGCAGCGTTTGCCCTGAGCCTGCCGTCGCGCGCCCGTCTGGCGGAGAGGATGGAACTACAGGGACGCAAGGAGGAGTTCCAGCGTTTGCTGGAGCATCGCGCCCAACTGCTCCTCGCGACCGGTGCGCTGCGCGCCGTCGCCGTGGTCAGTTTCGCGTTGGTCGTTCTTGAAGTCCTGCGTTGCGGCGTGGGGGAGTTGTCGTTCGTCACCTACCTGTCTGCCTTCGCGGTGGCCTTGCTGGGCATCCTGGTGTTTGGGGTGGCTGTTCCCTCCGCCTGGGCCAAGTACGCGGGGGATTCCCTGCTGCTCACTTCGCTGCCCGTGTTGCACGGACTGCGCTACCTGCTCTATCCGCTGGTCGTGCCCCAACTGGCACTGGATTGGCTGGTCCGCCGCCTGGCGGGGGCGCAGGACAGAGATGAAGCGCATGCGGCCGGCGAGATGGAGCAGGAAATCCTCAGCGTGGTCAGTGAAGGCGAAGCCCGCGGGGCGGTCGATGAAGAACAAAAGGAGATGATCGAATCGGTCATCGAGCTGCGCGACACGCGCGTGGACCGGATCATGACCCCGCGCACCGAGATCAACGCGCTGCCGAAGGACGTCTCTTTCCAGCAACTCAAGGACCTGATCCGCGAACAGGGGCACTCTCGCGTGCCCGTCTATGAGGAGACGGTGGACAACATCGTCGGCGTCATCTACGCCAAGGACCTGCTGCAGGTGACCGCCCCCGAAGCCTTCGACGCCACGCGCATCATGCGCCAGCCGATCTACATTCCCGAGAGTAAACAACTGCGCGACCTGCTCCACGAGTTCCAGGAGGGCAAGGGGCACATGGCCATCGTGCTGGACGAATACGGCGGGACGGCCGGTCTGGTGACCATCGAAGACATCCTCGAGGAACTGGTCGGCGAGATCGCCGATGAGTACGAGGCCGAGGAGCCCGAACCGCTGCGGCGCATCGACGACTCCACGGTGGAGGTGGACGCGCAGATGCGCATCGACGAGTTGAACGACGAACTGGACCTTCAACTCCCCGAGAGCGAAGACTACGAAACCATCGGCGGCTTCGTGTTCAGCTCGCTCGGCAAGATTCCCCAGACCGGGGAGGAATGCACGCACGCCAACGTCCGGATTCGCGTGACCGACGCCGGCCCTCGCCGGATCAACCGCCTGCGCTTGCACATCAGCCGCACCGTCACGGCCAACGACGGGGCCCGCGGATGAAGTTAGAGCCTATCCCAGTAGGCTCTTGTGGGACCGGCTCTTGTGGGACCGGCTTTCCAGCCGGTCAGTGACAAGCCGGTGTAGCGTCTCAGTGAAACGACCTCTTATCCGAACCGCGACCGTGAGGGAGCGGCGTGACCGGGCGGCGTGCTGGACCGCTCCCTGACGGTCGCGGTTCGGCGAAGAATACGTCGCGTCAATTGTGAGGCACTACACCAGAAGGCCCGTCCCGCACCCAGTGGGATAGGCTCTCTGCCCGCCAAAGGTCGGCGCGGGCGCGTTGAGGCTCACGGAGGGCGGGCGCTTCTCCATGCCCGCGCTCCGCTACGTTGCGCTGTGCTTGGAGATGCCACCCGGCCGTTGAGCCTCGAGGAGGCCCGCCGGTGAAGACGCATTCGACCCTCCTTTGGTGATTCGCCGCTCGTTCCTAACCCAAGTTGAACAGTTGTGATGCTTGAGTGGCCCTGGTAGTGGCGCCAGGGCCGTTTGGGGGCGAGAGTCGTGACTACATTTGGGCGACCTCGTCGATGCGCCGGAGACGCTGGGGAAGGGTCAGGCCGAGTCGGTT
>JAZDKM010000322.1:0-22555 GCA_043803085.1 Planctomycetota bacterium
AACCGACTCGGCCTGACCCTTCCCCAGCGTCTCCGGCGCATCGACGAGGTCGCCCAAATGTAGTCACGACTCTCGCCCCCAAACGGCCCTGGCGCCACTACCAGGGCCACTCAAGCATCACAACTGTTCAACTTGGGTTAGCTCCGCGCAGCGCTCGCCGAAGGCCGAAGCCAAAGCTGCCGAGCGGCGTACGGCGGGTGGCATGGCCGAGCGTAGCGCGGCGGGTGGCATGGCCGTGCATAGCGCGGCCATGTTGCATGCCGCAATCGTCCGCAGCCCTTGGAGGACGCAACATGCCCGCGCCCGCGGCTTGGGCATGCCGCTTTGCCTGGTGATCCTCGTCCAGTACGTCCATCCTCCGACTTCGGCCTTGGCCACGCTGACGCGCAATGCGGTGCGCTTCCTCGTTGCCGCCGATCCGCGCTCCGTCAGTGTAGTGCCTCACCATTGCCGCAACGTATTCTTTGCCGAACCGCGACCGTCAGGGAGCGGTCCAGCACGCCGCCCGGTCACGCCGCTCCCTTACGGTCGCGGTTCGGATAAGAGGCGGTTTCATTGAGACACTACACTATCTTTATCAGCGATTGCGTCATTCGCTTGACCGGAACTGTGGGCTAGCGCTCCGACGCACCTTAACCTGCGGGTTCGGAGCCGATCACCCTTGTGTGCCACTGCCGTGTCGGCAGTGCCGGTCGCAGGAGGCTCCCTGGAAAGCACTGCTCACAGAGCAGTGGCACACCAGAAACTTTAGCTGCGTTGGAGCACTAAGGTGAGCAGACCGTCGGCCTTCTCGCGCTTTCCCCCTTTCGTGTTTTCGTGATCACCCTGAAACTACGAGGTGTGCGGCGGTTCGTGCCGCGCGCGGGCGTGAGCAGCCACGTGATCGTACACGGTCGCCAGAAAACCGACCAAGGGAAAGCCACTCCTGGGAAACGGCGAGGGTGGCAGGCGTTCAAGTGTGGAGGCCGACTCCCGCCGCGCCGGCAACTCCACCTGGTCGAGGTTCACCGCCGCCGACCAGAACCTGCTGGGATCAGCGGGCAGGGTGGACGGTTCGGGCGCAGCACCGGCCGCGAGAGGGGGTCTCGTCCCGGGAACATCCCAAGCATCCTGGGGCGGGGTCATAGCGGAGTCATCCGACGGCCTCCCGGGCGAGCACGACGTACTCGCGCAATGCTTCGGTGGAGAGGCCCGTGAGCCACGCGTCACCGCGGCCGATGATGTTTTCGGCCAAAGCGCGCTTGCTCTCCAGCATGCGCTCGATGCGCTCCTCGACGGTCCCGATACAGACGAACTTGTGCACTTGGACGCAGCGGGTTTGACCAATCCGGTGGGCGCGATCGGTCGCCTGCGCCTCCACCGCCGGATTCCACCAGCGGTCGAAGTGGAACACGTGGTTGGCCGCGGTCAGGTTCAGCCCCAGACCACCCGCTTTGAGCGACAACAGAAAAATCCGTACTCCGCCATGGGGATCCTGGAAACGTTCCACCATCTCGGTACGGCGTTTGGCCGGCGTCCCACCGTGCAGGAACAAAACTTCGGTTCGCAAACGGTCGACCAGCAGACGCTCGAGCAGGTGTGCCATCTGGCGGTACTGCGTAAAGACCAGCGCGGCGTCACCCTCGGCCAGGACCTCCTCAAGCATCTCGACCAGGCGCTCGCACTTGCCGCTCCGGTCGTCGAGCGGACCGGATTCCCCGGAGAGGTGACAAGGGTGATTGCACACCTGTTTCAGCCGGGTCAACATCGACAAGATCAACCCGCGTCGGCGGATGCCACTCGCGGCGTCGATGGCCCCCAGCGTGCGATCCACCACCTGCTGATACAGGCCCGCCTGCTCCGGCGTGAGGTTGCAGAAAACGCGCATCTCCATCTTTTCCGGCAGGTCGCAAACCACCCCAGGATCGGACTTCGTCCGCCGCAGCATGAACGGTTGCAGCATCCGGCGAAGCTGAGTTTCACGCTCACGGTCGCCAAGTTTCTCAATGGGGACCGCAAATCGGCTGCGAAACTGGGCCGCTGAACCCAACAGGTCGGGGTTGAGCACCTCCATAATCGACCAGAGCTCGGACAAATGGTTCTCGATCGGCGTCCCGGTCAACGCGACCCGCTGCGACGCCGGCAGCAACCGGATGGCCACGGTCTGACCGGCCTGCGGGTTCTTGACCTTCTGGGCCTCATCCAGCACGATCCGATGCCAGTTCACCCTCCGCAAGATGCTCAGGTCGCGGTAGCCCAGGGCGTAGGTGGTGATCACCACGTCATGCTGCGGCGCCGCCAGGATAAAATCATCGCCGGCCAGCCGTTCCGACCCGTGGTGCACCAGAACCCGCAAACCCCTCGGGTGCCCGTCTTCCCGCCCGTCGGCACCGGACCGGCTTTCCAGCCCCTCACTGTGGGACCGGCTTCCCAGCCCCTCAGTGTGGGACCGGCTTTCCAGCCCCTCAGTGTGGGACCGGCTTTCCAGCCGGTCAGACCCTGTGAACCGCTCGATCTCCCGCTCCCAGTTGCCGACCACCGAGGCCGGGGCAAAGATCAACGTCGGACCGACGTCGTTCCCGCCCGCGCGCTCGTAAAGCAAAAGAGCGATGAGCTGGATGGTCTTTCCCAGGCCCATATCGTCGGCCAGACAGGCCCCGATCCTGTAGCGGTCGAGGAAGGCCAGCCAATCCAATCCCCGCCGCTGATACGGGCGCAGGGTGCCTCGGAAGCTCGCCGGTTGCGGAAGGGATTCGATGGCAGCGAAAGGCGCTTCGCGAAGCAGCGGCCCGATCCACGCGCCCCCGCTCAACCCCAGAATGGGCAGCCCGGCATCGAGGTCCTCCGCGCCGTAGG
Organism: Planctomycetota bacterium; assembly: GCA_043803085.1. Classification (GTDB taxonomy): domain Bacteria; phylum Planctomycetota; class Phycisphaerae; order UBA1845; family UBA1845; genus JAAEQG01. The sequence goes on from JAZDKM010000322.1 coordinate 2,836, forward strand.
CGATGCGCAGTGCGTCGCCTAAACTGATCCGGCCGCCCGGGCGCTCGCGCATGAACGCCAAGGCTCGGCCGGCTCCTTCAGCATCCACCTCCAGCCAGCCGTCGCCATACTTGACCAGTGGAGTTTGTTGGGCGACCAAACCCTCGAATTCCGCCAAGGAGAGTTCCATGCCGCCTATGGCCACCCGCCAGTCGAAGTCCAGCACGGCCTCCAGCCCGAGCATGCTGTTGGCGGCCGTCCCGCTCGCTCCCCCGGCGCCGGAAGGACGAACAAACAAGCGCATGCCTAACTGCCGCTCCCGCCGGGTGGCCCAGTCCGGCAGAAGCACGCCGAACCCCTGCGCGGCCAGCAGTGGACCCCACTCCGTGATAAAGGCGTATGCCTCCGTCGTGGTAAGGTGAACGACCCGCGGAGAAACGTTGGCGGGGAGGTCCTCCAGCACCGGGAACACCTGCTTCGCGCGCGCGAGTTCCGCCAACAGTTGATCGCGCCGATGCCCCAGGTGTCGGCCGAGCAACGTCGGGCGGCTGTCGGGCTCCGACCACACTCGGGCCACGTCGAACCTCTGCGGTGGGTCATCTCGGGTTTGCAGCTCGAGTTCCAAGCGCCAGCCCTGCCTGCCGGCAGGCAGGGAGCGGGGGGCGGAAGGGCGCAACTCGCCGTCGCCGGGCATCTCCGCTGTTTCCTCCGGCTCCAGCAGCGTGAAGCACAAACGCAAGGGCGCGGCAGACGTGCCCTCCTCCAGCCGTCCCACCCACGTGCGAATCCGATCGGCGAGCAGAACGATCTCATCCCGGTCGCCGCGGATGATGCGGTCCCTACCCAACAGCGCGGACAGCCAGCGCACCTCCGCGGCACACTCCTTCCGAGCCCGTTCGTGGATGCGTACGAAGAAAGGGTCCTCGGCCACGGTGCGCCGGATCAGCGCGTCCGCCGTCACTCCCACGAAGTCCTCCACCAATCGAATCGGGGACCGGTCTTCTGCAACAGAGCAAACCGGCGGCATAACGGCTGCGTAGCGCTCCAGCCACGCGAGTTCCTCCCGGTCGTGGACGAGCGGCCGCCACAACGCGGCAAACGTCCCGTCAGGCCGCTCCTCGACGTCCGGCGCAAATTGCCGGCCGGCCAGGAGGGAAACCACATACCTCGCCAGGAGGGACCAATATCGCAAGGAATCGCCGCACACCTGCGGCAGGGGCCACGGCAGGTTGGCCAGCAGGTCGATCGTATCTGCCGGCGAGAAGGCCAGGGTCGGCACCGTTACTCTGCAGAAGGACGGCCTGCAGTCGTCCGGCGTTTCGCCCGGCACCCACAGCGTGAGCGACGCCTCGTCCACTACCGAAGCCAACAGCCCGTCCGGGGACAAGTCACCGATGGCCGCTCTTAGCTCGCCTGAGCTTAACAGCCCGTCGCAGAAGTCTCGGCGCAGGCTTCCAGCCGGTGTTTGCACGGGCAAGATGCCCGTGTCATACCGCTCTTCGCCACTTTCACCAGGGGCCGTTAGCGCCGCGGCATCGGACGCGGGCCCGATCATGCCCCAGACGTGCAGCCGCCCACTACACCAGTTGCCCTGCAGAACCATCATGGTCGATGTATACCCCCCCACGGCGGTTCCGAAAAGGCGGGTGGTCCATCGCTTTAGCGGTGGAGGACGCGAATCCCTAACCCGTTCAAGTCCCCACACCTTTGAGAAGATGGGCCACCCCCGACCCTCTGGCGCGCGTGCCAGCGCCTGCGAACCAACATAAGCTCCCCTCCATGAGTGCAGGCCGTAAAATCCGCCTGACCGATTATGCCAGTTGTGCTGGGTGAGCGGGTAAGCTCCCCGTGGAGCTCATGGCTCAGGTCCTGAGCGCCTTACCCCCGCAGAGACATCCCGACCTCCTGCTCGGGGCTGAGCACTTCGACGATGCCGGCATCTACCGCATCAGTGATACGGTCGCCCTGGTGCAGACGCTGGATTTCTTTCCGCCGCTGGTGGACGACCCGTTCACTTTCGGCCAAATCGCGGCGGCCAACAGCCTTTCCGACGTCTACGCCATGGGCGGCACACCTCTGACGGCCATGAACATCGTCGGCTTTCCTGACAAAGACCTCCCCATCGAAATTCTCCAGCAGATCCTGGCCGGCGGGGCCGAGCGGGTGCACCGGGCCGGCGCGGTCATCGTCGGCGGCCACAGCGTCCGTGACGCCGAGATCAAGTATGGGTTGTCCGTCACCGGCCGCGTCCATCCCGAGCAGTTCGTCAGCAACGCCACCGCCCGACCGGGCGATGTCCTGGTCCTCACTAAACCCATCGGCAGCGGCGTGCTCACTACCGCCGCCAAGTCGAAGCGGATCCCGGAAAGCGACCTCGCCGAAGCCATCGAGGTGATGATCGAGCTGAATGCCGCCGCGGCCCAGGCCATGATGGCCGTGGGCGTCAACGCGGCCACGGACGTGACCGGCTTCGGCCTCATCGGCCACGCCTATGAAATCGCGGCTGCCAGCGGCGTGTCACTGGAAATCGAGGCGGCCGCGGTGCCCCTGCTCGAACAAACGCTGACCCTGGCGGCCCAAGGATGCGTCACGCGGACGCACAAAGCCACGCTGGCCTACTTGGGGGCCAAGTTCGCCGCGCCCCATGTGGACGCCGTGCTGGTCAACGTACTGTGCGACGCCCAAACTTCGGGCGGTCTGCTGATGAGCGTGCCGGCCGACCGGGTGGAGGCGTTGTGCAAACGCCTGCGCGACGCGGCCTGCAAGTCCGCGGCCGTCATCGGCCGGGTCGTCCCTGCCACCGAGCCGGCCATCACCTTGCGCTAACCTCGAGCAAAGGATGTGGCAAGGATCCTTGCTCATGATAGGGGAAGCGAGCCTCCCGGCGAGCCCAATCACACGGCTCGGCAAAAGCCTCGCCCTCCCCGTTTGCCCAAACCTCCGGGCCCATAACCCGGAGGTCGCAGGTTCGAGTCCTGCCCCCGCTAGCCCACCATTTCTCACCACCACTGGGGATTGGCCGCCAGTCTGCCTCCTCTCCCCTTGGGAGAGGGTTGGGGTGAGGGCTATTTATTCCTCCCTTTCAGGGCTCTCTTGCCAGGGACGCCTTCAGACCCAGGGCGTTGCCCCGGGCTTTCATAGCGTGCCCTTTCAGGGCAGATGCGCACGGCGGCGCGCTTGGGTGAGAAATGCGGCTTAGGGACAAGTACTTGTGCTTGTCCCTCTTTCGTGGGACCGGTCGTGAAAGCCCGATTTGCAACTAATTTGCAACTACGGCCTGCGACGCGACCCGCCCGCCCACCGCTCTCGGGAAGGGATAGGCCAACGTGTCCCGAGAGCGCAAGGAGCTTATTGTGGCCTCCATCTTTCAACGGGGTAATCACCGAGTACGCCGGTGTGGTCCCGCAGACCTGGCCGGAAGCGCCCCAAGAAGTACAGGGTCTGCCCTTCCTGACTCGCCTGCGGACGGTCATTCAGCCCCGGCACATGACGCGCGATTTCGAGTTCGAGGATGCCCCGACGGACGACCACGTGAGTTCGGACTTCTGGGTTTCCGGCGGTTCGGAGCAAGTGGCCGCCCAGCTCGGCGGCTGCACCACCGTGATGCTGCTGGTGCTCGGATGGTTCCGCGCCGCGGTGACGCGCGAGCGTCGCGGGAGGTCCCGTGAGAACGCGTAAGTGATGGGTCGAATCGGTCAGGAGACTTGCCATTCTTACCCACTGCTTGGCAAACCGTCAATGCGTTCAACGGACAACGATGCTCCTTGACTTGGTGTCCCGATTGGGTAGCATGGACGCCGCATCCCTGGCAGCGTAACGCGGTGCGCGCTGCCGGTGCACGTGCCCGTCAGGTTCATAACGAGGAGGTTCTGCCATGCAGAGGTCCAAGTTCTGGTACAACGTCCGAGCGTTGTCGGGGCTGCTAGCGATCGGGTTCTTGGTTGCCGTGGGCTGTCAGCAGGGCGGCGGAGGCCATGGCGGATCGCAATGCGTCCGAGCCGGCGGCGACTGCAACTCCAACGGCGATTGCTGCTCAGGCCTATCCTGCAACGCCGGTCAGTGCGAGGCGGAGTGCGTTGCGGCTGGTGGGGACTGCACGCAGAGCGCGGATTGCTGCACGGATCTGACTTGCGGCAGCGCACAGACCTGCGTAACGCCCAGCGGCGGCGACGCCAAGCGCGACCTCTGGTCGACCGACACCAAGAGCGCCTCCCAACAAGATTTTTCGTCCTCCCCGGTGCCCGCCGGCTTGCTGGGTGACGACTGCGAAAGCTTTGCCGGGGCGGCGAGCTTCGCCGGTCAGGCCATCAGCGAGAACAGCACGGGCATGGCGGACACCATCGTGCACCGCAGCGGCGATCCCATCGAGCCGTCCGATCCGGTGGGAACGATCGGCACCGTCGAGGTGCAAATCACCAACCTGAACTTGTGGAGCACGGCCCCGATCACGGTCATGTGCGGCGGGCAGTCCACCCAGTGGAACGTCCATGCGACGCTCTCGGACACGCCCTCGCCCGAGGGGACGTTGACGGCCACCAAGACACACAGCAACGGCGGGACGGCCCAGACCGTGCTGCCCGTGCTAATGAAACTCATTTTCACGAACGCGAGCGACGCTTCCGTGCAGAGGGAGCTGGACTTTGCCGACGAGGGTTTGGATCCCATCCAATTCCAGGCCGACCTTGCCTGGGTCCATGCCCTCGATCCCGCTCATCCTGATCCTGAAAACACCTTCATCCTGGGCGTGGCCGGCGGTCCCGAGGCGGCCAAGTTGATCGCTCGAGGCGGCGTGGACCTTCGGCGGGCGCGGGATGGAGGCCAAGTGATCGCCTGGAGCAAGCCCTGCGATCCCGACGCCCTTGCGTGCAGCGACGTGAACACCAACGGCATGAACCCGAACGGTGTGACCCTGATCGCGTGCAGCGAGCATGGCAGCTTCGGCGGCAGCCACGTGCACAACACCTGCATCGTGGACACCGATGGCGACGGCATCCCCGACGGGAGCGACAACTGCCGTTACGATTTCAACCCGGATCAGGAGGACCGCGACGGCGACCAGTTCGGCGACGTGTGCGATCCGTGTCCCGACGACCCGACCTGTCCGATGAGCGGCGGGGAATGCGAAGGCCAGTGTACCGACCTCTATCACCAACAGCTCGACCTGTGGGTCGACGAGTGGGGTCCGGCGATGTGCGCGTGGTACGCCGATTGCGCGGGTTCCACCATGTCGTTGACCATGCACTGTCAGCAGCTCCTGAGTGAGGAGATGGCCGCCGTCCAAGAGATGATGTGTTTGTGGACCCAGTTCCGTTACTGGGGGTGTGACCGTTGTGTGCTCGACGAGACCCCGACCCCGACCCTGCCCTGCGATATCCCCGGGGTGACCAACAACCCCTGTGCAAACGTGACCTGCCCGCAGGGCCAGATCTGCGACAGCACGAGCGGGGAGTGCGTCGCGGACCAGTGCCAGAACGTGACTTGCCCCCAGGGCCAAACCTGCGAGCCTTACAGCGGCATGTGCTGGGACCGCTGCCAGTCCGTTTCCTGCCCGGAAGGACGGTCCTGTGACCCCGAGAGCGGAGAGTGCTGCGATGCGACGATGGGCAACTGCGCGCCACCGCCCATCGACCTCTGTGAGAGCGTGACCTGCCCGGTCGGGATGACTTGCAGTGCCGCCACGGGCGTGTGTTGGAATTCGCAGACAGGGGAATGCGCACCCATGTTCCCCGACCCCTGCGCGGACGTTACCTGCTCGGAAGGTCAGACCTGTGTGTGGGGGGTCTGCTGCGACTCGAGCACCGGCGATTGTGGGTATGACGTGGATTTGTGCGGATCGGTCACTTGCCCGGACGATATGACCTGCGACCCCCAGACCGGCCGCTGCTGTGACGCCGCCGGGGATTGCACGTCGACGTTCTGCCTGGGGGCGATCTGTCCGTCGGGCACCACGTGCAACTCGGATAATTACCAATGTTGTGATGCCGGTAACCAGTGCCAGAGCCCCGAAGGCTACGACTACTGCGTGTTGGGTAACGTGACGTGCCCGGCCGGCCAGACGTGTGCTCCCCAGACGGGCATGTGCCACTAGTGCTTTGGCACCCGTGAGTTGACGGGTCCGCAGGAAGGGCGAGACTCCTACCGAGCCGGGATCTCGGTGTCAGGTTCGATGGCTGGCAGACCCGCGCCTATCCCGGGGCTTCGGGATGGGCGCGGGCATGTCCGGCGCGAGGAACCACCGTCGATGGCATCCGAGACGAGCACCGCCGCCGGCCGCCCCACCGCAAGCGTCGCGCGTGACCCCGTTTTTGAGCCTTGAGACGCTCAGCCAAGAGCGCATTGCGCGACCCTCTCCCCCGTGCAGTAGAGGGCGTGGTGAGGGGGATAGGCTCCAACTCCGCGGTTATGGCCGGCTCGGCTTGCCTTTTTGCCGTCTGCGTCCGATACGGAACCATCCGCATTATTCCCGAGCCGACTTCGCTGGCCCTGTTGGCATTGGGTGCGAGGGGCGCGCTGCGTCGTCGCCGGGCGTAGGGGCGCGCAGCCTGGTCGCCCATCGAAGGGGTCGCTGACTCTCATCCAAGGTTGGCGTGGTGCCGTGGGCCGCACGGGCTCTCCCCCATTTTTAAGAAGATAGAGTTGGTGGGTGCGCCCGCCTTCGGTGATCATCAGGTCGCTGCCGGAGGGAGCCGCTGGGGTTCCCGTCGCCCTGCAAGCCACGGATCGACCTTTTCCATTTTCAATTTTTCGTTTTCCATCTCTCCCGGCTATCATGCCCTGCATGGCCGAGCCGCCGCCTGAAACGCAACCTCCGTTGCTGACCCGTTTGGATCGCTTTGTCGAGGGTCATCGGCACGCCCCGTACGTGCTGCCGTTCTTCACCTTCCTGGTGTTGATGGGCATCGGTAATCAGTTCGGGCCCAAGTATCTGCACTACGCCTACGCCGCCCGCATTTTCGGCGCCCTGGCGGTGGCGCTGGTCTTCTGGAAGTATTTCCCGCCGTTGGGCAAGGTGCACTGGGTGCCGGCCATCATCGTCGGCCTGGCGGTTGCCTACGGCTGGGTCGAGGGCCACCACTGGTTCCAGGCCCAAAGCTGGTACTACCAGCCGTACCAGGATGCCCTGCCGAAAGATTACTACATCCCTCAGAAGTATCTCGGCGAAGGACTGAGCTTGCGGCTCTTCCTGGTCGTCCGTATCTTGGGGGCCGCGACCGTCGTGCCCATCGTGGAGGAAATCTTCTGGCGGGGGTTTGTGCTGCGGCTCTTGATCGACTGGGAGGACTTCGACCGCGTGCCGCTGGCCAAGTTTACGTGGCTCTCATTTCTCGTGTGCTCGTTGTTGTCCGCCTGGAGCACCCGCAGTGGGGCGTCGGGGTTCTCTGCTGGGTGGTGTATAATCTGCTGTTCTATTGGAAAAAGAGCCTGCTGTGCCTGATGGTGTCCCACGGCGTAACCAACTTGGCCCTGTACGTGTACGTATTCATAGAGCGGGATTGGGTGTTCTGGTCGTAAGCTCGGTCTGTCAGAAAGTCCGCGGCCACCTGGATAAGCACCAAACCATCATGGGGAGGTTTGATGGCGGAGATGAGCATGGTACAATAGGTTTTTTGGGTGGGACAGGAAGGGTAGTTATTCCCCGATAGCTCAATCGGTAGAGCGAGCGGCTGTTAACCGCTAGGTTGTAGGTTCGAGTCCTACTCGGGGAGGTCGACGGGTTTCCTCGAAAGAGAGAGCCCGTTTTCGTTTACATCCGCGCCGCGCGGCGGTCCCGCTGCATGAGCGCCCTAACCCGTTGCCCGCAAAGGGTTACGGCGTTTTTCGTCGGTTCGGCGGCGCTCTTGGTTCGTAACGGTGATCCTCGGGACGCAACCTAATCCGTGGGGTTGCGCTCGGCTGTCGGCTCGCAGCGTCTCGAACTCTCGCGCTCTCGCGTGTACATGCCCCGTTAGTTGACACCCTTATCGCGTCAAGGCCCCCGAATCACCGATTTCGAACTCGGCGCCGTTAGGTAGCAAGCACGCCGCGGCGGGCGCCGCGTATACTACCATCAAGCGGACACTTGCCCAGCACCCGGGTCTGTGAGGACTCCGCTTGCCCTAGGCTCACCCGTGGCAGGGGGCGCAAAGCGCGGCCACCTTGTCGTCCGAGAAGGCAACGCTGAAGGTGCTGATACCGCAGTGGCTGCAGCGCAGCGGCTCCAGTTCCTTGCTGAGGGGGTTCCAGTAAACGGTGTACATTCTGGCGGCGGAGCGGCGGAGCACACGGCACTGCACGGCCAAAGCCGGGCAGTCGATCCGTACCAAGGCCCGCGGGGTCAAGTCCACCCGGCAGGCGTAGCGCTCATCCAGTTCGGCCAGTTTTCGGCGCAGTTCGAGCTGGACGGCGTTGGCGTTGGCCTCCTGTCGGGCGGCATCCTCGTCGGCGCCTCGTCGCCCGGAGCGTTTGCCATCGCCGCGGAGCAAGGCACCGTAATAGTCCTGCAACCGTTTGCGGTCGCGCCCCCGCCGGCCTTCCAACCGCTCGACGAACGCACGGCTTTCGGTCTCGATGCGGCCGAGCGCGGCCCGAACCGCAGCCAACTGCGTCGACGGATAATCAGCGGGCAGATCGGCCGGCTCGGCCAAGCCCGCGTCGACATCCAACATGTCGGGAAGCGCGGTCTGCGCTCCCGAGGAGGCGTTCACGCTCACCCGCACAACCTGCTGCCAGCGGTCGGCCGAGTCCAGCGTGGCCAGGAAATACCACATGTGATACTCCGTTCGGGTCGGCTCGGCGTTCTGCACGCGCACTCGGGCGTTCAGCCAGGTGAAGGCCCGTGCTACCGGCTCGGCCATGTCTGACCGCTTCAGATAGGCCGTGGGGATTTGCAGGGACACAACCTGAGGTTCCGCTTGGACCAGCGGTTCCACGCGATCAAGGAAGTCCGACGACAGATTGATGGGCAGCGGGCTGCTGCTCTCGACCGCCAAGGGCAGAATCTCCAGGCAGCGTAAGGTCTCGGCCACGTTCCGCGGCAGCAGGGCGAGCCCCTGTTCGGCTCCCGCCGGCCAGTCGACGTCCGCACCGTGCCGCTGGAGCAAGCGGGAGGTGAACTCGCGGAGCCGGTCATCGACGGGACCGCTCATTCGTATTCATCTCCAAACAGGGCCTCTTCCAGCCGCTTCGTCTCGAGGTATTCCTTCTGGGCCGAGAGCAAGGAGTCGCCCAATTGCTCGAAGGCGTGGTCCAGGTCCTCCGGGCCACGGGACTGCAGCCAGAGGTCGAGCACCAGCGACTCGAACTCATCGCCCCCTTCCAGGTTGCCGAGGATTGAACCCACTTCCCCCACCACGAGTTCGAACATGCGGATTTTCTCGTCCAGCAGCCGCAGGATGCGCGCTTCCAGCGAGCCGGCGGTGCACAGGTTGAAAATGAAGACCTCGCGGGTCTGGCCGATGCGGTGGATTCGCCCGACCCGCTGCTCAATCCGCATAGGGTTCCAAGGCAGGTCGAAGTTGATCAGGGTGTTGGCAAACTGAAGGTTGTGGCCTTCGCCGCCGATCTCCGAGCAGAGCATGACCGCTACCTGGTCGCGCAGCAGCTCGACGGCCCGGGCCTTCTCCGCGCTGGTCTGGCGACCGGTGAACATGCAAAACGAGATACCGGCGCCGGTCAGCACGTCCGCCAGGCGGTCCAGGGTGGCAGTGAAGTTGGCGAAAACCAGGGTCTTGCCTCGGCGCTGGGCGCGCAGGAGTTCGACCAGCCGGGTTTCCTTGCTGCTGGGGCCGCCCGCGGCCACTTTGCGGGCCAGTTCCAGGATCGGGCCGACCCGATCATCCTGGTCGGCCAGGTCGGCCAGAGGCGTGGGCAGGGCGGCGGGATGGCTGCCGGCTGCCCTGAGCAGCGACGTCATCCGCATCCGTGACAACTCCGCTGGGCCCGCGGATGCGGGTTCCGCCGGCAGGCCGGAGAACAAGTCGGGCTCGGTCGGCGCATCGCTCGGAGCGGCTTCGGCGCATGGCTCGGCATGCGCGCGCGAAGGGCGGTGCGGTCTTCGCCACCGCAGGTACGTATCGAGCCATTGGTAGAGCTTTGCTTCGTTCACATCCGGGCGGACAACCAGGGTCTGGGCGTAACGGGGCGGCAGGTTGATCGTCACCAGGCTTCGCGTGTTGCGGATCATCACCTCGCCGAGCAATTCGCGCAGCCGATGGCGGTTGCGCGGGTCGCGGGGGTTGCCGCGGCGGACGTAGTTCCTCTTGAAGTCGCTCTCGGTCTTGAGGTGCCCCGGCTCCAGCAGCGTCAGGAGGTTGTAGAGTTCCACGAGGTCGTTTTGCACCGGCGTGGCCGTCAGCAGGAACATGCGCCGTCGTTGAAGCGCATTGACCAATTGCCAGTTGCGGGTGGCCCGATTGCGGCAGTGATGGGCCTCGTCAACGATGACCAGGTCCCACGGACAGGCGGTCACCGCGTCGAAATGCCGCGCGCTCTTGGCCAGCGACAAGGACGCCAGCACCCGGTCCGTCTCCTGCCAGAAGGCAGGCGTGATGCTCTGGCCGCTTTCGGCGGCGGCGAAGTCCATGCCGAACTTGGCCGCCAGCTCTTCGCCCCATTGGCCAACCAGCGCGGGGGGCACGAGGATCAGCACCCGCTTGATGATCCCGCGAAGCAGGTATTCGCGCAACAGCAGGCAAGCCTCGATCGTCTTGCCCAGGCCGACTTCATCCGCCAGCAGCACGCCGCCGCGCAAGTGCCGCAGCACCCGCCGTACCGTTTCGATCTGATGGGGCAGTTGTTCAACCCCACGGAGGCCCTCCAGGCACAGCAGTTCCTCGAATCCGCGCAGCAACCGCAGCCGGGCGTGCTCGATCCGCAGCCACAGCCCCTCCGCGTCGGCGGCGCCGACCGGTGGGGCGGCCGGCACGGTCGCCGTCACGGAAACCGTCACCGGAATCCCGCCCGGCGTTCGCCCGGCCCGCCGTGGCACATCGGCTACACTGTCCAGGGTCCACATGACAGGTAGTCTATCATGGCGTTTGCCCCAAGTACCAACCCCTGGCGGCTCTGTTTGGAAAGAGCGAGTTGATCGATCCATTGAAACGACACGGGACGATGGCGGGGCCGCTTCCGTGTGATTCGTGAGGACCAGGGCTGCGGGGCACGGTCAGGAGGAGCGTCGAAGAAGGAAGCCTGGCCCCTGGATTGCCGACATCGTAGGCTCCGGTCCGCCGTTTTCGGCCGTCTTGACCGAGCAGTTGTCCAGGATGCCGACGCTGGGCGTGGGTTTTTTGCCGGCCTTCTGGCGGCCCTGGGCACAAGGTCGATCATCCGCCCCGCGCACCGCCGGTCCCCAAGCGGAGGTTGTTGCGGGCGACGACTTGACGATCACCGAAGGTCGATATCGTCGTCATGTGAGCACTCTTGTGATCTTCACCCAGGCATCTTCGTACCGTTCAACATCCTGGAGGCGGACGTTGTCCACGCCGCGACCCATGTCGGGCGCGTGACCGTGCCGTTCCTCGTAGCGCTTGGCGTACGTGCGATTGACGATGAACTGAGCACGGCAAATCTCTTTGTGCGATAGCACGAAGAACCGCTCTCTACGCACACCGTCCGTGTCTTCCTTCATCTGGCAGAGAACCCAGAAGTCGGGTGTCAGGGGATTGTCCGCAAGGCCCTTCTGGCTGATACCGGTCACAAAGTTCGTCTGCTGGCTGGTTTTTACTTCGATCTTGACGGCTTTCTTCCTGCGATCACCGATCGCGTACACATCCACCGCCTTGTGGTTTCCATAGGTGACGGTGGCGAAGCCCGTCCCCCACGCCGATGACGCAGAGACCTGCTTCGGGCAGACCCGAACCTAGGGGGCCCCAGGCACGAGTCGGCTCAGAACATAGCGATGCCCGTCACGCGCGACCACCTCGGCCACGGACTCCAGGCGGAGCTTGCTTCGCGATCCCAGCAGGGGTTGCCGCCCATCCACCAGCATCACGAAGCTGCCGGCCGCAGGCGTGTCCCCCGCCGAGCGCCAAGACGCAACCGGCCGGCCGAGGTAATAGAACAACGAGGAGTAGCTGTCCTGCGTGTCCACGAAGACCACCGTGCTCGCCGGCACCTGCAGAGCGAAGGCCGCGGCCACGCTCCGCAAGGAGCGCGTCTCCGCCCGATGCGGTTGCACGAAGCCGGCCTGGACCACCCAGATGATCAGCCCGATGACCGTCAGCGACCGGGCCACATGCACCCCCCACCGATCCGGCAGCCGCGCTACGCCGAGCCCGCTCAGCATCGCCATCGGGGTCACCAAGGGCAGGTAATAGCGGGTGCTGTCCGTCGATACGGTCAGGAAGGCCAGCGTTCCCGTGAGCAGGAACGCCCAGGCCACGCGCGAGATCCGGACCTGCTCTTCGGTGAGCGTCGGCCGCACGGCCTTGATCGCCCAGACGGCCAGAACGGCGGACCACGGCAGCAGCACGCCGAAGATCGTCACCGGCTTCACGACCGTCAGGAGCAGGCGTCCCGGGGTCCACTGACCGGAACGCAGCGCAATCTCGCTGAAGTGCTGATGGAATGCCGCAGTTCCCTCCGCCCGATACGCGAGCCACGCGTAGAGGCCCGCGCCGGCAAGAAAGAGCATCACCCCCGCCAAGTGTCCAGCGCCCAGCAGACGCGGAAGCCGCCGGAGCACGGAGGCCCCGACCAGGAGCCCGGGCGCAAACACGACCACGGCCGGCAGTCCCTTGCTCAGGAAGGCCAACAGCAGCCCGGCATAACCCAAGATCCAGATGCGCCAGTCGGGCGCGTCCCGCACCAGATTGCGACAGGCCGCGAGCATGGCCAGGGTCACGCCCAGCGCCAGGGGCATCTCAAACCCGGCCGTGTCCACTTGCTCGATGAACAACGCCGACGTCACCGCGGCGAGCGCCGAGTACAAGCCGCACCCAGGGCTCACCAGTCGCCCCATCGCGACCAGCACAGCCAGGCCCAGGCCGAAGCCGCACACCGCCGTCGGCAGCCGCAGGGTGAATTCGGTCTGGCGACCGAACAGCGCCTCGGTCCCGGCCGCCATCCAATAGGCCAATGCCGGCTTGAACGCATACATCTCGCCGTAGAGCGAAGGGACCAGCCAGTCTCCGGTTGCCAGCATGTGCCGGCCCCCGAGGGCGATGATGCCCTCCATCGAGACCACGTCTGTCCGCCAGACGAGCAAGAAGCAGATCGGCACGGCCACGGCCAGATACAGGCAGAGATGGCGGCGCGGACTCATCGGCCCGGACTGGCTGGTGTCACCTGCACGGAACTGCGGGTTCGCTGTGTCGATCACGGGTGGAGCATCCCGTCCCCCACCGGCCGCCGCTGATGTACAAACTGATGTACAACGACGACAAAAACGGCCAAGAAAAGAGGGACTCGCGTTACCGCAAGTCCCTTTGGATCAAACACTTAGTAGGGAACGATACCGTCCTCGAACAACGCGGTCGCGCGCGGCAGAGACAAGTTTCGTTTCTGCATCGCTGGTCCGAGCGCAACCGTTAAGGTTTAGTTCGGTATCCCTCATTCAATGTCCGCTCGGCTTGGCCGGTTTGGGAAGCGGTGACACCCTCGGGAACACGTTACCCGACATTTCCCATTTGTCGGACGCCAAGCCGTCATGCTACCGGATGACGGCGGCTGACTCAAGCGAATACGGCCTGTCTTGCACCTGCTTGTGCCCACCCGACCTGGGAACGGGCGGGCAAGGTCAGGGGTAGCGGACCTTGGCCACGGAACCGAGCACCACGTAGTCCAGCCCCAGAACCTTGCCGAGTTCGCCGGGAGAGGCGGCGATCTGGGCAGTGGTCAGGTCGCGCTCCTGCATCAGCTTGTCGAGTTGCTGGCGCTCGATGACCTCGAACTTGCCGGTGTTGATCAGGCTGGTGCTGAGCATCCGCGAGACCAGGCGGCCGCATTGACCGCTGACCGTCTCGTCGCCGAGTTCTTCGAGGTCGAGGACGGCGACCTTGGCCTGTGGGGGGATTTCCAGGCGTTCGGTGAGGGTGAAGACGATGCGGTCGGCCATGCTGCGGAAGTCGGCGGGGGCCCGGGCCTGGCCGGTGGCGGCGCGGTTGGCTCGTCCGCTGCCGACTTCGACGAGACGGACGTCGCACTCATACTCCGGCCGGCCGGCGCGCGGGTCCGCGGCGGGCAGTGTGCGTTTGAGATCGAGCGTCTCGGGTTCGAGGGTGACGCGAACGGTGTACGTGCGTTCCGGGAGATCGAGCAACTCCGCGGCGCTCAAGCAGACCTCCTCGAAGCGCTTGTTGATATAGCCGGACTTCTCGAACAGGTACGCCACGATCACCTCCCGCCAGGAGGAGACGAGCAGACCGGTCTCTTTCTGTATCTGCAGAAGCTTGCGGCTCTCGTTGACCCGTTCGATATGCACGTCGCGGGAGCCGTCGCTGTAGGTCTTGTGACGGACGTCGATGTTGAGGCGCGCCGGGGTGCGGCCGACGGGGAGGTGAGTGTCCCGGGCGACCCCGATCAGGTCACAATCGTCCGGGTCGGAGGTGATGACGATGTAACAGCGTTGGACCTCGTTCCGGTCGAGGTAGCGTTTGCCCGGCTCGCGCGGCCCGGTCCAAGGCCGTTCGCGGCGGCCGTCGAAGAAGCATCCGGCCGCGGTGCACGTAGCCACGGCCGGCAGGAGCAGGCTCCACCCTACGCCGCGCTGCAGGGTTCGATGCACACCTTTCATCCGTCACCGGCTCCCTTCGGGCCCGCGATACGCTTTACGGAGCCAGCACGTCGATGGCCCGTTCCAACACGAAGTCCCGGTCTTCCGTATAACTCTCCTCGGCCGCGATGGCCTGTCCCGGACTCGGGGGAATGCCCGTGTCTTCGATCGGGGTGACTTGGTCGGCGCGATAGGCCTCCCAGCTTGGGATATAGTACGTGATCCCGTTGCCGAGGGCGAATTCCTGGGGATTGCCGGAGCTGCCGCGAGTGGTGTCGCCGATCAGCGTGATCCCGCCCGGGTTTTCGAGCATCATGAGCACGAACCATTCCGCCGAACTGAGGTTCCTTTCCCCGATCAGGCAGACCGCCGGCCTGAGGAAGCGCTGGTTCTCCGCCGGGTCGACACGGTGTTCGGTGAGCTCGCCGAAGTCATTGTGGTCCGGCCCGGCGTTTTTGGTGCGGTGATAGCCGTACACGTAGGCCGTGTCGGTGAGGTGGCCGGCGAGGGTCGCTCCGACGAGTTCATTGCCGCCATTGTTGCTGCGGACGTCGATGACCAGGGCATCCGCGTCGGCGTAGAGGGCGAACAGATCGTCCACCTCCCCGGTGCGCAGTCCGTCCCACTGCGCGCCGTCGAAGGACTCGATGCTCAGGTAGGCGATGTTATTCTCCAGCCAGCCGTGCCGGAGCGGGTAGTCCTGCATCTGCTGCACGCCGGAAGGGAAATAGCGGTCGGGATAGCCGTTCGGATAGTTTTGGGCCGCCGGGTGGGAATAGACGTCGACCGGCTGGCCGCCGGCGTCAAACAGCCACACGTGCAGATCACGCAGTTCGGCCAGCATCGTGGCCATCTGGCTAAGGAAGGCGTCGGTGGAGAGCTCCGTCTGGAACTGCGGCTCGTAGTCCTCACGGATGGCGTCCCAATCGACGTCCTTGGTCTCGAAATGGGAGTAGTTCTCGTCGAAGTCAGTCCAGACCTTCTCGAACCAGTCGTGGGCCTGTGCGTCGGAGCCGTTGTCATTACCGACGTTGTCGTTCGTGTTGTCACCGCCGTCGAGGTCCTCGTCACCGAGCATGACTTCGACCAGGAAATCGGTGATGTCGTCGATCTCCTCGTCCGTGAGTTCTCCAAAATCGCCGCCGGGGTGCGGTTGCTCGCCCAGCAGAGTATCGACGATGTCATCGATGCTGCTGTCGCTGAAGTTGTTGCTCTCAGCCGTGTGGCAGTTGGAGCATCCGTTGGCGGCAAAAGCCGCCGCCCCCGCGGAGGTGTCCGGGACGCCGCCGTTGTCATTGGCATCGCCACCGCCTCCACCGCCTCCACCGCCGCCGGCGGAACTGCAACCCGCCGGCCCACCGGCCACGAACAAACCAAGAGTCATAAGGACTACCCCGGCTACCCACCATGTTTTGAGCATGAGCGCGATCCTCCGATTAACCCGCTGAACTCCCCGCTCCTGTGAGCGGGTGACACTCCATGATACCATGCGTTTCCAGCCCGCGAAACGGTCCCGTGCGGTGGGGAAGAACGCGGGCTAAGGATCCACCTGGCCGCACCGACCCCGCCGACGAAATGCGCGCCACGGGAGATAGATCGGCCGAATCGTCCTGTAAGCTTAGAGCCTCTGACCCCATGAACTGGATGAACCTGTGCGGCAGGCTCTCCGCCTTGTCGACCGGCTGGAAAGCCGGTCCGCCATCTTTCGCGTAGACCCGTCTCAGACCAGTCCAAACCCCTGCCGCTCGCGGGGCTGTACCGCCGCGCAGGCCGACCGGCCCTTGACCTCCGCAATCAAGGGCCAGAAGTTCGTAACCAACACTCCGTCGAACGCATCGGTGAAGGCCTGCCGCGGTGCGGAACTGCCGCGACAGCGGTCGATCGTGTCGTAGCACACCGACGCCATAGACCAAGTTCTCGGCGGTGGATTCGTACAGCCTGCGCAGTTCGTCATTCATCTGGTGGGCTGCGGGTCCAGGGACGGTTGATGGGCGGGAGGCACGGGGTCGGCGGGCGGCAAGCAGCCCGCGTCGGCCAGGGTGGCATGGCCGCGTCTACGCGGCCATGCGTTGTCCAGAAGCATGCCCGCTCAGAGCAGCGGACCTGCCACCCCAGCGCAGAAAGGGCTTGGTTAGATGAGCACGTCGAATCGATGGGTAGCATTGTGTTCCAGGCTTGCACGGTCTTCCAGGGTGGCATGGCCGCGTCTTCGCGGCCATGTGTTGTCCAGAAGCATGTCCGCTCAAAGCAGCGGACATGCCACCCGGCCGTCTTTCCCACCCCCCTTCGGGATTGGCATCCAAGCGATAAATCCCTCGCGGCGCAGCCGCGAGTTCTTCAAAACCCAAACGCCGGGAGATGGTCTCCCGGATGTAGCTAACTCAGAACGGCCGATTGTCCATTTCACGCTGAACCATTACAACCGGGCTTGGGGGCCGAAGTCATCATGCCAACCCTTCAGGAACTCCGACGCATGCCGGTTCACCGCTTGAGCGGAGGTCCGCGCCTTCGAGTCCGGCGTCCGCGCTTGGCATCGGAGCGGCCGGCGGATTCCGACTCCTGAGTGCGTCGTCGAATCAACTCTACCAAGCCAGCCACCGTCCCTCCGCCCTCTTTCCACAATTGGGCGCGGATGGCGCGCACTTCAGCCACCACCGGATCGTCGGGCCAATCCAAGGGATCAACAGTCCCGCTCATGTCGTTTCCTCCGGCATCAGAGTCAAGGGGGTCGTGATCACCGGGACGGGCAGGCCCAGCCGCCCGTTCAGAACGGCGATATGTTGAATCTTATTCGCGTTGGCCAAGTGTTGGCAATTCCAGGTCAGCAGGTAGTCCATGTGATGCAAGGACGCCATGGCCAGGTGGACCGCGTCGCCGCCTGCTTCCACAGGCATCAGTCGGTGTTGAACGTAATACTCCGCCGCCTCGATCAGGCCGGACGGCTCCTCAAGCACAGGTATCCCCTCGAGAAGAGCAATGGCCTGTTCCGCCTTCTGATCGGGTGCGTGGCGAAGTTCTTCAAGAACATACTCCGAGGTGAACAATCTGTACTCCGCGCGATACCGATCCCACCACCGCCGGGTCACGTCGCGCCATGTCAGAATGATCCGCGATTGGCGCGTTTCATGATAGAAACTCGGGATGGTCGTTTCAATGTAGACGGAGAGCGCCACCGTTCACCTCGTCGACTCATTATACGCTACCCGGCTTTCGAGGGTAGATCCTCTTGGGTGCGCACCCGTTCAGGACCTTCCTTTCGGGGGTGGCATGGCAGGTGCCGCGCGGCCATGTGGCGCCTGGCGACTCCAGTGCGGAGAAGGTCTTCGGAAAACGGTCCGGGAGTCTCCATTCAGGCGGCACCCGCTCGGAGGCCGTGTCGTCCGCCCCGTGGTCGAACAGCCGACGCCGCCCCACCGCACGATTGAGCACCATGGTACGCCAACCCGCCACTTGCCCGCTGCCGCTTCCTAACCCGTGACCCTGCGCGGCAAGGGAGAGCAAAGAAGATTGCATGCGGAGCGGAAATGGCCCCGTTGATCGCTCGCCGGTCGATGTGCCTTACCACCGACAGACTTCCAGGTCCACACGCAAAGCCACGCTGAGGTGTGGACCTCGCGGGGGAAACTTGCGTCCAAAGAGGGAGCCGGGCACACTGGGGCGTGAAGAACTCGCCCGTTCTCAGGCAGGAGGCGCGGATTTGGAATTGGCCTGGATGTTCTTGACCGGGTTGGGTGGGGGGTTGGCCGGCGGGCTGTTGGGTATCGGCGGCAGCATTGTCATGATCCCGCTGATGACCCTCCTGTTCGGCCCGCAGCAGCATCTCTATCAGGCCGCCGCGATGATCGTCAACTTCTTTGTGGGAGCGCCGGCCGTCTTTCAACACCTGCGCTCCCGGGCGGTCATGGCCAAAGTGGTCAAGCAGATGGTTCCGGCGGCGAGTGTTTGCGTGGTCCTCGGCGTCCTGGCGAGCGAACTTCCCGTTTTCAAAGGGGAACGGAGCGTCTACCTCACGGGGGCGTTCGGCCTGTTCCTGTTGGGCGTGGCCGCGGATGACGTGCGTAAGGTACTTGGCCGGAGAAACCCCGGCCGGTCGCCGACGCAGATAGACGATCCGCCCTCGGCGCAGCGGGGAGCTTGGGTGGTAGGCATCCCTGTGGGGTTCCTGGCCGGCCTGTTGGGGGTGGGCGGTGGCTTCGTCGCGGTCCCGCTGCAACAGCGTCTCCTGGGTCTGCCGTTGCGCAACGCCATCGCCAACTCGGCCGCCACCTTCGTGGTGTCAAGCGTGATCGGGGCGTGCTTCAAGAACTACGCCCTGGTGACGGAGCAAGGTCACCCGTTGTGGGACTCGCTGCGCCTGGCGTTGCTGCTGATCCCCGGCGCGGTGCTGGGAAGCCTGATCGGGGCCTACTTCACGCATGTCCTCCCGGTCAGGGTCGTCCACGGGGTTTTCACGGTTTTTCTTCTGTTCGCCGCCGGTCGGATGCTGCTTTACGCTTTCTGAGCCCATACGGAGGGAGGCCGCGCGCCTCACGGATGCCGCACGTGTAGGTCAGCCGCTACGATCTTGAAGCCGCGCAGCCCGTCGGTGGGCTGCGCGCCGCTTCGCGGCGCTCCACCCACCCTACATTGCTGCACCCAGCCCACATTGCTCCACCCAGCCCACATTGCTCCACCCAGCCTACAGGGTTGAAGACATACCAGGCAAAGCTCAGCGTGTCTCGGAAAGGGTGGTCCGACGGAGGTCCTCGGCGCGCTCTAGCAGTTCCTCGCGTCCGGGCAGTTGTTCCGGTTCGAGGGTGTACGACAGGAAGCGCTGGTCGTGGATTTTTCCGGGGTAAAGAACTTCCGCAAAAAAGTCAATGGGAGGAACCTCATACCACGGCGGCCGGAGTCGCTCGTGGGTAAGCAAGGGCTGGTGCCCCTCCTTGCGGATGACGATATCGTAGTCGCCGTACCACAGAAAGTCGGTGCTGACCGGCGAGCGTCCGACTTCCTCGTCGTTCAAGTAGACCAGGGCGCCGTCAGGGGCCGTCTGAATCGTCAGGGTCC
>JAZDKM010000323.1:0-9583 GCA_043803085.1 Planctomycetota bacterium
AACCGACTCGGCCTGACCCTTCCCCAGCGTCTCCGGCGCATCGACGAGGTCGCCCAAATGTAGTCACGACTCTCGCCCCCAAACGGCCCTGGCGCCACTACCAGGGCCACTCAAGCATCACAACTGTTCAACTTGGGCTAGGGCGAGGCTGAGCGAGCCAAAGGCGAGTTTCAGAGCTAGTAAGGCGGGCACCGCCCATCGTCTTGCCTTTCCCCGCAGGGTGACCGCGCTGGCTGAAGCCCGGTGCGTGATTAGCGAAGGTAGCGGCCGGCATCCCCGCCGGCCGAGAAGCAGACGGCCTGCGAGGACGCAGGCTGCTACGAAGACGCCGCCGAACCGATTCCTTGCCAAGCCGCTAATCACGTACGAAACCTGCGGCTTGTCGAAGGGACGCAGGCGTGTCCGCTCGATTTCCCAGGAGATCGACACGTCAAGTGGCTCCGGGGTGTCCTACTTGGGTTTCGTGGTCGAGTGGGCCACCGTCGGACCCGAGGGGTTCGCCGCGGCGGCAACCTCGAAGCGGGCCAGCCCCACGTCGGCCAAGGCGTTTCGGTGCGCGGTGTGGGCCTTGGACAAGAACTCGACCACACTGCGCGTGACCTCCGGGTGGGCCTGGGCCGACGCGATGAAGCGACCCGCCAGCGAAGTCTCCGATTGGAGGGTCGCGGTGGTGCCGAGTACTCGGAAGTTGTCTTTGGCGAATTTCAGAGGGAGAAGCCGGCCGCCCGTGTCCGGGAACGATCGGTAGTCGGATTCCTCGATCACGCCGACTTCTGTCCCGAGGCCGTAGACGATTTCCTTGGCGGCCTCCAGCGAACTGGTATGGTATTGCCGTCGATCGAGGCTGGGGTAGAGCGGGTTGGGAATCAGTTCCTTCTCGATGTCGTCCTTATTGATGCCGGCCTCTTCCAGGGTCTTCAGGGCGGCTTGATCCAGGATGGGATCATCCTTGGGGCCGAAAGCGAACCGCCGGCCTTTGATTCCGGAAAGACTTTGAATGTTCGACTTGGCCGACGCTACGATGAGGCCGCACCGGGTGAGCGGCACGGCGGAAGCCAGGGTTTCGCCTACCGGCCCGTAGGCGGTCATGGTCTTGTAGTCGGCATCGGAGACGAGGGCGTACTGGAGGCGGCCGGACTGGAGATGGGCGGTGATCTGGAAGGGCTCAAGTTCCTGAATCTGAATCCCGCACCCGAGGTGCCGGGCCAAGGCGTTGCGGAACCCGGCGTACGGCGGGGCCTGGCGCACGACAAACCAGTTCTTTAGGGCGAGCGGCCCTTCGGGAGGACTCACAATGCCGATGCGCACCGGTTGTTGGGTGACGTCGAAATTGAGTTCGAGATGGAAGGGATTCCAGATCGATTGCGAGAAGCTGGTCTGGGAGCATCCGGCGATCCCCAGTGCGCTCAGCACCAGTCCCGCACTCGTTGGGAACAAGTTTTTCATCTCTCAGACTCCTGGGAACCGCCCGCGGGGCCGGGTCCGGCGGACGGCGAGCATGGCGGGACTATATCGCCGTCGCCCTCCGCGAACAACACTTAGAGCTTTTTTGAAATGGTGTTTAGTGGTGGGTGGAATGGGTCCGTCAGGGGCCGAGCTACCCGGGCGGCCGGTGACGGACCCGTGCGCTCCGGGCGATCCGCACGGGTCGGCGTCGGCCCTCCGGCGGGTAGCCGCGGGGACGACGCAGACCCATGCCACCCACGAAAAAACGCGTCACTGTGTTGCTCCTTTTCAAACACGCTCTTACGGACATCGGCAAAAGCGGTATGGGCGGTACAGCGGGACCTGCGTTTGCCTACAGCCGGATGGCACGAGCGGCCGGTTTCGGCTATAGTGTGAAGGCGTGCCGCGGAGAACCAACGCGGCCCGAAGAGCCGTTCATTGGAAAGGATGTGCCATGAAGACCGTGCTGATCGTCGTGCTGGTCATCGTCGCCGGCACCCTCGTCTATTTCGCCGCGACCCAGATGGCCAAACCGGTCCAGGGACCGGACGTCAAAACTCCGACAGCCTCGACTGTGGAAAACCTGCCCTATGTCGACCGAGACTTGTCCAAGAAAGGCGTGCCCGCAACAGGGGAGCCGAACTTCGATGTCCAGGTGGGACTCGAGAAAAACAAAGGCCGGAACACTTTTCACTTCACGATCATCGAGGCACACGGCTGGGCCGCCAACGGCATCTACGTGGAACTGAGGCACGAGGGCCTGCCGGAGAACCTTGAAGGCCGAGGGAAGATGCCCGACCGTCGGGTTGAGATTCTCTGCGATAAGTCCCCTTTGCGCTTCGATACGCCGCTCAAGCACTCGGCAACGGTGATGAGCCACGAATTCCCGGAACTCACGGACTGGGGCACCTCGGAAAACTGGAAAGCCCGGGTTTCGATCCATAGCGATCTGACCGCGAAGGCTCCTCCATAGTAGAAGCGCAGCGCGCGGGCCATGTCGTGCGTCGCCTGTCTGACGGCACTGATAAAGGTGACCGTGGTCACTTGCTCCACACCGTCTTGACGTTCACAAACTCGCGGATGCCGAAGGCGGACAGTTCTCGGCCATAGCCCGAACGTTTAATGCCGCCGAACGGCAGACGCGGGTCGGACTTGACGATGCCGTTGACGAACACCGCACCGGCTTCGATCTCGGACGCGAGCGCCTGACCGCGTTCGGCGTCCGCGGTCCACAGGCTGGCCCCCAGGCCGAAGTCCGAGCGGTTGGCGAGTTCGATCGCGTGGTCGGTATCCCGGGCGCGGATGACGGCGGCCACCGGCCCGAAGGTCTCCTCGTCGAAGACGGGCATCCCCGGCTCGACGCCGACGAGAACGGTTGGGGCGTAGAAGTAGCCCTTACGTTCCAACCGGTGACCGCCGGTCAGAAGCTTGGCGCCGGCTCGAAGCGAGCGCTGCACTTGGTCATGGAGCTCATCGACCAGATCGCTGCGGGCCAACGGCCCGACGCGGGTCGCGCGGTCGAGAGGGTCGCCGATTTTCAGTCCGGCCAGTCGGTCGGCCAGGGCGTACTCGAAGCGCTCGGCAATCGAGTGCTCGACGATGAACCGTTTCGCGGCGATACAGCTCTGCCCGCTGTTGATGGTGCGGGCCAAGGCGGCCGACTCGGCGGCGGCTTCGGGATCGGCGTCAGCCAGCACCACGAAGGGATCGGACCCGCCGAGTTCGAGGACGGTCTTCTTGAGGGCCGCGCCGGCCTGCGCGGCCACCGCGGCACCGGCGGGCTCGCTACCGGTTAGGGTCACCGCCCGGATGACCGGGCTTTTGATGAGGTCGGGCACGGCCCGCGACGGGACCAGGAGGGTGGTGAAGACGCCTTCGGGAGCGCCGGCGTCGCGGAACACGCGCTCGATGGCCAAGGCGCAGCCGGGTACGTTGGAAGCGTGCTTAAGCATCCCGACGTTGCCCGCCATGATGGCAGGGGCCGCAAAGCGGAAGACCTGCCAGTATGGAAAATTCCAGGGCATGACCGCCAGTACCGGCCCCAAGGGATCGTAGCGGACGAAGCTGTGCGTGGCGTCAGTGGGGATGGTTTCCGCGGCCAGGAAGCGTTCGGCGTGGTCTGCGAAGTACTCGCACACCCAGGCGCATTTGTGGACCTCCGCTTCGGATTCGACGATGGGTTTGCCCATCTCTTCGGTCATCAAACGGGCATGCTGGTTCACGTCGCGGCGCAGGAGGGTCGCCGCCTGTTTGAGCAGCTCGGTCCGCCGGGCAAACGGCGTGCGTCGCCAATCGCGGAAGGCGCGCTCGGCCTGGGCGAGCAAGTCTCTGACTGCCGAAGCGTTGTACTCGGTGTATTCGCGGATCACTTCCTCGGTGGCGGGGTTGATGGCTTTCATCGATCCTCACCTCGATGGGCTACGCCCGTTTAGTGAGTCCTGCTATTCGCATCTTTTCAGAGGCGCGACGGTGAGGGAGCGGGCCGACGAAATCCGCTCCCTTACGGTCGCGGCTCGGATCGTGAAAGGTGCACCAATCCCGCCCCACTACACTAGCGCTCAAGAGCAAGGTCATGCTCGCATGGACGAGCCTTACGACGCCAGCCTCACGTTACCACGGAATGGGCAGGCTTTCGAGTACCGTGAGCGCGAACACGCTCTTCCGGGTGCGTGACACTTTCGGCGGCCACCTTATCGGAGACCGCTCCCTCACGGTCGCGATTCGGAGGGCGCGAGCAGCCTGCTCATGCACCATCTTAACGACGAGGGCAGCGCAACGGGGGTCGGAAGCAATGCTGTTCGGCACGAGCCTTGCTCGCGGTTGAACCACGCCGCAGACCTGGCCTGCCGTTCTGGCCGAGGGCCAGGAACGCGAATAGCCGCGGGCGAGCGGAGCGCCGCCCCCGGTGGGCGTCGTACTCGCCCTCTCGACCCTGAAAGAAGGACGTGGGTAAGGACGAGGATTATCTGCCCCGGCTGCCGGCCGCCCTCATCGTTTTCCTAAGACCCTTCAACCCGCTGGGTCCAGTTTGTACAATGGTTCTCGGGCCCGGGCGCGTGCTCGGCGCCTTGCGGTAGTCTGGGCTGGTGATGTCAGAGCGCACCCGCATGGGTCGCCGGTGCGTTTGGCCTTCTTCTGAGGGGAATCTGGCGATGTCCAATTCGAAGTTCCGACGGGTTCTGCTGGGGGTGACGCTGATCCTGCTAAGCCACGGGCTCGTGCGCGCGGGCGTATCCCGGATCCCGTCGCCATCAGCCGCTGGGCCGGTAGAAACAGACATGGTGAAGGACCGGGCGTCCGATCCGGTCAAGGTCCATCCCGCGTTGCAGCAACTGCTGAACCAATCCACCGGACCGGTCAAGGTCTGGGTATTCTTCAAGGACAAGGGCATCGACTCTCCGCAGGAATACGAAGCCGCCATCGCCCAAGTGGCGGCTTCCTACAACCCCCGGGCGGTTCAGAGGCGGGCCCTGCGCGGTCTCAACGCTCTGCGTGGCGGGGCCCTATTCGACGAACACGACCTGCCCGTGGTCCAGGCCTACGTGGACGCGGTGGCGGCCACGGGCGCCCGGATCCACGTCGTCAGCAGGTGGGTGAATGCGGTCAGCGCCTATATCACCCGGGAACAGGTTGAGCCCATCGCGGCCTTGCCCTGGGTGGCCAAGCTACAACCGGTGGCCCACTCGGCCGGGGTCCATCGGCCGGTCGACACCAAATCAGTGGAAGAGCTCGCACCTGCCCCCGGAGGGGGCGGTTTGGATCGGTCGATCAATTACGGTTTATCCCAGGCCCAACTGGCCCAGATCAATCTGATCCCCCTGCACGACGCGGGGTACACCGCCCAGGGCGTTATCGTTGGCATTCTGGACACCGGCTTTCATCGCACCCACGAGGCCTTCACGAACCCGGGCCATCCTGTGAGCGTCGTCGCCGAATATGACTTCGTGGACAACGACGGCGTCGCTGAAACTGAACCCGGCGATCCGTTCGGGCAGGCCGACCACGGCACGATGATCCTGGGTTGCCTGGGGGCGTACATGCCGGGTGAATTGGTGGGCGGGGCCTTCGATGCCTCGTTCGTCCTGTGCAAGACGGAGGATACGACGCAGGAAGTCCCGGCCGAGGAAGACAACTACGTCGCCGGTCTGGAGTTCATCGAGTTTCACGGGGCGGATATGGAAACCTCCTCGCTGGGGTACATCGACTGGTACACCCAAGCCGACCTGGATGGTGAGACAGCCGTGACCACGATCGCGGTGAACATTGCGACGGCCAACGGGGTGCATCACTGCAACGCGGCGGGGAACGAGTATCACGACACCAGTCCGAGCACCTCGCATCTGATTGCCCCGGCTGATGCCTTCCAGGCCATCAGTTGCGGTGCGGTGGACAGCTCGGGAGCCATTGCCTACTTCAGTTCCGATGGTCCGACGGCAGACGGCCGAGTGAAGCCCGAGTTGCTGGCCCGCGGCATCAGCACGTACACCGTTTCGCCCAGCAGCGACACCGGTTACACCACGGCCGACGGCACCTCGCTGTCCACCCCACTGGTCGCGTGTGCGGTGGCCTGTCTGATCCAGGCCAGGCCGTCCTGGACGGTCGATCAGATGCGCGAACACCTGTTTGAGACTGCGGACTACTATGTGGCCTACGGCACCTTTGACCCCTTGTACGTGCGCGGCTATGGCATTCTCGATGCTTTCGCCGCCTACCAGCATGCCCCCGCGCTGATCATCTCCCTGCCGGACGGGGCGCCCTCGTTCCTGCCCCCGGGTCAGCCGGCTTCGATCTTGGTACAAATCAACGACGGTGACGAGAGTGTTTTGCCCGGCACTCCGATGCTGCACTACCGCTTCGACGGCGGAACCTACCTCACCAGCCCGCTGAGTTGGCTGGGCGGGAATCTCTACCAAGCGACATTACCGGCCCTGCCCTGCGGCTCCACGCCCGAGTTCTACTTCAGCGCTACCGGCGACGGCGGAACCACCGTATACAACCCTGAAAACGCCCCCACCGGCGTCTATACCGCAACGGTAGCCACCACCATCCTGATCGACGACTTCGACGCGGACCAGGGCTGGACCGTCCAGAACATCGCTCTGGCCACCGGCAGTTGGGAGCGGGCGATTCCCGCCGGTGACGGCAACCGCGGCGACCCGCCAAACGACTTCGACGGCTCCGGATACTGCTATGTGACGGACAACCGGGTCGGCAACTTCGACGTCGATGGCGGCCCCACCCGGTTGATTTCACCGAGCCTGGATCTGTCGGGATCGCTCGATCCTCTGCTCCGGTACGCCCGGTGGTTTACCAACGATGATTCCGACGCCGACCGACTGGAGGTAGCGGTCTCCAACGACCAGGGGGCCTCGTGGACGTTGATCGAAAGCGTGCCCGATACCGCGGGCTGGGTGCAGCGCGAGGTCCATCTCGCCGACTACCTCACGTTGACTTCCGTGGTCCAGGTCCGCTTCTCCACCCAAGACAACCCCAATAACTCGGTCACCGAGGCCGGCGTCGATGCCGTCCAGATCTTCGATGTCGGGTGTCTGGTGCCGGGGAGCGGCGACTTCGACGGGGATGGGGATGTCGACGGGCTCGACTTCAGCCATTGGTCCGACTGCATGACCGGTCCGAGCACTTCCGGCGGGCGGGAATATGGTGATGTCCGTTGTGCCGCCTTTGACTTCGACTTCGACGACGACGTGGATCTGGATGACTTCGCCGAGTTCCAGATCGCGTTTACCTGGTAAGAGCTTCTAACCATACCCCCTCTCCCTTCCAGGGAGAGGGTTGGGGTGAGGGCCAGATCCTAGGGCATTTCCCCCTCGCCCAACCTCTCCCCCGATGGGGGAGAGGGGTTTCTTTAGACGCTCGGAGGGTCTCTCACCCAAGCGGTGCGGCACCCTTAGAGTGTGCGTGAGAAGCGCCTTTTCCGAACCGCGCCCGTTAGGAAGCGGCGGCGACCTTATCGGAGACCGCTCCCTTACGGTCGCGGTTCGGAGGGCGCGAGCAGCCTTCTCATACACCGTCTTAACGACGAGGGAAGCGAAACGGGGGTCGGGAGCAATACTGTTCGGCACGAACCTTGCTCGCAGGCGAACCACGCAGTGGACCTGGGCTGCCGTTGTGGCCGAAGGCCAGGAACTCCAATAGCCGGGGCCAAGCGCAGCGCCGCCCCCGGTGGGCGTCGTACTCGCCCTCTCGACCCTGAAAGGGTCGAACGGATGGGCACCATGGTCCAAGGCCTTCAGCCTTGACTCTGCCTGGGGAATCCGCCACCGGGGGCGTTGCCCCCGGCTATTGTCGTGGCAGGCCTTCGGCCTGAAAGATGCACCGTAAACGCGGTGTCGAACCCTCTGAGGGTCAGGAGTCTTCATTCAGGCAGCAGCCGCTCGAAGGCGGCGTAGTCGTCCTCTTTGGCGAACAGGCGCATCCGGCTCAGGGCACCATTGAGCACGTGATATACCACATTGCCGAGATCGATCCGCAGGCCGCAGGCATCTGGGCATGCATGCTCTCTACCACTTGTGGGTACTGTGCCCGGTTTCCACGCGCCGGGTCAAACCGCGCCTGGCGAACGCATCTTCTTCCGCCCGAGCACCATCACGGCTCCCGCCGCCGTCAACAACAGGCTGCTCGGCTCAGGGATCGTATACAGGTCGATCGCCCCCTGCAGGTCGGCCGTGTCGATGATTCGGTGCATCTCACCGAGACCGAATGGCGCCGGGTCCATCAGGTTCTTGCCGTCGCCGGCGACGGCGTAGTCCTCCAACCCCAGCACGTGCCCGATCTCGTGCAGGGCCACCGAAAGGAAGTCCCACTCGTTCCCTGCCGGCTCCGAGAACACGTCGGTGTGGAACAAGAGCTGCGAGTTGAAGACCAGCTCCATGTCGTACTGCTCCAGGCTATAGGGTGAGTCGCCGGCGTACCACGCGGCCACCGGCTGCGACGCGCCCATGCGCGCCCAGCGGATCTCGAAGTTGATCTGCGTGCCCACCGTGTCCTCGTCGAAGTTGATGCCGACCCGCGCGCCGGGCCGGCGCACCAGCGCGCCGCCCTGCCCGACCTCGCTGCCGTTGGGGCGCCACTTCGCGTTGACCTCCCACAAGGTAAACGCCGTGTTCACCACCCCCTTGGTAGTGTCGTTCCAGCCGACCTGGTCGAGGAACTTGTACTCGATGGCCGAGACGTAGTCATCCGCGATGAAGCCGTGCCCGAATCCCCCCACCGCGACCGGGTACCGCCACATGTCCCGGTAGCCATCTCCCCCTAGCTCGCTGTCCCACACCGCGTAGCCGTCATACGACCCGTTGGCACCGCGGATGTCCAGCCCGGAGTTGTGCTGGTGGTTCGTGTAGTCCGGGTCTGCGGGGGGGATCGGGACCTGCGACCACGTGACCGATCCCGGCACGTGCGAGTGTGCGTCCTGGGGCCTGGATGGGATCGCCTGTCCGGGGCGCGCCGCAAACATCAGCAGCGCGATGGCGGCCAAAGAAACCGCCGGTATCCTGCGTCTCCGCTTGTCCATACAACACCTCCTCCGAACTGGGGTTTCTGTTTCGCGCCCTGGCTGGGCAACGCAACTGGTCCGATTCATAACGCGACGCTTTTCACTGACCATAGGTCTCCTCCTTTGCGCCGGAAACGCACGCCAACACCACGGTTGCCACTGAAATGACCATCCGGTACTTGCACATTCTCGCATCCTCCTGTCATCGAAGAAATGGACCGTTCCGGGGGGGTCCAACCTATGCCCCCGCCGAAACCGCGCACAAAAAGAGAGCTCGCCCGGTTTTGCGGGCGTCTCTCTCTGCCCTGCAGCATCGGCACCCGCCTGCCTGACGGCAGTCAGGCTAAGGCCGGGGGGGATACGGTTCCTGCTACCAGAAGCGTTCCTGGATGTCAAGAGGGAATTCGTGGAATCTTGACGCCGGGCGCGGCGCGTCGGGCGAAGCGGAAGCCCGGTTGGGTGGCGAGACAGACCGGAACGTACACGAGTCCTTGTTTGACAAGGGTTTACGCGCCAAAGTGACGAACATGGACCAGTGCTCCGTCAACGCTGAATCTGCGGATTCGATGGGAGGGCGAGGCTCCTGCCGAGCCAGCGTATTGGATCGGCTCTTGGTCGAGCGGC
>JAZDKM010000324.1:0-3504 GCA_043803085.1 Planctomycetota bacterium
TTCTTGTGGAGGTCGATGCCGACATAGTTCATGGTTCGCTCCTTGTGTGGAAACCGACGGATCTCGAAACACGAACCGCTGGTTTACCACGAACGCAAGCCACCGTGAATCGGCTCGACCTCCTGCTTCATAGGTTCACCCCGCCACCGTGCTCGAATTCCCCCAGGCCCGACAGCCGGTCAGGTCCGCGCTCGCGGACCCTTCTACTACTCGATCGCGATGCGCAGCGCCTCGCCGTCGCGCCGGATGCCCACGCGCTTCTCCCCCGAGAAGAACGCCGTCAACAACCGTCCGACGGTGCGGCCGCGCCACCCACCGGCCAACTTCGACCGCTCGGCCGGCGCCCCGCGGGTGAAGGAGTACACCAAAGCGCGGATATCCTGCTTGGTGGCGGCCAACTGATGGGCAATGTCCTGCTCGTGACAGTAGGCGCGCACCACGGCGGTAGCCAGCGAGATCAGCGCCGCCTCTTCCGGAGCGTCCACCTCCGGCGAGGCCACCTCCGGCCAGACCTCGGGCGGAGACGCGAGCCCGCGTTTGACGGCGTCGGCCAGTCGCTGCACCGCGGTGTTCGAGACCTGCACGCCGCGAAGCCCGCGGATTTGCGCTGGCGTCGTCCACTGCTGACGGGCGATTTCCACAATCAAGTAGTCTTTGAGCAGCACCCGGGCCGGACGGTTGAACTGCTTGGCCAGCGCCTCGCGAACTTGGTACAGCTCGCGGGCCACCGCCAACCCCCGTCCATCCAGCGTGCCCCCCCCCTTCAAACGGAGGACCTGCGCCTCTTCGGACCGCCGATAGGTTTCGGGTTGCTCGAGGCGCTCGAGCTCCTCGCGGACCCACTCCCAACGGTCCAGCGTCTCCAGCTTTCGGCGGATCACTTGATACGCTCCCGGGAGATGGGCAACGTCGTCCTTGGCGTATTGAATCTGGTCTGCGCTCAGCGGGCGGTGACGCCAGTCGGTCAGCGTCTGGGACTTGTGCAGCCGGGCCCCGCACGTCGCCCGCACGAGCTTCATTAAACTCAGGGGGTAGTCCAGCCCGACCAGCCCCCCCGCAATCTGCAAGTCAAAAACGTTTCTCGGCGTCTGGCCGGTCCGCTGGACGCACAACGCCAAGTCCTCCATCCCGGAGTGGACGATCTTCTCGAGGCGCTCATCCGCGACCAGATTCCAGAAACCGGTGTCGTCCAGCCCCCCCAGCGGGTCGATCAGCACTACCCTTGACTCCGTGGCGGCCTGGATCAGGCAGACCTCCGACGCATAACTGTCTTCCATCACGAACTCGGTGTCGAAGGCAAAGCGCCCGGCCTGACTTAGCTCGTCCAAGACTTGCCGGAGCGCGGAAGGATCGGTCACCAGGAGTGGTGAAAGCTCAGTGGCGACCTGGCGGGTGGAGCGGGGTTGGCGTCTGGAACCTCTGGACTTCACGGCGTGAACGATACCACCACCCACCCGCCCGTGCCAGCCTCGACCGGCGAGCATGGCGGCGTGTGGCATGGCCAAGCCGGTCCTGGACACGTTCGTGTCCAGGGCCGGCGCCGCCATGCTGCGTGCCTGCGGTGGTCGCAAGATCCAACATGCCGGCGCTGCGCCTCGCTCCGCTCGGCTCCGCTTGGGCATGCCACCCGCCGTAGGTCCGGCTCCGCCCGACACTCAGGTCCGGCGGGCGAAGCCCGCCCTACTGAATCTTGATCGAGCCGTTTTGGGTTTGGATGCGCAAGGTCTTTTTCCCACCCCGGATACTGCCCTTCAGACTCGTCTGGGTCATCAGGGCCTGCTCGAGGTTGTGATCGCAGTGGATGTGCCCGTTCGCCGTGGAGCACTCCAGGGCGGCAGCGGCGGTTCCGGCGAGCACGACCACAATACCCCCGTTGTGGCTCACGATGCTTCCCCCCACGTCGCCCGTGGCGTTCAGGCGCGCGGCAATCCCCCCATTGTACGTGTCCAGGGCGACGTCGGCGGCGGACGTAGTAATGTCCAGATCGCCATTATGGGTGGTCGCATCCAGGCGTGGGCCGGTGCTCTGGGCGGTGATCCGGCCGTTCCGGGTTTCGAGCAGGCATTCTCCCTCGATGCCCTGAGCCACGACGGGGCCGTTGTGGGTGACGAGCTTCACGTTGGTACGCGGTGGCAGCTTGATCTCGAAATCGACGTCGGCGCTCCAGGCGGGCGACTTCGCCGTCTTCCAGTCCCACGAGACGTCGATGGTTTCGCCCTGGCGTTCGACCGCGACCGCGATGGCGTCCAAAGCCGCCTGAGCGTCGGATCGGCTCACCCCGCCGCCCCGCACGTTGGCATCGACCTTGACCTTCCCCCCTGAATCTTCGACGCCGACCACAGTCTGGGTCCCGTCGTGGGTGGTGGCCACTACCTGAGTGGCCGATTCAACGGCGATCTCGAAGTGGTCCTGCCGGGAGGCCCAAACCGAAGCCCCCTTGGCACACCCGCCAAGAGTCCAGAGCGCGAGGAGGGCCACCCCTGCGAAGCCACGACCGGTGAAGTAGACGTTCATCTTCTTGCTCCCAAAACCGACAGGCTCCGGGCGGCCTTATACCGCAAACCCAACCGAACATAAAGCACTCCCACCGTGCGAGACTTGACGGCCAGCCGAATCGCCGCCGATTCTGAGCGATCGCCCACGGCGCAGTCGCGTCGGAGGTTGTGGGCGTCGAGCTGGTGCAAGCCGTGCTGGACGCTTGGGCCACGGGCAGTTGGCGCCGATCTTGATCGGTTTCTCCCGCCGCCGCGGGCATGTGGCGTCCTCCAATGGCCGCCGACAACTGCGGTACGCAACATGGCCGCGCTACGCACGGCTATGCCACCCGCCGCTGGGCAGCTCTCGCTTCGGCCCTCGGCGAGCGCCGCGCGGAGCTGACCACGGAACGACGCCGGGCGGCGTGGTAAAGCGTGACTGGACAATGGGTTTGTTTGGTAATTTCCACCAGCTCGCTCCGGTGCGTTCCTCTTCGCCCTTTGTCCCTGTACTGTCATCCGCCAGAATCTTCGCACCCCGAGAAGCTTCTTATGGCGCGCGAAGTCTCGGGAGCGCAGGATAGCCCTCACGCCGGTCCTCCACCAGCGCCGGGGTAAACCCGGCGGCTCGCTCGTTTGGGGTAAACCCGGCGGCTCGCTCGTCTGGTCAATGGGTTTGTTTGGAAATCCTGCATTCTTGGGTCTTCCAAGCCGGATTCGGGGGCCGGTGACCGTTTCTCCGGTCCGCGCGCAGGACCCCTGTGGCCGGGCCGCGGCCGGAAAGCATCCTTGAATAGAACTTGGCGCGCGCTCAGGCTTGGGTGCAGCCGGGTGGGCGCGGAAAGAGAGGATCGCGCGGGGGGCCCAACGGCGTGGCAAGGCCGAAGTCGGAGGATGGACGTACTGGACGAGGATCGCCAGGCAAAGCGGCATGCCAAGCCGCAGGCGCGGGGATGTCGCGTCCTCCAATGGCCGCCGACGATTGCGGCACGCAACATGGCCGCGCTACGCTCGGCCATGCCACCCGCCG
>JAZDKM010000325.1:0-49765 GCA_043803085.1 Planctomycetota bacterium
GGACCCCTGTGGGACCGGCTTTCCAGCCGGTCGGATGACAGGCTGGAAAGCTTCCGTAGGGTGCGTCCTCGGACGCACCGATTCGCGGTTCACGCTGATCGAGAGGTGCGTCCGGGACGCACCCTACTACGGCTACTGTCCCACGGTTATCCGGATTAAGGTATGAGTCTTCTGAATGTTTGGAGTTGGCGTAAAGACCGGCGGAGGTGGGTGCCGTGGACACGTTGATCAAAACCGACTGGCGGGCATGGCGCGGGCGGCACCCGCACCTTTTCTACGTGATCGTCACGGCCAAGCGGTTGCGGACGAAGATGGGACTCGCCGTTGCGGCGTGCATTGAAGTGATGGCAGAAACGATGCATGTACATTGACGAGGAAAAACGGATGAGGGGATCACTCATCAAACACACGTGGCGCCTGCTGATGATGCTTGGGCTGGGTTTCGCATTCCAGGTCGGGGGCTGCGGCCTGACGCAAACCCTGGGCGAACAACCGGCCACGCAGTTAAACTCCATCGGTCAGGCATTGACTGGGTTTGTGCCGGACTTCTTGCGCCAATTGCTGGCGGCCGGATTACTCTAAAGGAGGCCGTCGTCCGTCAGGCACCGAGCAACCAGGCCCGACGGGCGCGAAGGGAAGGAGCATAAGCATTATGAAGAGGTTATGGGTCTGGATAGTGGTGCTGGGGGTCGTGGCCGGCGCAGGGACGTTGGTCCTGCGACCCGAGCTCTGCGCACGGGTGCTGGGCCGGCCCGGGGGCGCAGCAGCCAAGGATCGCGATGACCAGGACGAACACGACAAAAAGACCCGCGAGGCGGTGGGGAAGCAAGAGGACGAAGAAGGAAAACCGGAGGGCGGGGCGCCCTCGCGGGTAGCACGCTTGCCCGGCGGGGAGGTCGTCGTGACGCTGGATGCGCCCACGCAGCAGCGTGTCGGCCTCCGCGTGGAAGCGCTGGACTCGGCGACTCGTCAACCGGAGGTGGTGGCCTATGGGATACTCGAGGACGATCCCGCCGAGTCGTTCACGCTACGGGCCCCGCTGGCCGGCGTGGTGCGTCGTGCTGAAGCGCAGGAATGGCCGGCTCTCGGCGTCACGCTGGCTGCCGACGTGACCATCGGCTTGATCGAACCGCGCCTGAGCCCGGCGGAGCAGCTCGACATGACGGCGCGGCTGGCCACGGCGCGGGGCGACCTCGGGTCGGCCACCGCCTCACTGGAAGCCGCCCGAGCATCCTGTGAGAGCAAGAGAGAACTGCACGACCGCGACAAAGTAGTCTCCGACCGCGTGATGGAGGAAGCCCAGGCCCAAGTGAAACAGGAAGAGGCGCGGTTGCAGGCCGCGACGGAGACGGTGCGGCTGCTCGAGTCCTGTCTGGAGACACACACGGGTCCGGCGGCGAATTGGCCGCTCACCGTCCCGCGGAGCGGCGTCGTGGTGGAGGTGCCGGTCCAACCTGGGGAAGCCGTAGAAAGCGGGCAAGCCCTGTTGCGCGTAGCCCGCTTCGACCGGTTGATTGCCCGCGTCGAAATCCCCGCCGGAGAGCGCATCCGCGGGCAGGTTCTTTCAGCGCGGGTCGTCGTGATCGGCCAGGACGACTGGATCATGGTCGGCGAGCCGATCGGGTTGGCCCCCACGGTGGACGTCAAGACGCAAGGGCAGGCCTATCAGCTTCGCGTGGCGGTCAACGGTCTTCCGGTGCGGCCCGGGCTGGCGGTAACGGCCCACCTGGCGTTACCCGGTGAGCCGCTGGCCGGGGTGGTGGTCCCGCGTTCCGCCATCATCCGGTACGCGAGCAGTACTTGGGTCTATGTCCAGGCGGTTGAATCCCAGTTCGCACGGCGCGAGGTCAAGCTGTCCAGCCTGAGCGAAGCCGGATGGTTCGTCACGTCGGGATCATCCGCCGGCGACCGCGTCGTGGTGACCGGGGCGCAAATGCTGCTCTCGGAGGAACTCAAGGCGCAGATTGAGCGCGAAGCGGAAGCTGAGGAGTGAAACCGGGCGAAGACTTCCGTAGGGTGCGTCCTCGGACGCACCGATTCGGGGCTCACGCTGATCGAGAGGTGCGTCCGGGACACACCCTACGGCTACTGTGGGATCGTCGTTTCAGCCCGTCACCGTGACCCGCTGGGAAGCCGGTTCCCTGATCGTGAGTTCAGGCTGACCCGATGTTACAACGCCTTGTACATTTCTCGCTGCGTTTCCGCGGCGTCGTGATCTGTCTGGCCGCCTTGGTGGTGACCTACGGAATCTACGTTGCCATGCACGCGAAACTGGACGTCTTCCCGGATTTCGTGCAACCCCAGGCGACGATCCAGACGGAAGCCCCCGGCCTGTCGCCGGAGCAGGTCGAAGCCCTGGTGACCCGCGCCGTCGAAGCGACGGTCAACGGGGTGCCGGATTTGGAGTCCGTGCGCTCGCAGTCGATCCAGGGTCTGTCCATCGTCAACGTGGTTTTCCAGGAGGGCACGAACCTCTTTATCGCCCGCCAGATGCTCACCGAGCGCCTCACCGCGGTGACCGGAGAGCTGCCCGACGGCGTCAAGGTGCCGAAGCTTCAGCCGTTGACGTCGGCCACCATGGACTTGCTCAAGATCGGGCTGGTTTCGCGGACGCGGACGCCGATGGAGTTGCGGGCCTTTGCCGAATGGACACTTCGGCCGAGTCTTCAAGCGGTGCGGGGCGTCGCTTCGGTTGGAATCATGGGCGGCGAAGCCCGGCAGCTACAGATTCAGGTACGCCCGGAGAAACTGCTGGCGCACGGTTTGGCGCTGCAGGACGTGCTCGCCGCGGCCCGTCAGGCCACGGGTACGCTCGGCGCCGGCTTCGTCGAGACCGAAAACCAACGGGTCGTTCTCCAGACGGAAGGACAGGCGTTGACGCCCGAGCAACTCGGAGAAGTGGTGGTAACGTATGCGAACGGTGCGGGCGTTCGGTTGCACGATGTCGCCCGCGTCACCGTGGCCCCGGAGCCCAAGTTCGGCGACGCGACGATCCAAGGCGACCCCGGCGTCCTCGTCAAACTACTCAGCCAGTACGGCTCGAATACGATGCAGGTGACCGAAGCCGTCGAGCGGGCCCTCGATGAAATGAAGCCCGTCTTCGCGGCGGAAGACATCCAGCTTTACCCGCGGCTGCACCGGCCCGCGACCTTCATCGAGAACGCCATCCATCACATCCGCGTCGCGTTGTTTCTGGGTGGGCTCCTGGTCGTGCTGGTGCTGTTCCTCTTCCTGCTCAACCTTCGCGCCGCGTTTATTTCCGTTACGGCGATTCCGCTCTCGCTGCTGGTCGCGCTGGTCATTCTCGACTGGTTCGGCGCCACCCTGAACACCATCACCATAGGCGGGCTGGCCATCGCCATTGGCGCGGTGGTGGACGATGCGATCATCGACGTGGAGAACATCTTCCGCCGCCTGCGCGAGAACCTGAGTGCGGGAAGTCCGCGGTCGGTGCTGCGGGTCGTGCTGGACGCTTCGCTCGAGGTCAACAATGCGGTGGTCTACGCCACCTTCGTCATCGTGCTGGTGTTCGTGCCCGTGCTGACCATGACCGGGCTGCAGGGGCGCATGTTCGCTCCCCTGGGCTTGGCCTATATCTTGGCGATCCTGGCTTCGCTGGTCGTGGCCCTCACGGTGACGCCGGCGCTGTCCATGGTGCTGCTGCCGGCGGCGGCCCGCCGCACCGGCGAGCACTGGTTCCTCCGGACCTTGAAACGCGGGTACCGCGGTCTGATGACCCGCGTGATGCACGCGCCCCGGACAATCATGGGTGCAGGCTTGGTGCTGTGCTTGGCGGCCATCGCCTTCCTGAGCACTTTCGGCGGCGAATTCCTGCCCGCATTCCGCGAGGGTCATTTCGTGCTCATGGTCTCCACGGTTCCCGGCACATCGCTGCCGGAAATGATGCGTCTCGGGCAGCGCATCTCCAAGGACTTGCTGGAGAACGTGACGGCCCATGGGCAGCGGGTGATCGAGACGATCGAGCATCAAGCCGGCCGGGAGGAATTGGGCGAAGATCCCTGGGGCCCACACCGTAGCGAGATGCACGTAGAGTTGAAGCCCAACGTCCCTGGCAAAGTCCAGGAGGCCGCTCAGCAGCAAATCCGCGACGTGCTGGCCGGCTACCCCGGCATCAGTTCCGAGGTGGTCACGTTCCTGGAGGACCGCATCGGCTAGACCATCAGCGGCGAGACCTCCGCCGTGGTAGTCAACCTCTTTGGGGATGACCTCGACGCGCTGGATCAAAAGGCCGAGGAGATCGCTCAGGTCATCTCCGGCATTCGCGGCGCCGCGGACGTGCGGGTGGCCCCGCCTCCCGGCGTTCCGCAGATGATCGTGCAACTGCGGCCGGAGCGGCTCAAACAGTTCGGGTTCCAGCCGGTCGAGGTGCTGGCGGGGATTCAGACCGCCTACCAAGGCACCAGCGTGGGACAGACTTACGAAGGCAACAAGGTCTTCGACGTGGCGGTGATCCTGGAGCCCGCGGCGCGGCGCGATCCGGAAACGATCGGAGCGCTCATGCTGCGTAATGCGGAAGGCACTTATGTCCGGCTCAGCGAGTTGGCGGACCTGACCGCGCGGACCGGGCGGTACATGGTGCTCCACGACGGGGCCCGCCGGCGTCAGGCCGTGACCTGTAACGTGGAAGGTCGCGACGTGGCCGCCTTCGTCGCCGAGGCCAAGCAAAAGGTCGCACAGGTCCGTCTGCCGGCCGGGCTTTACACCGTGTTCACCGGCACGGCGAAGGCCCGCGAAGAAGCCCGCAACGAGATTCTGCTGCACTCCGCCGTGGCGGGAGTGGCCATCCTGCTACTCTTGGCCACCGTGTTCCACAACGCGCGCAATCTGCTGTTGGTGTTGGTCAATCTGCCCTTTGCTCTGGTCGGCGGCGTGCTGGCGGTGGCGCTCACGGGCAGGTCGCTCTCGATCGGCTCGATCGTCGGCTTCGTGACTCTGTTCGGAATCACCATGCGCAACTCGGTCATGATGATCTCGCACTTTGAACACCTGGTTACCGAGGAAGGCATGGTCTGGGGTCCGCAGGCCGCCCTGCGCGGCGCGTCCGAACGGCTGATCCCCATTCTGATGACGGCCGCAGTCACCGGGCTGGGCCTGCTGCCGATTGCGCTGGGGGCCGGCGAAGTGGGACGTGAGATCGAAGGCCCGATGGCCATCGTGATCCTGGGCGGTCTGACGACCTCTACGGTGTTGAACCTGCTCGTGCTGCCCACGCTGGCCCTGCGCTTCGGGAGGTTTACGCTGCGGGCGGCCACGGACAGGATCGTGTAATCGCCCTCGCGCGGCTGAGTCGGGTGCGTCCTCGGACGCACCGATTCGCGGTTCACGCTGATCGAGAGGTGCGTCCGGGACGCACCCTACGGCTTGACGATTCCCGCCGCAGCCGCGTTGCGAACCAGTTCCTTGTACAGAGCGTCGAGTCCGTCGGGGATTACCCGCGTATCGCCCAGGACGGCCATGTAATTGGTGTCCCCCGCCCACCGCGGGACCACGTGGGCGTGAAGATGGTCGGGAAGCCCCGCCCCGCCACAGTGCCCCAGGTTTGTCCCCACGTTGAAGCCCTGGGCATGGACGGTCTCGCGCAAGAGGCACAACGCATCACGGGTGTGGACCTGTAACTCCAGCATCTCCGCCTCGGTGAGTTGGTCGTAGCCGGCCTTGTGCGCCGCCGTGGCGATGAGCAGGTGCCCATTCGTGTAGGGAAAACGATTCATCACCACGAAGGCGGTCCTCCCGCGCCACACGACGTGGTTTTCCGCGTCACGCTCGGGGTGGACCCAGTAGTCGCACAGAAAGCAGCCGCTCGCCCCTTGCTCCTGTTCCAGGCTGCGGATGAACTCCATGCGCCACGGGGCCCAGAGGTTTCTGTTAACGTCAGCCATCGACCGGACCCTCACGACAGGTTGAGTCTAGCCGTGAGCCGATGGCGAAACAAGTTTCGGCGGCCCACGGCCGCGTTGCATCGGCCGAGGATCCGGCTAGACTACGCTAATCATGAACCGCGTAGGCGAAACGACAAGGCGAGGCGGAACGGGAGCGACCCTCCTCCGACGAACCCGGTGGGCCTGGGTCGTGCTGGGCGTGGCGTTCGCGTGGGCTTGCTCACGGGATGCCCGGCTGGCCGACGCCAAACTCAAGGACCCGGTCGTGGCGGACGTAAACGTCGCCGGGTTAACGCTCGACAGGAACGCGACGCCGGAAATGGTGACCTTCGCCCTGCTGAAGGCCGTCAAAGCTGACGTCGAGGCCCGCACGGACCTTGCGGCGAGAGAGAAAGCGTTCGACCAGCAGTTCCAGCTCGCGGCGCCCTCCGCCATCCACCGGCAGCACATTCGTGCGATCGTCCCGGAGCACGCCGAGCTCAAAGAGAGCGTGTATAAGACCGTGCAGACTTGGGCGCCCACCTTGGGACAATACGTGAGTAGTTTTGACTTCACCTTTGAGGATGCCCAAGACCGCAAACGGATGCGGGTCAAGGCGGGCAAGGAACTGCCCGAGCCGGAAAGAATCGGCCCCGATCCGTCGGCAGAAACGCAAGTCCTGCTGGAGGCCCAAGACCCGGGCGGCGACCCCAACGCATCGGTGGTGGTGAAAATCCGGCTGGCGCGGGAAGAAGGCCGCTGGCGGGTCTGGTGGGTCGGCTTCGATCGGACCAGGCGGCATCTGCCACCCGCCAAACCGACCGGGGCCAGGGATACGCCACCGGAGACGGGCTAAGAGCCCCTCCGAACCTGACCGGCTGGAAAGCCGGTCCCACAAAGAGCCTCTCCGAACCCGACCGGCTGGAAAGCCGGTCCCACAGAGCCTATCGGGGAAGGCGGGGCAGTTAGAGGGCGAAAAGGGGACACGTCCCGGGGCCACGGGGGAAGTTGTAGACATGGCAGCCCAGGTGATCACGGTCAAGGGCGCGCGCGAGCACAATCTCCACAACGTCTCCCTGATCCTGCCCCGGAACCAGTTGATCTGCTTCACCGGCGTTTCCGGCAGCGGCAAAAGCAGCTTGGCCTTCGACACCCTCTATGCGGAAGGGCAACGCCGCTACATCGAGTCCCTGAGTTCCTACGCCCGCCAGTTTCTCGGCCAGGTGGCCAAGCCCGACGTTGATCTGATCACCGGGCTGAGCCCGGCCATCTGCATTCAGCAGAAAACCAGCGGTTGGAACCCGCGCAGCACCGTCGGCACGATTACACAAATTCACGACTACCTGCGGGTGCTGTTCGCCCGGGTCGGGCGGCAGCATTGCCCCGAGTGCAGCCATCCGATCACCGCCCAGACCCGTGAACAGATCGTTGGGCGTATCCTCGCCCTGCCGGCGGGTTTGACCCTCCAGGTCCTCGCGCCGGTGGTCCGCGGGCAGAAAGGCGAATATCGTGACCTGTTCGAGGACATGCTCAAACGCGGCTACACGCGGGCGCGGGTCAACGGACAGGTCATACGCCTGACCGAAGACCCGCACCTCGAGCGGAACAAGCGGCACCACATCGAGATCGTCATCGATCGTCTCAAGCTGGGCGATAAAGTCCGCCCGCGGCTGGCCGAAGCGGTGGAGGCCGCCCTCGCTCTGGGCGACGGTACGCTGATCGTGCAGATCCTCGATAACGGGAGTAGCGTGGAAACCTCCGAGAGTGCCACTGACCGCTTGCCCTTGACCCGTTGTGCCAAAGGCAAGCAGTCAGTGCCGCCCCGAGACCTGCTCTTCTCCTCCCGCTACGCCTGCAGCGAATGCGGGTTGAGCTTCGAGCCGCCCTCGCCGCAGCTATTCAGTTTCAACTCTCCTACCGGCATGTGTCTGACCTGCGA
The DNA here is from genome assembly GCA_043803085.1 of Planctomycetota bacterium. GTDB lineage: Bacteria > Planctomycetota > Phycisphaerae > UBA1845 > UBA1845 > JAAEQG01. Next base: position 7,819 of record JAZDKM010000325.1, read on the forward strand.
CGGCATGGGTACCAGGTTCGATTTCGATCCCGAACTGTTGGTGCCGAACGCGCGCCGGTCGTTCCTGGGCTTGGCCATCGTACCCATGCGGACCAGAATCGGCCGCTGGCGGCGGCACCTCTATCGCGGGGTGGCCGAACACGTCGGCTTCGACCTGAATACTCCGTGGGCCAAGCTGCCCCAGAAGGCCAAGGACGCGTTGCTCTACGGTACGGGCGACGAACATATCACCTTTGAGTGGCGCTGGTCCGGCGGTGTGTGGCGGCACGGCGGCAAGTTCGCCGGCGTGATCGCCGAGTTGCAGGAGAAGTACCGCAAGGCCAAACACGCCATGGTGCGGGCCTATTACGAGAAATACATGCGGCAGACGGTCTGCCCCGACTGTCACGGGGCCCGGTTGAATCGGCAGGCCTTGGCCGTCAAAGTCGGTGGGCTGAGCCTGCAGCAGGTGTCTGCCCTGGCCACCGCCGACGCCGCCCGTTTCTTTGAGACCCTGGAACTGACTCGGGTGGAGCGGATCATTGCCGAGGAGGTGCTTAAGGAGGTTCGCGGCCGACTTCGCTTCCTGCAAAATGTCGGGCTGGACTACTTGACCCTGGACCGCACCGCGCCGACGCTGGCGGGCGGGGAGTCGCAACGGATTCGCCTGGCCAGCCAGATCGGAGCCGGCTTGGTGGGCGTGTTGTACGTGCTGGACGAACCGAGTGTCGGCCTCCACGCGCGGGACAACCGCCGGCTGCTTGAATCGCTGGAACGCCTCCGCGACATGGGTAATACGGTCATCGTGGTCGAGCATGACGAGGAGACCATGCGTACGGCTGACCTGATCGTGGATTTCGGCCCCGGCCCGGGCGTCCGCGGAGGTGAAGTCGTCGCCGTGGGCGACGTCGACAAGCTGTGCAAGACGAAGAAGTCAATCACCGGGGCGTATCTGGCGGGCAAAAATGCAATCGAAATCCCGATGAAACGCCGCCCCGTCAACCGTAAAGCGGGTTCCACCCGCCGCGAACCGCGTTGACCCCTTCTCGTCTGCCCTACTGACGTGTGGTCCCCGCGGCAGGAATGGTCGCTGCGGACGGCAGCAACACCGGCCGCGCCAGGATGCTGAACCAGCGCCGCACGGCATCAATAACGATGGCGGCCGTCAACACCAACATGATCGAGGCCAGCACGCTCATCAGCCGCAGCGAGAACGCCTGCGACGGGTCGGCGTGGGGGATGTCCGCCCACCACTCCCGGATGATCAGCACGCCGGCCGTGAAAGTCGTGATCACCACGAACATAAACGGAATGACCGTGCAGAGCGCATACACCCGTTTGGGCGCGTGGAGCAACAGATAGGTCGTCCCCACCGCCAGCGCGATGGATGCGAGCAGTTGATTAGCAATGCCCAGCATATTCCACAGCGTCTTGATGTTCCCGGTGTAGAGCAAGTAACCCCAGCAGAAGCAGGTGACCACGCTCATGACCACGTTCATGACCCAGTTGGGCTTGCCGCCGATGGACGCCTTGGGCGTAAACTGGGCTACCGTCTCCTGAAAAACGAACCGTGCCACTCGCGTCCCCGTCTCCAGCAACGTGAGGATGAATAGGGCCTCAAACATGATGACGAAGTGGTACCAATAGGACATGACCGTCTTCATCCCCGGCATGCTGGCGAAAACCTTGGCCATGCCCACCGCCAGGGTCACGGCCCCGCCGGTCCGCCCCACCAGCTTCTCGCCGGTCTCGGCTTCAAGCATAGTGAGTTCCTTGGGTTGGAGATCCCAACCGTGCTCGGCCTGGGCGGTTTCAAGCAAAGACTGGTACGCGGCCACGTGGGCCGGCTGGTCCTGGGGCACGTTGATGGCAAAGTAGTCGCCGGGATGCAACGCACACGCCGCAACCAACGCCGTAATGGAGACAAAGCCCTCGATCACCATGGCGCCGTATCCGATCGGCCGGATGTCCGACTCTTTGTGAATCATCTTGGGCGTGGTGCCCGAGGCGATGAGCGAGTGGAACCCGGAAATGGCCCCGCACATGATGACGATACACACAAAAGGCCAGACCGCACCCGAGACCACGGGCCCGCCGCCGGCGGTGAAGTACGTCGTGGCCGGCATTTTCAGCGTCGGGTGGGCCGCGAGAATGCCCACCGCCAGCACCACGATCACCCCGATCTTCATGTAGCAACTCAAGTAATCGCGCGGACACATCAGCACCCACACCGGCAGGATGGAGGCAGCCGCCGCGTAAATCGGCAGCATGAGCGACAGCGTCGGCTTGTCGAACAGCAGCGCGTCTCCGGCTGCCGACGCCGCAAACGGGCGGCCCAGGAATACCCCGAGCAACACGAGGGTCACGCCGATGACCGACGCCTCCCCCAACTTCCCCGGGCGAATCTTGTACATCCACAACCCCGTAAGCATGGCCGCCGGAATGGTCACCACGATGGTGAACAGACCCCAGGAACTCTCGCTCAGAGCGTTGACCACCACGATGCCCACACTGGCCAGGCTACACACGACAATGAACAGAGTGGCGATGGAGGTAATGACGCCGGACAGCGGCCCAATGTTGAGCCGCGCGATTTTGGGCAGCGACAGTCCGTCCTGCCTGACGGACGCCCACAGCGTCACGAAGTCATGGACCGCGCCGGCCAGGCATGCTCCCACAACGATCCAGACGAACCCCGGAAAGAAACCCCACTGCGCCGCCAGCACCGGACCGATCAGGGGCCCCGGTCCGGCAATGGCCGCGAAATGGTGCCCGAACAGCACCAGCCTCCTGGTCGGGTAATAGTCCACCCCGTCATTCAGGCGGTGGGCCGGGGTAGGACGCGCATCGTCCAGCCGGGCCACCTTCGTCGCCAGAAATGCGGCGTAGTAGCGGTACGCGACCGCAAAGGCGGCCAAAGCCCCGATGACCAGCCACAAGGAATTGACACCGGAACCCATCGTTCCTCTCTGCCAGGGACCCGCTCTGCGACTATTCTATGATAACCGTGCGGTACTACTGCTCCAACGCACCTAAAGTTTCGGGTGTGCCACTGCTCTGTGAGCAGTGCTTTCCAGGGAGCCTCCTGCGACCGGCACTGCCGAGACGGCAGTGGCACACGAGGGTGATCGACTCCGAACCCGCAGGTCAAGGTGCGTTGGAGCACTAGGCGACAGGCCGAACCCTGAGAAAAGAACGTCCCAGCGACGCCAGGCTTGACGCCGGCGCTACCCGAAGTACCATTTCTCAGGTTCAAAGGCTTCTTCCCGGAGACGCTCATGCCCCCTCCATCGAGGCTCGTCGTTCAGACGATCAAGGACGTCACCGTAGTCACGTTCACCGATACGTCCGTCGTGGACGCCCAACTCATCGAGGGCATCAAGCGCGAGTTGTTCGACCTCGTGGACCAACAAAAGCGGGGCAAGCTCGTCCTGGACATGACCAAGGTCCAGTATCTCTCCTCCTCCGCGCTAGGCGTGCTGATCCCCCTCCATGAGAAGACGGCCAAGCTCAAGGGGCGACTCGTCCTATGCAGCGTCAGCCCGGACATCATGAAGGTGTTCAAGATCACCAAGCTCGACAAGATTTTCAGCTTCAAGAACACCGCAAGCGACGCGCTGGCCGACTTCGGCGTCACCGTGCCGGCATAGAGCGCGCGGGAGAGGGGGAGGGACACGACGACGCCGTTCCACGCGGGTGGCACGGGTCTGGCTCGCTTCGCTGGGTGGCACGGGTCTGGTTCGCCTCGGAACGAGGCGAACCAGACCTGTGCACGCTGAGCTTCCGGAGGTCATACACGGGTCCATTAGCGGCCTCGCCGTGGGCTCGGCCGGTAACGGACCCATGCCACCCCGCGCGAGACACCTCCTCCCGGCGGCCAACGCACTTATGGGGAGGCGGGACGGTTCATTCGCCCATCACTTGCACGATGATCTGGCGCTCTCGCGGCCCGGTATCGAAATCAATCAGGACGACCTGCTGCCAGGTGCCCAGCGTCAACACCCCGTGCACCAGAGGGATGGTGATTGCCGGCCCCAGCAGCGAGGCGCACACGTGGGAGTGGCCGTTGTCGTCGTGCCAGGTCGCCTCGTGAGCGTACCGCGCTCCCTCGGGGGCCAGCCGTTCGAAGGCCGCCTTCAGGTCGTGGTCGAGCAGGCCCGGCTCCGCCTCGGTGGTGGTGAGGCCCGCGGTGGAGCCGACCACGAAGACCGTGACGGTCCCGTCTTTGATCGCACTACCGGCCATGACCTGCCGGAGTTGCTCCGAGAGATCGATGACCTGCGTCCGGCCCCGCGTGCGGACCTGAAAGTTGTGCGACTCGACGGCCATGCGGGCAGTGTAACCGTGCGCGGCAGCTTGGCAACGAGGCGCGACCGTGTAGCAGCCTGTGGTGAAACGGCCTTGGTCTGTGGGACCGGCTTTCCAGCCGGTCTTCTTCGAGGCAAGAAGCGACATTGACCGGCTGGAAAGCCGGTCCCACAGACTTTCACCACGGGCTGCTAGGGCAGGTCGATTCCCCGGAGGGGAAGAGACCTGCCGCGGACGAAGCCGTCAACACTGTCGGCAGGTGTCGTCAGCCTTCGGCCGCCTCCACCTGCCCTACACCTACACCGGTATCTTCCGCAATTCGGAATCCGCGATGGGTGTTTACGCGTTACCGGCCAGGAGCTTGACCAGCCCCACGCCGCCCCGGACCAGCAGACTGAACAGCAGCAACACCAGCAGCGTGCCGACGGAGAGCGACAGAACGTGCCAACCGCGCTCGATATTCTCCGGGGTGGCCGCCGCGAGTTGACTCACGAGAAAGGTCACGAGACCCAGAACCAGGATCGCCCCCAAGGAGCCGCGGAGGTTGCCGGGAAAGGGGGCCATGCGCACGCTGAGGCACACCAGCAGGTAGAGGAACAACCAGACGTGCCAGTCGCCGAAGTCGCTGTCCAACGCTGCGGCCAGCGTGGTCTCCGCCAACGTGAGCGCATGTCGGAGGAGTTCCCAACCCCCCGGGAGCGTGGAAGGCAAGACCCGCGGGACCGTCTCGCGGTTCATCTCGTTGACGACGGGGCCGCCAAGGTGCTGGGCGACGAAATAAATGGCCGTGGCGCAGGCCAGGATCGGCAGCATGCCGACCACCACCGGTCCGATGATGGGTACCCGCGGCCTGGGGTTGCGCGTTTGCTCCGGAGCGCCGGTCTCATCGTCCTTGTACAGGGTGGTGTTGTTCACCGTCCCTCCGGTGACCAGCAACCCCAGTACGTGACCAAGCTGCGCCATCAGCGTCCCGGGCAGCAGCACGGTGTTGACCACCCGCGGCTTGACCAGCCCGCTCCACAACTGGTGTACGCCCCACGCTGAAAGAACGATCACCAGCAACCAGAAAGTCATGGCGGCGTAGAGCATGGTTTCTTCTCCATCGGCCCCTACCGACTCGATTCCATCCCGCGACCGCGGAGGTGCGTCGTTTGCCCGCGCTGCGCAAACCACCACCCCTCGGGCCGAGAGCCCGCGCCATTATCAGTATCGGCTCGCCGGACGAATTCGCATCAGCCGACTTTGGCCACCACGATGGTGATGTCATCCGTCTGCTCCGCCAGCCCGACGAAACGGCGGACGTCCCAGAGTAGTTGCTTGCAGAGCGTGGCGGCATCGAGTCCGGCATATTTCCGCACGGAGTCGATCAGGCGTGCATGGCCGAAGGCCTGGTCGTTGAAGTCGAAGGCATCAGTCACGCCATCAGTGTACCCGACGAGCATGTCACCCGCCCGCAGGTCGATCAGCCCTCGGGAATATGTCGTGTTCGGAAACACGCCGATGACCGTCCCGCCGGTGGTCAACTCCATGACGCGCTGCCCACGGAAGAGCAAGCCGGGTTCATGGCCGGCGTTGCAATAGGTGAGCCGTTTGCCGTCGGCGGAGAAGACCCCGTAGAACAGCGTGGCGAACTCGCTGATCGAGGTGTCCCGGTACATGTGCATGTTGACCAGGGCCACGATCTCGTCCAGGTTGTAGATGCTGTGGGCGTGGGCCCGCAGGGCGGCACGCACCGAGGCCATCATCAGCGCCGCGGACAGACCCTTGCCGACCACGTCCGCCACGCAGAACCCCAGGTTGCCCTCGGGCAGTTCAAGGAAATCGAAGAAGTCGCCGCCCAGGTTCAGCGCAGGACTGTACACGCACCCGAAGGTGATGTTCCCGTGCGTGCGCTGGTCGCCGGGCATCATCCGGCGCTGGATGGCCGCCGCGTTGCGGAGTTGGTGCTGATCGAGTTCGGCGCTGAGGCGGGCCTGATGTAGGCGGTAGATGAGGATGGCGGCCGCCACCTGCGACCCGATGGAGCGCAGCAGAGCGCATTGAAAATCGCTGAATGGGTATTCGTGCCCTGTGTACGCGCGGAGCACCCCGACGGTCTTGCCGCGATAGGTCATGGGGACGCACAGACCGCTGATCAGTCCCTCTGCGCGAGCCTGGTCCGGGTACCGTGTCCGCGGGTCGTTGGGCAGGTCGCGAATGTAAACGGTCTCCCCGGCCAGGGCGGCCCGGTCGATCGGGTTCTCGGCGAGCAGTACGGGGCCCTTGTGCAGGTAGGCCTGCGACAGGTTGTGGCCCGCTTCGATGCGCAGCTCACCGCTCGCCTCGTCCAGCAGGCGGATGCTGCACGCTTTGACCTCCATGACCTTACAGATCCGCTGCGCGGTGGCGGTGAGGACTCCCTTAAGGTGCCCCGTGCCGGCGAACATGGCCGTCAAGTCGTGGACCGCCTCCAGCTCGCGCACGCGTTGGGTCATGTGCGCGTGTTGCCGGCAAATGGTGGCGAGCCGGTCCGCCATCAGGTGGAGAAACTGGGTGACGCTCTCGCGCCGGCGCTCGTCGGCCGGACCCATTTGCTCAGCCGCGTGGAGTAACGCGTCCTCCGCGATACCGTGCTCGCGACTGAGTCGTTGGACCGCTTGCCGATCGACGGCGCCCGTACGATCGCCCAGGACCACGGTGGCGATGTGGCGTCCCTCCACGCACACTGGTGCGGCGTATTGGACCATCCCCGCATGGCACACTTCAGTGACCTCTCCGCCTTGCTCCCGCGCCGCCCGGCTCACGCTGGCGCAGCAGGCGGCCAAGCCGCTGGGAGTGGTGAGCAGCAGCCGGCAGAATGGGGCAGCGCCCGAGGGTCGAGTTAGCGGCTTGCCCGCCGGGTCGCAGATACCCAGGGCCACCTGGCCGAGCGCGGCGAAGGTGTCCTGCATGCGCTGTAGCTCGTCTGCTCCCAGGGCGGCGAGCAGTTCCGAGGCCGCGTCGGTCGCGTACGGAAACACCGGAGAACTATCGGTCTGAATCGGGGTGGGTTCCATGGCTCGAGGGCGAGTGAACGGCGGCGGTGCTGAAGACTTCCGGGTTCAAAGTATGAAGGCAGGTCGTCGACCTGCCCTACTTAGAGCGTCTGACAAGAAGATGTGGGACCGGCTTTCCAGCCGGTCAGCGACAGGCTGGAAAGCCTGTCCCACAGGTCAATTCTGTTAGAAGCTCTTAGAATGGCGCGTCCTCGACGTAGGTCTGCGGGCCGGCGGACTCAGGATCGTACGAGAGGTTGCCGAAGGCGGTCAGCCGGCTGTTGAACTGCAGCTCCACCTTGTCCGTGGGACCGTTACGCTGCTTGGCAATAATCACCTCAGCCCGTCCCTGCACCGTGGAATCGTCGGGCTTGTAATACTCTTCGCGGTGCAGCAGGAGCACCACGTCGGCATCCTGCTCGATGGCCCCCGACTCGCGCAGGTCGCTCATCCGCGGCCGGTGCCCCTCGCGCCCTTCCGGCATGCGGTTGAGTTGGGCCATGGTGATGATGGGCACGTTGAGCTCGCGGCCCAGGGCCTTGAGTCCCCGGCTGATGGCGGCGATCTCCTGTTGGCGGTTTTCGTCCTGGCCGGGAGCGCACATCAGTTGCAGATAGTCCACGAACACCGCCTGAATACTGTGCTGCTGGGCGAGACGCCGGGCCTTGGCCCGCAGTTCCAGCACCGACATGCCCGGCGTGTCGTCGATGTACAGCGGGGTGTCCTCGAGCTGGGCGCACACGTACCCGAGGTGGTTCTTCTCCTCCTCCGATACCATACCCCGGCGGAACTTGTGGGAGTCCACCCGGCCCCGACCGCAGAGGATCCGCTGGGCCAACTGCTGCCGGCTCATCTCCAGCGAGAAGAACACCGCTGGACGGTGATCGTCGATGGCCATGTGCTCGGCGACGTTCAGGCCGAAGGCGGTCTTGCCCATCGAGGGACGTCCGGCAATGATGATGAAGTCCCCTCTCTGGAAACCGCTGGTGAGGTCGTCCAGTTGGGTGAAGCCCGTCGGAAGACCGGTGAGGTAGCTGCCTTCCCCGGGTTGGATCCTTTCGTAGATTTCCTTGAGCAGCTCGCGCAACACCGAGGCCCGTCCGCTGACGCGCCGCTGGGTCACCTGAAAGAGGCGTTGTTCCGCTTCGTCCAGGAGGGCGATAACGTCCTCGTCGCCGGCGTAGGCCGACTCGCTGATCTCGCCCGCGCAACGAATGAGGTCCCGCAACAACCCCTTGTCCCGGACGATGCGGGCATAGTATTCCGCGTTGACCCAGGTGGGTACACTCTCCGCGAGTTGCACGAGATAGGTGACACCGCCCACCTGCTCCAACAAGTTGCGGCGGAGCAATTCATCCTTGACGACGACCAGGTCGATCGGCTGCCGGCTGTCGTACAGATCGACCAGGACTTCGTAGAGCAGCTTGTGTTCAGGATGGTAGAACCAGTCGGTCTCTTCGCGCCCGATGACCGGCAGCACGCTGCCGACCGCGTCGCGGCTCAGCGCCATCGACCCCAGCAGGCTCATCTCGGCGTCAAGGCTATGCGGTGGCAGACGGGCCGGCTCGGTCACGCTGCGCGGTCTAGGCGTCGCGAGCGTCGTCATCGTGGTCGGCCTCCTCGCCCGCCTCTTCCGGGTCCACCGTGACTCCGGAGCGCACCACCCAGACCTTCACCTTGGTGGCAATGTCCGTTCCCAACACGACGTCCACCAGGATATTGTCCAAACGGCGGATCGCGGAGCGCAACTGGACCTGCGCAGCGTTCACGTCGTGCCCCTCTTCGCGCAAGGCCGCCGCGATCTCGCGCGGACCGACCGAGCCGTACAGCACGCCCTCGGCGTTGGCCGGTGCGGAGATGGTCACTTCCACGTCCGCCAGCCGTTCTGCCTGGGCGCGGAGGGCTTCGTGGACCGAACGCTGGCGTTCCTCCGCCTTGGCCCGCTCGTCCGCGAGGGCCCGCATGTTCGCCTCGGTCGGCTGCGTCGCCAGCCGACCGGGCAAAAGATAGTTACGGGCATATCCGGCGGAGACGTCCACTACGTCGCCCACGATGCCCAGCTTGCTTACGTCTTTAGTCAAAAGCAATTTCATCATTCGACCTCAATCGTTTCTTACAACGGTCAGAAGGGGACATCCGCGTCCGTGCCCGGCGGCTCATCCTCGTACACCGGCGGGGCAGGCATCGCCGGGGCGCCGGCCGGCTGGGACCGCGCCGCCGCACCGCCCGCACCGCCTGCACCGCCTGCACCGCCTACCGCCGCACCACTCGGTGCTCCGAGGAACTGCGACCTCTCGACTACCACGGCCAGCTTGCTCCGCTTCTGCCCGTCTTGTCCGGTCCACTGACTGAACTGCAGGCGACCCTCGACCAGGATCGGGCGACCTTTGGTCATGTACTGGTTGATGGTCTCCGCCTGCCGACCAAAAGCCGTGCAGTCCACGAAGCAGGTTTCCTCCCGCTTTTCGTTGGTTTGTTTGTCCATCCACACGCTGTTGATGGCCAGGCCGAACTTGCACACCGGCGTATTGGCCGGCGTGAACGAAAGCTGGGGATCGCGGGTCAGGTTGCCCGCCAGGATGACTCGATTGAAATTCGCCATGGGCTGGTCCTTGTTTGCGGGGCGTTACACTTCCGCCACCTTATCGTCGTCTTCGGAGCCGGCGGGAGAAGCCACGGGCTCGGCCTCCGTATCGATCACGTCCAACTTGGGAGCTGCTTCGGGCGCCTCCCGGTCACGCCCGGCTCCCTCCTCCGCGCCGCGCGGGGCCTCGATCTTCTTCTCTGGGGCAAACTGGGCCATGCGTTCGAAGGTCACGTGGTCCGCCTGCAACAGCAGCACGCGGAGTACGGGTTCCGAAAGCTGCACGTCACGCTCGATCCCGCCGACGGCCTCCGGAGGGCACTTGAAATACGTCAGTACGTACGTACCACGTTTGTGTCCCTGGATCTCGTAGGCCAGTTTGCGCTCATCCCACTTTCGGCAGAAGACGACTTCCGCCCCCGCACGATCCAGGATACGTCTGATCTCGGCCTGGGCCTTAGACAGGTCCGTGGCAAAGCCGGAGTCAAACAGAAACATACCCTCATACTGCTTCAGTCTCAATGGTTTATACCTCCGTCGTGAGAGAAAACGAGGCCGCGTGCCGCCGGCCTACTCGACGACCAGGCCGTTGTAACGATTCATCGTTTCCTCCGAACCCCTGGTCACCCAACACTCGACCGCGTCAGCCGCGAGCGCCACCACCCGCGGAACCAGCGCCGCCTCCTCCGCGGTGAACGGCGAGAGGACGTAGTCCACGGCGTCGCCGGCCGCTCCACCTATCCCCATCCGCAGACGGGCGAAAGCGTCCGTGCCCAAGCGGTCGATGATGTCCTGCAACCCCCGATGGCTGCCCGCGGATCCGTCCGGCCGCAACCGGACCCGCCCCGGCGGCAGGGCCAAGTCGTCCAGGACCGCCAGGAGGTCGGGGATCTCCAACTGGTAAAAACGGCCGGCGGCCAATACGGCCTGCCCGCTGCGGTTCATGAACGTGGTCGGCTTGAGCAACACCACCGGCTCGCCGTGGATCGTGCCCTTCCCGAACCACGCGTGAAACTTCTCCCGGCTGGTGTCGATGCGCCATCTTGAGGCCAACTCGTCGATCACCCGAAAACCCACGTTATGCCGCGTTTCGGCGTACTTCGCCCCCGGGTTTCCTAAGCCCACAATCAGCTTCACAGCCTACACCCGCCTGCTCAGGGCCACACCGGCCGGGGCGGCTCACTTCTCTGCCTCCGCAGCCGGCTCCTCCTTCGCCCGGCCGATCACTTCCGGCTGCGTGGGCTCTTCGGCGGCTTCCGCCGGCGGGGCCTCCTCGGCCAGCACGCGCACAGCGGCGATACGCTCCTCCGGGTCCGTCAGCAGCGTGACCCCCGGGGGAAGTTCCAGGTCGCGGGCCAGCAGAGTGTCCCCGATCTTGAGGGACTTGACGCTGACGGCGATCGTCTCCGGAATCTCGATCACCAGACACTCGACCTCGATTTCCGTCGTGGGGTGGTCGAGCACGCCGCCCTCGGCGATCCCGACCGGGGTCCCACGCAGTTCGATGCCCACCTTGACCCGCACCTTCTCACTGAGGTCCACGCGCATCAGGTCTACGTGGATGGGATTGGTGCCCAGGTAGTCGTACTGCACGTCTTTCACCAGGCACTGGGTCCGCTTCCCCTCCAGGTCCAGGTCGAGCACGCGGGCCCCGTGCTGCAGTTCCAGCAGGGCGTCGTGGGCGTCGAGAGAAACGGCCTCGGGGTCTTCGCCGTGTCCGTAGACGATGGCGAGCAAGCGCCCCCCGGCCCGCTCCCGGCGCGCCGCGCGCGTCCCCAGCACGGTACGTCGCTTGGCCTTAAGTACTGTTTGCTCCATTTTGATTCGTCTCCGTGGTAAACAACGCACTCACCGATTCGTGGCGGTGGATCCGCCGGATGGCCTCGCCCAGCAGAGGCGCCACCGAGACCACCGTCAGGCCGGGCAGCGCCGCCCGGACCTCCTCACGCATCTCGATGGTGTTGGTCACACACACCTGGTTGATTCCGGCTTCGCGAATACGTTCCACCGCCTGTCCCGCGAAGATGCCGTGGGTGGCGCCGACGTAGACCGCCCTGGCCCCGCGGGCTTTCACCAGCAGGGCGGCGCCGTGGATCGTCCCGGCCGTCGCGATCATGTCGTCGAAGATCACCACATTCTTACCTTTCACGTCGCCGATGATGTGCACGGCCTCGATGTCCTGACCCGTCCGCCGCCGCTTGTCGATGATGGCCATCTCGGCGCCGACGATCGAGGCGAACTCATTGGCCTTCTTGATGTTGCCGACGTCCGGCGAGACCAGCACCATGTTGGTCAGGTTCAAGGCCATAAAATGCCGGGCCATGACCCGCGTGGCCGACAGATGGTCCACCGGGATGTCGAAAAAGCCCTGGATCTGTTCGGCGTGCAGGTTCATGGCCAGTACCCGGTCGGCGCCGGCGGCCACGATCATGTTGCTCACCAGCTTCGCGGTGATGGGCGTGCGGCCTTCGGCCTTGCGGTCCTGGCGCGCATAACCGAAGTAGGGGATCACCGCCGTGATCCGGTTGGCCGAGGCCCGCCGCAGGCTGTCGATGAAGATGAGCAGCTCCATCAGGTTGTCGTTGACCGGCGGCGAGGTAGATTGGATGATGAAACAATCCCGCCCGCGCACATCACTCTCGAGCTTGAGAAAGGTCTCGCCGTCGGGAAAGACCGGTTTCGTCACCTGGCCCGGCTCGGTCCCGAGGTACGCGCAGATCGCCCGCGTCAAGGTCTGCGAGCTGCTGCCGCCGAAGATAATGAGTTCGCCCTTGCTCGGGGCCTCGCGGTTTATGCCCTGGTTCATGTCAACGCTCCCGCTTCCCGCCGCCGGCGACGATGTCCCCGCCGTTGGTCCCCTGAGCACTCCATCCGGTCACCGGCCCCATGACGGCGCCGGACGGAATCACTTCATCGCCCCGCACGTAGGCGAAGGGGCCCAGCCGGCACGACTCGCCTACTACGGCCCCGGACGCAATGAAACTGAACGGAGCAATCACCGTTTCACGGCCGATGGAGGCCCCGTGCTCGATCCAGGTCGTCCGCGGGTCGCAGATGCTCACGCCCCACTCCATCCAGGCCCGCTGGATGCGATCCTGCATCACGCGGTTGACCTCCGCCAGATCGGCCCGCGAATTGATGCCGAGCGCGTCTTCCTGCGGGACGGCGGGGATGGCCCCCGCGCCGAGACCTTCCCGGCGCAGAATTTCCACGGTGTCGGTGATGTAGTACTCCCCCTGCGCATTGGCGGGCGTCAACTTGCCCACCGCCACCCACCAGCGGGCACCGTCGAAACAGTAGTAACTGGGATTCACCTCGCGGACCTGAAGCTGCTCCGCGGTGCAGTCCTTGTGCTCGACGATGGCGGCCAGGTTCCCGTGTGGGTCCCGGACGATGCGGCCGTACCCGTGCGGGTTGTCCAGTACCGTGGTGGCCAGCGTCACCGCGTGCCCCGTCCGCTCGTGCTCGGCGACCAAGGCCCGTAGCGTGGAACTGCGGATCAGGGGCATGTCGCCCGCGATGACCAGAACGCTGCCGGCGAAGTGAGCCAGCGCCTCGGAGCAGACCATGACGGCGTGCCCGGTGCCGCGTTGCTCGGCCTGATACACCCAGATGAGGTCCGGGGCGTCGGCGTAGGTTTCGGTCACCAACTTGTGGCGATGGCCGATCACCACGATGAGCCGTACCACGCCGAGCTCCCGGCAGGCGTCGATGACGTACGAGAGCATCGGTCGCCCGCACACTTCATGCAGGACCTTGGGCAGATCGCTTCTCATCCGCGTGCTCTTGCCCGCCGCCAAAATGACCGCCGCCGTCGGCTTCAACGCGTTTGACTCCGCAAGCCATCTACCCGGCCAGGACTCGAACCTGGAATACCAGGACCAAAACCTGGTGTGTTGCCAATTACACCACCGGGTAGGTTCTACAACTGCCTACCTATCCGAGGCCCGACCGTAGGACAGGGCAAACGTGTGGGCCGTTCCACCCGCCCCCTCACGGTCACGGCTCGACTCCCCTACGGGGCACCGGTTCTGACTATTAGCAGCGCGTACCTTCGTGCGGCGGCCAAGACCTTCCACCTTGGGAGGGGTCCGCAAGAGGTGGCCGCGGCTCCTCACCCGTGAAGAGGCCTGCGCTTCCCGCCGCGAAGAGGGAAGCCCATCGCGCCCCACCCTTGCCCCAACGCGGGCGAGGCCCCGCCCCAGTGTCCACGGGCCGTTTTATCTTCCCAGCCGGTCGCCCGACCGGGACGCACCAATTTAGCAAACCCGCCCCGAAAGTCAACCCGCCCGAATTCCGTACCCCATTGGGCCCCCCGGGGCTCTGCAGCCGGGACTGCGAAAGGCGAACTTAGAACTTGATGGTGTTGGCGTCGAAGTCGGCGGTGTTATAGCCGAGGTTGAACTCGGCCTCGGTGAGCAAGTATCGGCCGAGCAGTGCGTCGCCGTCGTCGTCGGCGTACGAGAAACAGCCTGTGGGCAACAACCACTCCTTGTCGACGTGCACGACCAGCAGCCGATCGGGGTAGGGCTGGTCCTCTCCGGTGTAGGGCAGGCGCCGCTCGAACACGTAAGTGGGCCGACCGTCGATGCTCCCGTCGCCCACGAATTGCAGCTCCAGGCTCCCCTCTGCCTGAGCTTTCTCGCAGAATTTGATGATGAGTTGCAGAGTGTTCTTGAACCCGAACTGGTCGATGGCCCGGCGGGCCTCCCGCTCGGCCTCGCGGCCATGAATCGCGCGCCAGACCTTGATGCCGATTCCCCCGAGCAGCCCCGCCGGCTTCACCAGGGCCAACTCCTGGCCGCTTTCATCGGCTTTGGCACCGGCGACGTAAAGCACGCGGCCGGCCCGGCCGGCATTCTGCGTCCAGACCATGTCCACGCTGTACGGCGACTCTTTGAAGCGGACCTCCGTCACCTGCTCGGGCGTGAGCTTGTTGCCGACCAGTTCCTGTTTGCTGAAAGTGACCCGGTAATCACGGACGTTGCGATTGTATTCGTCGAGGCAGTACTTGAAAAACGCCAGCGGGTCACGGCGGGCGAGCCGCTCCGGCTCGCTCATGGATTCCGTGATGATCGCGGCGGTGGGAACGATTTCCACGCTGACCGTCGGTGGGCTCGCCACTGGCGCGTGAGTGACCTGGTGGCACTGCACTACGAAGGCCGCGGACAACATCAGGCCGACGAGCATCCGCATCCGACCGTTGCGCCGGCGCGGCTTCAGGTTCAACTCGTGCGGTTGTTTTTTCGATCCCAACATCACCCCACCCCCAGAGTCCGGGTACATGGCCCCCCCCGGGGCGCAGACCCCTTACATACTATCGGGCGGATTGCGGCGTCCGCTGTAGCCCACCTCGGTGTCCTAATCAAACCCCACTAATTCCCGGTGTGACCGCTTCACCGGTCCGAAGGCCACTCCAGCCTCGTGGCGGCACATTGTACCCCTTTGTACCCCAAAAGCCACAAGGTGGATGCACCGGGCAGTCTTCAGGAATCTGGCGAGAAATATTGAAGTGTTCGTGGACGGGAAGGGCGAGGCTCCTGCCGAGCCGAACATTCTGGCTCGGCAGGAGCCTCGCCCTCCCATTTTGCCAGGAACTCTGAGCACACCCTTGGGGGGGGTCTGGTACAACCGCATCGCGCAGACGTGGCCCCGGAGAGAGCGACGGTCACGGGCCGACGCGCCGTCCCGCGATGAACACGTGCTCGATCTGTTGCGGCTGAATCGTGTAGAGCAAAGCTGAAACCTGCTGTTCCGCCGGCAGATCGGCGATCCACGGCTCCGGACGGACGATCAGGCAGTCTGCCTCGAAACCCGGTTCAATGGTGCCGATGCGGTCGGCCAGACCCAGCGCCTCAGCGGCGCCGCGCGTGAGCGTCCACCAGGCTTCCGTTGGCGTCGGCACCGCATGGGACCTGCGTGGGATGGCATGCACCTTGAGCGTTTTGGCGGTTTGGAGACACTCGACAGCGACGCGGGGCATGAACGGCTCGGGTCCGCCGGCGATACTGCTGCCCAGCGCCAAACGGATCCCCGCCTCGCGGTGGGCCACGTAATCCATCAGACCGCTCTCCAGGAACAGATTGGCCGTCGGACAGTGCACCACCGCCGTCCGGGTTTGGGCGACTTGTTGGCGTTGTTGCTGATTCAAACAGACGCCGTGACCCAGGAGCGTCCGCGGCGTCAACAGGCCCACCTCCGCGAACACGTCCAGGTCGTCCATTTGATCGGGGAAACGGTCCCGGACCGCGGCGACCTCGGCTTGCGACTCGGCCACGTGCGTCTGAATGGGGCACTGCAGCATGTCAGCCAGCGCCGCCGCCCCGCGCATCAGCTTTTCGCTACAGCACGTCGGTTGGCGCGGGCTGAACGCGTAGCGCAGGCGCCCGTTCTCGGCACCGTGCCACTGCGCCGCCAGTGCCCGGCTCTCGTCGAGGGCCCGGTCGGGCTCCTGGCACAGTTCGGCGGGGCAGTTCACGTCATTAAGGATCATGCCGTAGACTGCGCGGTACCCCCGCCGGGCGAACACGGCAAAGACCCGCTCCTCCGCCGCCGCAAAGGGGCTCCCGAAGGCGGCCACCAGGGTGGTCCCGTTGGCGATCATGCCGGTGACGAAGTCTTCGGCCAGGCGCTCGGCGAACGCCGGGTCGGCGAAGCGGGCCTCCGCGGGGTAAACCACGGTTTCGAGCCAATCAAACAGCGTCAGCCCGTCGATGCCGCGCCGGTCCCATTGGGGCAAGTGCAGGTGTGCGTCGATAAAGCCCGGCAGAATCCAGCACTCTTCCCCGCCCCAAACGTCTTGGCCGCGAGTGCGGCCGGTGCCCACCTCGGCGATGCGTCCGTCGTCGGCGATGCGCACGAAGGTGTCCGCGGTCAGCGCGCAGTCGTTCGGCGAACGCGGTTGCAGCAGTGTGCCGTAAAGGGTTTGCATCGCCCGCTCCTTCGCAGCCCAATTGTGCCAGACTGTAACCGCGAGGGGGCAGGCCTTCAAGACGCTTGACGGCACGGAGCGCCGACACTATTTTCGCCCCCGCGGGAGCAGGGTGCGCCCAAAACGGAGAGTGGAATTGGCCTACGATTGTGTGGTTTGCGTCAAGCAGGTCCCCGACACCAGCAACATCACCGGCGAGGCGATGACGGCGGAGGGCACCGTGAATCGGTCGGCCCTGCCGGCAGTTTTTAACCCGGACGACCTCCATGCCCTGGAAGCGGCCCTCGCGGTGCGCGACCGATTCGGAGGCACCGTGACGGCCCTCACCATGGGACCGCTCAACGCCTGCGAGGTCCTCCGCGAGTGCCTCTACCGCGGGGCGGACCGGGCGATCCTCATCACGGATCGCCGCGCCGCCGCCAGCGATACGCTCGCCACCAGCTACATCCTCAGCCGGGCGATCAAGCGGATCGGCCGGTACGATTTCGTGTTCTGCGGACGGCAGGCGATCGACGGAGATACGGCCCAGGTCGGACCCCAACTCGCGGAGAAACTGGGCATCGCCCAGGTCACATACTTTGAGCGCTTCGTCGAGCTTGACGACCATACCGCGCGGGTCCGCCGCAACGTCGGCCATGGTTGGGAAGTTCTCGAAATCAGGCTGCCGCTGCTGCTGACCGTCCTGGACACCGCCAACGAGTCGCGGCCCGCTGCCGCCAAGCGGGTCATGCGCTACAAGCGGGCCCGCACCGAAGATGAGGTCAAGAAGGAGGTCGCGGCGGCGCTGGGCGACGCGACCGAGGAGCAGCGGGAGGCCGAATGGGCCCGGCGGCTCGAAGCGCTGAAGATGGACCACCTGCTCATCGAGCAATGGGACCTGGACACGGTTGAAGCCGATCTGCAATGGTGCGGCGTGACCGGCTCGCCTACGAAAGTCCACCGGGTGCAGTCTATCGTGTTGACCAAGGAGGGCTATACCGAAATGCCCGCGACCGAACCCGGCATCCGCCAGATGATCCACGAACTGATCGTGGATCACACGCTGGGGTAGGGTGGGCACTGCCCGCCAACTTGTGAGCTGGGGTAGGGTGGACACGGTCCGCCAACTTGTGGGACCGGCTTTCCAGCCGGTCAAGCAGGTTGAGCACCCCGCGGTCGCCGCCGCCTAGCAGCCCGTGGTGAAAGTCTGTGGGACCGGCTTTCCAGCCGGTCAAGCAGGGGTAGGGTGGGCACCGCCCACCAACTTGTGGGACCGGCTTTCCAGGGTAGGGTGGGCACGGCCCACCAACTTGTGGGACCGGCTTTCCAGCCGGTCAAGCAGCGTGAGCACCCCACGATTGCCGCCGCGTAGCCTTGAGGTCATCCCCCGGACGCAGGATCATCACACCGGCCCGGCGAGCTCGTCGTGATTCTCGTGATGGGCCGCAGCCGTCTATTACCCTCGCAGCCTCGTAGGTCGGGCTCCGCCCGACACTCTGCTCTGTCTTCTACCCTGGCAATCAGTCAGGCTTTTGAACCATGCTGTAAAACATCCGAACGGATGGCCGCCGGCGCCGGCTGGAAACCTACCCCCACCGGAGCGCCATCCATCTCCGGCGAGGTCCCCGCAGCGCGTGGGCCTACGGCCCGAGGTCTGGGGACGGCGGGAAAGTGCCGGCCGGACCCGGGCGATCGCGTTTTCGGAGGCCACCGGTGGCATTGGGGGCCGAGCACCTTCCGCTATGAGTAGTACATGGCGCGCGCTCGGAGAAACGCGCGGAAGACGTGATCAGGGCATTGCGGCGGTGAAACGCTGTTCAGGCTTACGGGTTCATGTCTTCAGGTTTCGGCGGCCGCCATGGTGGGGTGGCCCACCTCGTTCCGAGGTGGGGGAATGATTGTTCTCCTATGGAAGTCGTCCGACTTGCCATACTCACCAAGCGTCTCCCCCAGGTTCGGAGAACCGGGGCAAGTCTGCCTGCAATAAGTAAGCCTGACCCCCTTTTCCCTTCCTGGACTTATACAAGGACGAGCCTGGACACGTACACGTTCAGCAGCGCTGCCACACTTACCCGTATCGCCGACAAGAACGGTAACGCCGTGACCCTGGCCTACACGGACCCGAGCTTTCCGGAACTGGTGACCGCGGTAACCGACTCGGCGGGGCGCACGCTGACGCTCGCATACAATGCCGGCGGTCTCTTGACGAGCGTTACGGATTTTGCCTCGCCGCAGGCGCCGGTGCCTGCGAGGGTCGCGAATCGGGCGACACGTCCCCGTTCGGCTGCTGGTCCATCGGTACGGTTTCGGCTCGCAGGTCACCGTAGATGACTCGCCAGTGACGGTCGTCCAGTTTCCAGCGCATCAGTACGCCGTCCGAATCGCCGGGCTTTACCGTCGCGCCGAAGTACTCCGGCTCGCGATCCTCCCGGAGCAACTGGTGATAGAAGGCGCCCATCGCAACCGTGCTGCGACCAAGCTCCTCGAGCTTCTTCTCGAGCTCTTTGCGGGCCGCCTCCCGCCTTTCGGCTAGCCGCGCAGCGGCCTCGGTGTTACCGGCGGCTGCCTTGCGCTCGTCGTCCCACCGCGCGAGGGCCTCCGCGTCACCGCGGGCCCGAGCCGCGAGCTCGGGGCCCCGCTCCAAGCTGGGGCCGATGATGGAGAGCTTGAGCATAGAAGACGCGAAAGAAGAGAGGTCGAGCTGCGGGGGGTAGCCGTCCCCCAGGACCTCAAGGATATCGCCGAGTACCGCCCCTGCCCGCGCCACCTCGGGATTGTCAGGCGACTCCTGCTCCATCAACTGGCGCAGATGATCTGCGAAGCGCTCGCCCAACAGCGCCTTGATCTGTTTCGGATACGCTCGCAATCCGTCCAGCAGCTTCTCTTCCGATGGCAGCGCTAACTCCTGCACGAGAAAGCCCAGCTCGGTTTCTTCGACCGGCGCACTCGCCACGGGCGGCGGCGGCTGGAACGACTGCGGATCGAGCGGCACATCCCACGCGATGTGCTCCCAGGTCATGCTGACTTTCATGCTGAAAATGCCGGGCATCCGCGTTGCCATCACATCCGCAACTTGTATGCGGAGCGGCAGGCACGTGCTCGCGTCCACCCACAGACGCACGACCGCCGTGGGGGCAGTCGTCGTGTCCACACCGGGCGTCGGCCGGGCGCCGTAGCCCAGCTTCCAGCCGGCGATCTCGAACCCGACCACTTCGCGCCCGTCAAGGGTCTCAGTCCCCAACTCGCGGTCCGGGGCCTCGGTCAGCTTCAGCAAGCGACCGAACCACCATTCGGGTGACTCACATCGCGCGTAGGGGTCCGGTTGCTCCGCGAACCGGGTGACCGTCCGCTTTCCTTCCGCGTCGATGCTCACACTATGATCGGGGAAAATCCAGTGCGTGCTCGGCGGATCGGTCTGGTCAATGCGCCCGGCCTGCGTAGTGCCGTCGGAGTACGTAGAGAGCTTCGCATGGTACGTTCGCTCTTCAGTCCGGCTCTCGACTTCGAAAACGGTGGTGGTCACCGTGGTGAAGTCGCACACCATCGTTCGGGCCTGGCGCATCCGCTCCAGTACGGACGCGAAGGCGACCGTGCCGCGGCCGAGAATGAGAAACACTCCCACCACCAGCAGAATGCACGCGGCTGACGCCAAGATCGCGGCAACCCGGCGAGGTGTCGTGTTCAGATTCGTGATCACCCGTCTCACGCCGTCCCACGAATGTACCCGCCAACGCGTATGCGCCCGGGGCGGCAACGCGGCAGGGACGGCCGCCATCAGCTCCTCGCGCAGCCGCTCGTGCCGGCGATGGAATACCTCGAAGAACTGCAACAGCGTCGCATGGTCCCGGCGGGCCTGCTTGAGTGCGCCGCGACAGGTCTCGCAGGTCTGAGCATGGGCAAGCAAGCCGGTTTCGTCGGATTGGCCGACCAGGTTCATGCTCAGCAGATCCCACTGCTCCGTGCTAGGGCAGTTCATGGCAACACCTCCTGCCGGCTCAGCGCCTGGCGAAGCCGCTCACGGGCTGACGCCAGCACGCGGTAGACAGTCGGTTGGGATAAGCCCAGGGCCGTCCGTGCTTGTTCGGCGTCCAGGCCCTGCAAGTAGAACGCTTGGATGGTGAGCCGCTCCTTCTCCGGCAACGCCGCGACGGTCTCAAGGAGAAAGGTTCCCCGGTCGTTCCACGGGGCCTCCTCCGTGCCGGAAGGGACATCATCTGCCAGACTGGTCAACCGCTGCCGATCTTGGATCCGGCCCCGCCGCCATTCGCGGCACACGTGTCGCGCGATCCCCATGAGCCACGAGACGAATCGCGGCGGGGCGCGCAGGTCCCCAAGCTTCCGCAGCGCTCGCAGGAACACCTCCTGGGCTAGGTCCTCCGCCGTGTCGAGGTCGTGCGTGGCCTCGAAGCACATCGCGCGAATGAGGGCGGCCCACCGGTCGTACAGCTCGGCAAAGGCGTTCCGGTCGCCGTTGAGCACACCTTGCACGAGCGTGGCATCCGAAGCTGGCATGGCTCAACCTCCGGCGGCATTTCAGCAATGCCTGCCATTGAGATAGTGACGCCAAGGGGGAGTTTCTCTCACAATTCGGCCCCAGGCGCTAAAAATCATCCTGCAATCGCGGTTTACCGGGTATGTCGCCCAGACGATTGCGGGGCCGATGGCTGGAGATGGCGGCAGCAACCGGCGGCGGCCAGGGGTTGAATCGACCGGCCCCTTCGCAGGCGGCAGCCCCCGCCGGGCCGCAGCCGGCGGCCCTTCACCGCGGTCAGAAAGGGGGTCAGGTCAGAAAGGGGGTCAGGCTTACTTTTTCGGGTCTTCTGATTTTCGCGGTCGCCACGGCAGGCGCAGGCTGGACTCCAGCTTCAGCCGAGCGGCCGTCCGGGACTGTGCCAGCTAGCCGCTGGGCAAACTACATTCCGGCACGCCAACGGCGTGCTGTCCTGCAGCCCAGGGTTGTCCCGGCGGGCCGGGACTACCCTGGGAGAACGGGGTCCACGCGGGGCAACAACCCCAAACGGGGTTGTGTCGCTTGGAGCACCGGCCACAAGCCCGTTGGGGCTACGTGGCCTTATGCCGCGCCCACCCACGGCAGCGCCTGCGGCGCAAGCCTGGGCTGACAGCCATTGCCCCGTTGGGGCCCTGATTTCATCACGCAACGAGAGAATCGTCGCCGGCGGACCTTCTTCGGTGATCAGGACTACGCGGCCGACATTGAACTGATGGCCGAGGGGTACGCGCACTGCGGCGGCGCGGAAGCGGGCGGCCCAAGAGACCGCCGACCTGCGGAAGGCCATGAACGATCGCGGGTTATCCGCCAAACGGGAGCGCTGCCATGCCTTCTGCGCGCACGTCAACACGCCGCACTCGGCTTGGCCACGCCGTTGGCCCCCCCCGCGCGATCCTCTCTTGCCGCGCCCACCTGGCTGCACCCAAACCTGAGCGCGCGCCAAGTTCTATTCAAGGGTGCTTGCCGGCTGCGGCCCGGCCACAGGGGTCCTGCGCGCGGACCGAAGAAACGGTCACGAGCCCCCGAATCCGGCTCGGAAGACCCAGGAATGCAGGATTTCCAAACGAACCCATTGACCAGACGAGCGAGCCGCCGGGTTTACCCCGGCGCTGGTGGAGGACCGGCGTGAGGGCTATCCCGCGCTCCCGAAACTTCGCGCGCCACAGGAAGCTTCTCGGGGTGCGAAGATTCTGGCGGATGACAGTATAGGGACAAAGGGCGAACAGGGGCGCACCGGAGCAAGCTGGTGGAAATTACCAAACAAACCCATTGTCCAGTCACGCTTTACCACGCCGCCCGGCCTCGTTCCGTGGTCAGCCCCGCGCGGCGCTCGCCGAGGGTCGAAGCCAAAGCTGCCGGCGGGTGGCATGGCCGAGCGTAGCGCGGCCATGTTGCGTCCCGCCATCGTCGGCGGCCATTGGTGGACGCAACATGCCCGCGGTTGCGGCCTGGGCATGCCACTTTGCCTGGCGACCCTCGTCCAGCACGTACATCCTCCGACTTCGGCCTTGCCACGCCGTTGCCCCCCCGTGCGATCCTCTTTCTCCGCGCCCACCCGGCTGCACCCAAGCCTGAGCGCGCGCCAAGTTCTATTCAAGGATGCTTGCCGGCCGCGGCCCGGCCACAGGGATCCTGCGCGCGGACCGGAGAAACGGTCACCGGCCCCCGAATCCCGCTTGGAAGACCCAAGAATGCAGGATTTCCAAACAAACCCATTGACCAGACGAGCGAGCCGCCGGGTTTACCCCGGCGCTGGTGGAAATTACCAAACAAACCCATTGTCCAGTCACGCTTTACCAGGCCGCCCGGCGTCGTTCGTGGCCGAGGGCGCGAGTGCGTAGAGAAGGAGTTGCCGGATGAACATCTTTACCGGTCCGGCACGAAGACCGCGGTATAGTACGCGAGGCGGTCGGTGCCGATGGTGTGCGGGTTCTCGGTGGAAGAATCGCCCGGTCCGGTCCAGCGGTCGAACCGCCAGTGCGAGGCGGGGACAGCGGTGAGGGTGGTCACCGCGCCCATCATGCTGACTTCCACGCGGCCGTTCCCGACGATCTCCCCGATGACGCGGGTCTGCGGCACGGCGTGACACCCTGACAACAGCCAGGAGACGGCAACGGCCAGCAGGGCGGCGCAGCAGACCCCTCTCCAAGTGCCCCGACGCGCCTTCACTTGCGGGTTCGGTGTCGGCCCCACTCGTGTGCCACTGCCGTCTCGGCAGTGCTGTTCGCAGAAGACCTCCTGTAAAGCACTGCTCACAGAGCAGTGGCACACCCGAGACTTTGGCAGCGTTGGAACACTGGCGTGGAGGAGCGCGTCTCGTTGCGGACGGATTGGAATCATCCTCTGGTTCTCTCCATGACACGTCTTCATGCCTCAACCCCCGTGGGCGCCTCTACCGGCAGCAATCCTGCGGGGCCGGAATGAGGCAGATCAGCTCGCACGGCTCGCCCGACCGGTTGACGAGCTGATGATGCTCGTTGGCGGGAATGAAGATCACGTCGCCCGCCTTGAACGGCCGTTCACCGTGCAGGCTGACGGCCACCCCCTCGCCCTTGAGGACCAGCAACTCGTGCTCGTAGTCGTGGCTATGGTGCGGCGTACACCCGCCTGGGCTGACTTCGAAGTGGCGCATGTGGAAATTGCGCGCCCCGTCGTCCGGTCCGATCAGCATCCGCATCCGGGCCCCGCGAGCGCCGTCGAGGGTCACGTCCACTTGAGGGTGTGATTTAATGGATTGGATCTTCATGTTCGCTCCCACGCGGCGTCATTCCCATTCCCCACCGCCAAAGCGGCTCGCCACGCACCGGCCTCACGGGTCAGCGGTCGTTCAAGGCTTTCAACCTCTTGGCCTCGGCCAAGGCTCGGGCGGCGTCCTGCTCCCGCCCCAAGTCGGCCAACTGCACGCTCAGATTATACTGCCCTTCCCAGCACCCGGGTACCTCAGCCGCGGCGCGTTCCAGGGTCTCCAGCGGATCGACCGCCAGGGTCTGGAGCACGTAGCACCGGTTGCCGCGCGGATCGGCGTACAGCATCGAGTAGTGGGTTGCCAAATATTCGTTCAACTCCCGCGTCATGGGAATCCGTTTCCGCCAGGAGAAATGGATCACCCCCGGCTGGTACCGTTGCAGCAGGCCGATCAAGGTTTCCATACTCAGGTGCCCGCTCCGCATCCGCTTCACCGACGTGACGCTCAGCTCGGGCGGAACGATCATCCCGGCGCTGAAGGCGAAGATCTGCCGGTCCGTGACCGCGTAGTCCGTGCGCTCCCGGAATTGCTTCAGCACGGCCACCGTGTAGCGATCGCTGGGAGTATCCTTGGCGTAGGCTTGCGCATAGTCCCGTTCCCGCTTGAACTTGCTGGGGAGGTGCGTGGCCGCCAGCGCCCCAAAACTGAAGCTCAGGGATAAGGTCAGCGCAGGCCAGACCGACCCGGGCCCACGCCAGGGCCAACAGCTCCGCCAGAGCTCGGGGGAGAACAGCGCACCCATCCCGATCCCTCCTATCCAGCACAGTGGTACACCCAGGAGTGGATAATGGTGGTACCACAACGGCCGATGGGTTCCCAGCGAGACATAGGCCAACCCGCACCAGACCGCCGGCACGAGCGAAAACCACGCGCGCTTGCGCAGGGTTTGCAGCAACCCCACGAGCCCGAGCAAGGCAAAGGCATAGTCGGCCTTGACCATGCCCCGAAACACCTCGTCGAACCCCGTGCCGCTCATCTCTTTCCTGGCGTCCAGGTGCGGCTGGAGCAATTGGGTCAGGTCTTTGATGGGAACGGTCAGCAGGAAGAGGATCGCCCCCGATAGCACGAAGCTGCCGCACCACAGCGCCGGCGCTCGGAGCCAATGGCCCTTCTGCTCCGGCTCTCGCCGCCTCGACCAGGCGGAGAGCAGGACCGCGCCCAGAATCAGCGGCGCCACCAGCAGAGCAAACAGCTTGGTAAACAGCGACAGCACCAGGAACACGCCCGACGCCGCCAGCCACAGCCCATGCGGCCGTTGCCGGTATCGGACGAGCGTGTAAATCGACAACATGGCGAACATCAGCGTGGGCAGGCCCAGCATCACCGAAACGCTCAGCGCCAGGTAGCGGTACGACGTGACCAACATGAACGCCGCCGCCAGCGCCGCCACCCGCCCCCACGACAGGCGGACCGTCTGGTACAGCGTCCACACCAGAACCGCGGAGCACAGCAGAACCAGCAGCCGGGCCTGAGCCACCGTCCAGTCGGTGAGGGCGAACCAGCCGCGGAGCATGTAGGTGAATAACGGCGGCTGATCGCTCCAGATTTCGGTATACAGAGGATGCCCGCGGGCGAGCATCAGGGCTTTGATCACGTTGTTGCCTTCGTCCGGGTCGAACTCGAAGACGTCATGAAACGGGTGCCAGAGCCAGACGAACACCAGGAAAAGTCCCGGCACGGCCACGTGGGCGAACAGGTCGTACGGCCCGTGCGGCGGACCAGCGCCCTGGACATCCACCTTCACAGACGCAGCACGCACGGCGGGCGCCGTGGCCGAGCCGCGCTGGCCTCGGGCCGACTTGCTGCGGACTTTGGTCATCTGGATTAAAGGTCCCCGTGGGTAGCGTTTGCCCGCACGTGTTCAACGTATGGCAAAACACTTCCACGTGTCGCGAAGCATTCGGCCATATTGTGTCGGCCGCGGGTGCATCCTGCAACGGGCGAGCCTTAACCAGTCCTAGAAGGGTGTGGCAAGAAACGTTGGAAAACCGGGAGGGCGAGCCTCCCGGCGAGCCGAATCAAGCGGCTTTACCGTCCGGGCGGGCCGGAAACGGCCTCTAGGCCCTGGCGGGCTTGAGGGTGATCCGGCTCGACCTCCAGGGCCCGCCGGTATTCCTGGGCCGCCAGGTCCGCCCGCCCTTGGCGAGCCAGCAGGTCACCCAAGCGACAGTGCACGTCGGCATTCTGGGGTTCGATGCTCAGCGCTTGGGTATACGCTTGCACGGCCTCGTCCAGCCGCCCCCCATCCGCCAAGGCCGCCCCGAGGTTCCGGTAGGCCAGGGCGAAGCCCGGTGCGAGCCTCACCGCTTCCGCATAATGGTCGACCGCCTCCTCCAGCTTTCCCAGCGCTGCCAGGGCCCGGCCGAGGTTGTTATGCGCCTCCGCCCAGTCCGGCGCCAACCGAACCGTCTCGGCAAAATGAGCGACGGCTAGATCGGGGCGGCCTTGGTTGGCCAGAATATTGCCCAGGTGATAGCGGGCGGGTGCAGAGTCGGGGTTGATCCGCAGTGCCTCCTCGAGTTGGACGATCGCTTCGTCGGCGTGCCCGAGCAGGACCAGGGTTTGTCCCAAGTTGTACCGGGCGTCGAACCAGCGCGGGGCCAGACCCACTGCCGTGGCGAAATGGGCGCGGGCCTCTTCCAGCCGGCCTTGCCGGACCAGCATCCCCCCGAGGTTGCTGTGAACATCGGGTGCCCGGGGGTTCAGCTTCAACGACTCCTCATAGTGCCGGATGGCCTCGTCCAGGTTGCCCAAATCCGCCAGCACCGTGCCCATGTTGAAATGTGCCAGAGCGTAGCCGGGATAGAGTTCCAGCGCTTGATTTAGATGCTTGATCGCATCGGCGTGCCGGCCGCGCTGCTGATAGACCTGTCCCAGGTTGTTATGGGCCAGCCAGGCCGACGGGTTCTTGGCCAGCGTGTCCAGGTACAGCGCTTCCTCGTCGCGGTAGAGGTTGGCCCGTTGCCAGGTGAGCACCGAAAACGACCCGACGACGAGCGCCGCCCCGAGCGCTACGGCGGTGCGCACGGCTTGCCCCCGGGCACGGACGACATGCGCCCCCACTCCGACGACGAGCGTGATAATCCCCACGATCGACGTGTACTGCCAGTGGTCGGCGACCAGTGAATATCGCATGAAATAGATGTTGAGGAACCCCAACACCGGGAAGAGCGTCAGCACGAAATACCCCAGTCCGGCCAGCAGCGGTCGACCCCAGGTCCGGCGATACGCAAACAGGACGGCCAAGACCGCCGTCAGCGCCGCACTCGGAAGGTAGGGAACGAACGAGGTGGTGTTCACCTGCCACCGCGGGTAGATGAAGCAAAGCCCGAAGGGGAGGAGGGCTTTGTACAGATAAAACCAGACCGCCCAGCCGGCGACTGCCAAACGGGATCCGAAACTGTCCGTGCGGACCACGTCCTCTCCGATCGCCTGGATGTACTGAAACCATACCGTCAGCAGACCGAAGATCAACGCCAGGACGAAGAACGGAACGCTCCGCAGCAGATCGAGGTGCGCGATGCGGCGCCGTTGCCACCAGGCACAGCCGAGCAGCAGGAACGGCAACATCACCACGGACGTCTTGCTCAGCAGGGCCAACAGGAAAGCGAACAGGGCCAACCCATACCACCGCCGCCGCGGCTCGCGCTCGAACCACAGATACAACAGCACGGTCAACAGGTAGAACACCATCGGCAGCGTGTTCTTACGCTCGGTGATCCAGGCCACCGACTCCACGTTGACCGGATGGACGGCGAAGACCAACGCCGCCAGCCACGCCCCGGGTACGGCCAACCTGCGCAGCAGGCGCCAGAGGAGCACCGAGCTGAGGGCGTGGAGCAGTACGTTGACGACGTGGTAGCCCCGCACGTCCGTACCCCACAGCCGCCACTCCAGCCACAACGTGGTCGAGACGAGCGGGAAGTAGTCCGGGGCTTGGGTCGTAAACCAGAAACGGTAAAGCCCATCATCAGCCCGGATCAGCGGGTTGTCGTACAGGAAAGTGTCGTCGTTCCAAGTGAACCCCGCGCGCATAGCAGGGACGTAGACCACGAGCGTGAGCAAAGCAATGCTACCCGCCCGTAGCAGCCCGTGGCAAAAGTTGTGGCACAGGCTTCCAGCCTTTGCTTCCACGGGCAAGATGCCCGTGCCACACCGCTCTCGGCCACTTTCACCACAGGCTGGTAGGGCCGTGGTGTTAAGGACGCGCGGTCTCGCCACCTGAGGCTCTGCCTCCCCGCCGCGCGTGAACTTCTCCGTCCGACGGCTCATTCCAGTCGCTCAAACAGGTAAACCACCCCCACGGGGTTTTTCCGCGTGAAGGCATGTCGGGTCAATTCCGGTCGGGCGCCGTCGTCGGGCCTGACGCTGAAACTGGGTATTTCTATCCGTCGGTATCCCGGTGGCGCGGCCAACTCGCCGAAGCAGTCCACGGCGTACTTCGGCGGCCGATCAAAACGCCGGTAGGCTTCCGCGCCAATGGCTCTGCGGACCCGCCCTTCAGCGCTGGAACCTTTCTCCACGTGCGGAATGATGAGAAACCGATCGCCCAAGTAGAAGATGGCGGTCGTATCCATCCAGTCCGGGACAACCAGCATGGTCTCCTCATCCTGGGGCTGGGCGGCCGAACGACGAATCACGTCCATGACCCCGTCCCAGGCCCGAGTGGGTGGCTGGAGTATCTCTCGATATACCGGCGGCCACCACGAGACTGGAATGTCTCCCCACGAGGGCCCGGTCCAGAAGGACAGGGTGAAAGCGTTGACCCCGACCACCGCCGCACAGGCTGCCGTCAAGAGCGCACCGTGCCTGAGGAGCGTATGCATAAAGATAAAAAGCGGGACCAGCGAAAAAGTCACCAGGTACGGCATGTAGCGCAGGAGGGCGTATTTCTGTCCGGCTTCGTAGCCAAAGCAACTTGCCAGGACGAAGCTCTGCACGGCCAGGCTGATGAGTATGAACGTGACCAGCGGATCGCGCAGTGCCTCCCGCAGCGCGCCAGGCGCTTTGAACCAGCCGCAAGCGAGCACGACCGCCCAGGCGAGGATTGGAAAACAGGTCACGGCATCGAGGTCTAACACGGTGACCTTCAGCCCCGTCAGGCAGAAGCCCAGCCACGCCGCCGGGTCGTCCCTCAGAATGGCCAGGAGCGGCGGGGGCGGGACCCACGTTCGGCCCAGTGCCTTCCACCAGATGAGCCACGAACCGCAGCCGAGGCCGCAGGCGAGCAGGTGCTCGAGGAAGGCTGGCCGTCGTTTCAGGACACAGAACAACAGCACAGACAGAGAGGCGCACACGGCGGCCGCCGAATGGGTGTGGTACAGCAGGACCAGGCAAACTGTAGCCACGGCGAAGCGCCACTTTCTGTTTTGATAGGTATGGGACAGATGCCAAAGCAGGATGGCGTACAACAAGGTCAAGATCGAATAGTAGCGTGCATTCCTGTGGAACAGCACGACCTGCGGCGAGGCCAGGACCAGGACCGTCATGATCACCGGGTGCGGTAGCCGGTTTCTCAGGACCGCGAAGATCGGCAGGAACGCCGTGACCCCGATCAGGACGAAAATCGTGCGGAGGCCTTGGGTGCTGTCGCCAAAGACCTTCAGTGACAGCGCCCCGAGGTAATACTGAACCCAAGGGATTCTCGCGGACAGCAGCCCCTCACTAAGCTGAGTCCCGCCGTCAAAGAAGCTTAGATTCCGGCCGTCGTACGCCGTGGGAACGCCGAAACGCAAAACGTTCCGGGAAAGAATCCCGGTGTCGGCCTCATCGCCCCATAGAAGCGGCCGGTCGAGTCGGTAGAGATAAACGGCGGCAACGACCAGAGCGCCGACGCCGACGGCAACCCACTGTCGCTTGTCGCTCTGCGCGACCACGACAATCGCTTCACTCGTTTTTTCCGGGCTTTCCGTCACAGCGGGTCCTGGGACTCTGCCACACTATTATCCCGTTCATGAATTGTCCACCCTGGGGCGGGATGCCCCTCTCCTGGGGAGACGGCGGGGACCCGAGTACATGTTGACCATGGAGAATGAGCAGCGAGAACCAGGGTGGCATGGGTCTGCCTCGCCGCCTTTTCGAAGCGAGGCAGACCCGTGACCACGTGCCTTCGAGCACGGGTCCATCAAAGGCTTGGTGCCTTTGACGGGACCCATGCCACCCACGCTAAACACGCACCTTCCGGATGAGGTGGGCCATTCCTGCTCACTGGCCCAGCTTGACTAATGAAGCTCTGACTCTACGCGCTCCAGCGGTTCGGGCAGGTGGCCTTACGGAACGATGATCTCCTGCACCTCGCTGCGCGCGCTGCCGGTTTCGTAGTCATACCAGTGGTATTCCACGGTGTACGTCCCCGGCGATAAACCCACCACCGTAGCTTCCACATCGTAGCAACACACACAGTCGCATGGCGTGGTGAATACTTCCAGCTCCGAGAAGTGCAAGAGGTTGCCGCTGGCGGAGAAATCGACCACGATGTCATCCAGGCAGCAGTTGTAAGTCGCGTTCTTGTGGATCGCGTGCAAGGTGTCTCCCAAGACCGACAGGTCGATTTCATCGTTCTGGGCACAGGGCGCCCCAGTGCCTGTACCGCCACGGCAATCGCCATGGGAATAGCTTTCCAGGTGCGGCCCCGGCGGCAAATAGCCGAAGTTAAGCTGGAAGACCCAGAAGTCGAAAAAGTCCACGTCCAGGTCCTCTTCAATGTCCGCTTCGGCGCATTGCGGCGAAAGCTGTCCCGGCGAGATCGGTCCCGTCATGCACCCCACGAAGATGGCCAAATCGAGGAAATCCACGTCGCCGTCACCGTCACAGTCGCCTGCCAAGGGAG
Organism: Planctomycetota bacterium; assembly: GCA_043803085.1. GTDB lineage: Bacteria > Planctomycetota > Phycisphaerae > UBA1845 > UBA1845 > JAAEQG01. The sequence continues at coordinate 38,699 of JAZDKM010000325.1, forward strand.
CCGGCAGGCGGTCCATGAATCCCGTGCACCACCCGTCGCCATAAAGCAGCATGACCAGCCGCAAGGTCTCCCCCGGAGCAAAGAACTGCTGGAGCGGACCGGTGCCGGTCTGGTAGCCGTCGTAAGTGTAGAGCACTTGCCCCGGCGTGGCCGCGGGATCCACCACGCTTTCCGCCCGGATCATCGCGATGATCCCCGAGTGGACCGGCGGACCTTGGGATTCGAGCCGTGCGATCTGTGCCAGACTCAGGCCCGCAGCCTGCAACGCCGCCACCACCGCCGGGTCAAAAACGGTCCCCGCGGGCGAGGGGAACAAGGTGGCTTCCGGCGGCATCGGGACGGTCACCTGCTGAACGTAAGTGACCTTGCGACCGTCCGGATCGACGGCCCGAGCGTTGATATACATCGCCCCGCCGGTCAGGTGGTAACCGAACAAGGTTTCCCCCGGACCGACGGGCCCTTCTGGTTGGTTGTCGGCCCACAAGGTGGGATTGGTGACCACCTCCTGCCAGTTGCCCGCGACGAGATCGGACGGCTTCATCTGCGGTTCGAAGCCCATCTCCTCGGGCGAGTCGCAGACAGGACAGCGACCGCTGTGGTTCCCGCGGCGCAGCGGAAATTCCATGATGTCGCCGAAAAAGGGATTGTAATACTGTGGTTCCGGATACCCTGCGATATTGAGCACAAAACCCGAGGTTCCGGGATGCACGAACGCCGGCGGCAACACATCCAAGACGGCATCGCTCACCCACGTGCCTTGGGCCACTACCGTGTCCGAGAAGTCCGCCGCCGTGGAGAGTGTGATGGCCGAATCCGCCAGGCGACCAAACTCGAAGCCGATGGCCACCGGTAATTGGGAATCCCAATAACCAGACGCCGGACGCAAACCCACGCCGTCCGACCACTGGCTGGTGCGCGTCACGGTGATGTAACCGGGGTTCGACGCTCCGCTCTGGGCCTTGGCGTGCCAGAGTTGGGTCAACCATCCGTCCACCGTGACCTGAACCAATTCCACCGATTGCGTGGACAGTTGCTGCATCTGAATCCAGGTTGTCGCCGTGGCCGTCGTCGATAACGGATCGTTGAACTCCACTGCTCCGCGACTGACTAACGTGTCCGCGGCGCTCAGGGTGTAAATATTGATAGGACGGCCCATGAAGTGGATGATACCGTTGAAGGCGGCGGATTGGGGATGAAAGAAACCTGCCGGGATCGGTTTCTACGAGAAGTCGTAGTAACTGTAGGACTGACCGTCCACATAGCCCATGGTTTGGAAGGCGTCGATCCCCGCCGGAATCACGTCCGTACCCGTCTGGGCCCACAGGAGTGTCGGCACGCTCCCGACGCACATCATCACCAGCAATACCGATTGCACCCATGGCCTACGAATGCGGACCCCGCTCGTTCGTCTCCGTTGCTTTGAAACGTGCTGCGTTGACATAATCATCCTTCCCTTTCTGGAGGTCGATGGAACCTCCACCCACCGTTAAACAAGTACACCTTTACCATCAGATCGAACCGGAGTCCGCACTGCGGATCCATTCGCTCAGTAACACCGCACGGTTCGCCCCGCGCGCGGCAAAAGAAACCGAGTACGTAACCCAGTCCGGGCACGTCTCGCCCCCGTTTCCGCCGTCTAGTAGGCGGGCCATCAGCTTCTAGACCGGATTGCCCTCGAATTTGACACGGGGCCTTCTATCCCGAGGTTTGCATTTATCGGACCTGCGACCAGTATTCTACCCAAGCAGGCTGCTCGACGGCAACGGACATCGTGTATTTCACGTGAATCCCGGCTGGGTGGCCCATCTCCTCCGGAGATGGGGGCTTACAAGATCGCATTTCGGGTGGCTCGTCGTCTCTTGACGTAGCCCACCTGACGACCTCCGTCTTCATGTCCCCCACCTCGTGAGGAGGTGGGCCACCCCGCCAATCGCTTCACTCGTTTTTTCCGGGTTTTCCGTCAACGAGTCCGGCGTTCGTAGACCGCGCACACCTGATCGCACACCTGGTCGACCGTGATACGCTGCATGCACACGTTGTCCGGGCAGAATGATTGACGGTCGTTGTAGGCATTGACGCACGGGCTGCACGCGACGCCGGCCCAGAGCACGTGATTGCGCGGCGACTGGGCGGCAAACAACTTCGGCGTCTCGGGGCCGAACAAGGTGACCACGTCGATCGGGGTGAGCGTCGCAAAGTGGGCCGGCCCACTGTCGTTGGTCACCAACACTTCCGCGACGGAATAAAGGACGAGCAGTTGCCGCAGCGTCGTCCGGCCGGCCAGGCTGAAACAACGCGCCGATCCGATCTCTTTCGCGAGACGTTGGCCGTCAGCCGTTTCCTCGGATGCTCCGGTGAGGGCGACATAGACTTCCGCGTAGCGCCCCAGCAAACGGCGCGCGAGGTCGATGTAGTTCGCGGTGGGCCACCGCCGTAGCGGCAGTAAGTCGCTACAATTGGCATTGAGCAGAATGAGCGGGCCGACTTTCAGCCGACCCGTCACGCGGCGTAGGAGATCATTCACCTCACCCACTTCACGGGCTTGCGGCTTGAACGAAGGTGGCGAGTGATTCACTAGCGGTGGTTGCAGGGCGAGCGCGGGGAGTTGTTCCGGCGGACAGTTCAGGGCCTCGACCATCACGTAGAACGTCTGGCTGGTGTGCAGGTGCGGGTTGAAAGACAAGCGATGGGTCATCAGGTCGCCGCGATAGGAGGCCTCGCCGGCAAATGCATGAAACCCGACACGCTGAGGAGCCCCGCTGAGCCAACTGAGCGCAGCCGACGAGCGGGCGAAAAACTCCAGGTTAATGGCCGCGTCCAGATGCTCCTTCCGCAGTCGCCGCACCGCACGGAGCGCACCGCCGACGGCGGAGGAGATGCTGCCGGTGGGGATGGTCACTACATTCTGTTCCGGGATCAGTTCCATCGCGTCGAGGATAAAGCGGTTTTCCTCAAAAACCAGGAAAAACACGTTGTCACGGCCCACCATTTCGACCGCCTGGCTGATGGCCGGGGCGGCCAGAACGGTGGAACCTTGCTCGGCCAACTTGACGAACAAGATGCGGCGGAGCGGCAGGGGGCGGCGGGAGTGGATGGGGTCCTGCAATCGGCGAAACAGCGTGAGGACAGCGCAGGTGGGGATCCCCAGCCAGCGGTCGGCCCAGCGCATGCGGGAGACGTTCATCGGTGCTAGGACTCGGCGATGTGCTTCTCGTAAGCGGCGGCGTCCATCAACTGCTGGAGCACCGACAGGTCCTGGACCCGAATCTTCAGCATCCAGGCGGCACCAAAGGCGTCTTCGTTCACGCGCTCGGGGTGGTCGGTCAACTCCTCGTTCCGCTCGAGGACCGTGCCGCTCACGGCACAATAGAGGTCCGAGGTGGCCTTGACCGATTCCAACTGTCCGCAAGGTTGACCGGCCTCCACCGGCATGCCCGGTTTGGGCAACTCGACGTAAGTGATGTCGGTCAGTTCATCAGCGGCGAACTGGGTGATACCCATGGTCACCACGTCGCCGGTCACCAGATACCATTCGTGGGTCGCGGAGTACTTTCTGTCGCTTGGTAAGCTCATGTGGGGTCTGCCTGTTTCGGAGTCTGAAATGGTGGGCCATGCCCACCCTACGTCTTCGACCGTTTGTAGAACGGCAACTTCACCACCTTGCAGGGATTGGGCTTGCCGCTTAAGTCCACCGTCAACTCGCGGCCCTCGTCGGCGAAGTCCGCGCCGACCAGGGCCATGGCAATGCTCTTGCCAAGGGTGGGGCTGAGACATCCGCTGGTCACCGCACCCACCGCCCGGTCACCGGCATAGACCTCATAGCCCTGCCGGGCTGTTCGCCGGCCTTCCAGTTCCAGGCCCACGATGGTGCGCTTGAGTCCGTGGGCGTGGAGTTTGCGCATGGCGTCGGCGCCGATGAAATCCTTGTTCAAATCGACGCACCAGCCCTGACCGGCGGTCAGGGAGTCCCAGGCTTCGCTCAGTTCGTGCCCGTAGAGCGGCATGGCCGCCTCTAACCGCAGCGTGTCGCGAGCGCCTAGGCCAGCCGGTCGAATGAGCGTCGTCGCTTCCACCTCGTGGTCACCGAAAAGCCTCGGGACCAACAGCGGGACCACCTTGGCCGGCACGGTGATCTCAAATCCGTCCTCCCCGGTGTATCCGCTTCGGGAGATCACGTAGCTGAACGTCAGGTATACACCGGCGAGGAACCCGTAGCGTTTGATCGACTTCAGGTCGAAGGGCAGCAGCCGACTGCATTCCTCCACCGCTTTGGGGCCCTGGATGGCCACCATCGCCGTCTCGAAGGTCAGGTCGGTCAACTGGAACTTGCGTCCGGTCGTGTGTTGCCGGATCCAGTTCACCAGCTTCTCGCGGTTGGAGGCGTTACACACCATCAGCCAGCGGTTCTCGTCGCGCGAGATGATCACGTCGTCGAGAATTCCGCCGTCCTCCCGGCAGATGTGCGAATAGCGGCCTTGACCGACTTGCATGTCGCTGAGATTCCGTGTGCAGACCCGCTGTAAACAACCTTCCACGTCGTCTCCGGCGAACTGCAGCCGGCCCATGTGCGAGACATCGAAGAGGGAAGCGCCGTGGCGGGTGTAGGTGTGCTCCTCGATGATGCCGCGATACATCACCGGCATGTTCCAACCCGCGAATTCGACCAGCTTGGCGCCGAGTCGAACGTGCGTGTCGTGCAGGGGCGATAGATACACGGTTCACCTAGTGGTTCGCGGTGCTCGGCCCGGCCCACGCCGCCGGGTCTGGCCGGTAGCGTAAGAACCGGCCTTTTGAGTGTCAACGGCTTCGGCGCCCCTTGCGCCCGGCGGTGCGGCGTTGCGAAGCTCTTTCGGTGCTTTTGCGTCGCCGGCGAGGTGCGGAAGCGCCGGCCGCGGCCGTCGCCGGCGCCCGCTGCCGCGCGCCGCCGAGCGGCCCGGCCGGTGCGAGATCCAGTTGCCGCGTGCCGAGGTCCACCGCGGCCACGGTTACTTTCAAGCGGTCGCCGATGGTCATGCGCTGCCCGGTTCGCTCGCCGACCACGCGGCCGGAGTCGACGTCCACCTCCCACCAGTCTTCGGGCAAATCGGAATACCGGAGCAGACCCTCCACCAGGTAGTCCGGTAACTGCACGAACACGCCGAAGTGGGTGACGCCGGTGACGATGCCGTCGAAGCTCTCACCCAGGCGATGCTGCAGAAGCCTGAGAAGGTAGACCAACTTCAACTGCCGCTCGGCGTTTTCCGCACGTCGCTCGTGGGTGCTGCACAGGTCGCCCAAGGCCTGGAGGGCGGCCACCGTCGGCCACTCCCGGCGCCCTCTGCGCCGGCCCAACTCACCTAGCAAATAGGCATCCAGCAGGCGGTGGATGGTCAAGTCGGGATAACGCCGGATCGGCGAGGTGAAGTGGAGGTAATCTTCCGAAGCCAGGGCGAAATGGCCGACCGGTTTGGGCGAGTAAACCGCCTGGGCCATCGAACGCAGCACGGCGAGATGGGCGGCGAATTGGACCGGCTTACCCTCCACTTCGGCCAACAGCTTCTGGAGCGTCCGGCGGTCTGCCGACTTCGGTGCTTTGAGGCCCAGGGCGTTCAGGAATCGTCCCAACGCCTCGACGGCCCGCTCGTCCGGTTCGGGATGGATGCGCCGCAGGTTGGGCACACCCAGGCCGGCAAGCAAACGGGCGACCGCCTCGTTGGCCTCGACCATGAACATCTCGATGATGGTGTGCGAAAAGCCGGTGTCTTCGGGCTGCACGCCGACCACTTCCCCCGTGTCGTTCAACACCACTTCGACTTCGGGCAGATTGAGCACCAACATGCCGTCGCGCATCCGCCGGGCCTGAATCGCCTTGGCCAACCGCTCCATCTCTTTGAGGAGGGCGACGACTTCCTCGTCGTATCCCTCGGATCGGCCTTCGAGGATCACCGTCGCTTCCTGGTAGGTGAGCCGCCTGGACGACTGGATCAAGCTGTTGGAAAAGCGGGCGGAAACCACCTTGCCTTTCCTGTCGTAGGTGATGAAGGCGCTCTTGGCCAATCGCGGCTGGCCCTCTTGCAGACTGCACAAGCCATTCGACAGCACTTCGGGCAGCATGGGGACCACGTAACTCGGGAAGTACACGCTGTTGGACCGTTCGCGCGCTTCTTTGTCGAGCGCGCCGCCCGGGCACACAAAGTAGGCCACGTCCGCAATGTGCACGCCGAGTTCGACCCGGCCGCCCGCGCACGGGCGGATGGAGATGGCGTCGTCAAAGTCCCGTGCAGTCTCCGGGTCGATGGTGATCACGGTCAGGTCGCGGAGGTCGTCTCGCCCGGCGAGCGCGGCGTCGGGGTTGTAGTCGATGGTCACGCGACGCGCCTCGGCCAGGACGTCCTCGGGGAATTCGGTGCGGAACCCGTACTGGCGAATGATGCTCAACAGGTCGACGCCGGGGGCGCCGCGCTGCCCGAGCACCTCCACAATGACGCCGCGCGCGTCCCGCCCCGGCGCGGGGTACTCGGTCATCTCTACGACGACCTGATCGCCGGCCGTGGCACGCTTGGCCCCCACATCACCAATGAAGATGGGTGCGTGGAAGGTGTTGCCGTCCGGGCGTACGAACCAGTGGCCGAGTCCGCGTTGGAGTTCGCCAACGAACCGGCTGTCGCTCCGGGAGATGATCTGCAGAATACGTCCCTCGTAGAGCATCTTCCCGCGGCGCTTGCCGCGTTTCAGCACAGCGGCACACACCGCATCGCCGGTCAAGGCCCCTTGGGCGTGGCCCTCCGGGATATACAAGTCGCCGTGGGCTTGTGGCGAATCGGGGATGACAAAGCCAAAACCCCGGGGATTGGCGCGAAACTTCCCGAAAATCTTCCCGCCCGGTTCGGGCAGCATGAGGGCATGGCCTGCCCCCATCACCACGCGGCCGGATTTCATCAGGGCTTTGACGGCCTGGTGAAAGTCACCATATTCGTCCTCGGCAACACCCAGGGCGCGGGCCAGACCGCTTACCTGCTGCGGGCGGTACTCCGTGCTGGCCACGAACTTCAGGATGCGTTCGGTGAGTCGTTCAGACGACATAGTTGGTCATACCCTATCCGGTGAAGGTCGACGCCATAGAAACAGAGTTTCACCGGTGGCGTTCTTTTGTGCAAGGCTTTCAGCCTTTGAGAAAGCGGTGGGCGTTCTACCAAGGTGACGCTGCGTTTGCCCCCGGCTACGATCGCGTCAGGCCTTCGGGCTGCGATGGATGCCGCGTCCGGCGCATTATCTGCGCGGAGGCGACTCCCCTTTGCATACCCGCCCGATGTGATCGGACGCTCGATGACACGCACCCCCTCCCGGCCGTAGCGTAGCCGCGGGCTTCGCGCCGGTGCGATGCCTGCGCGGGCTCAAGCTCGCGGCTCTTCGCGCCTTCGCAGCGCAAAGCCTGCTTCAAGATTTTCCAGATGCGGCGTCGATACATGGCCTACAAGAGCGGCTCGCCGAGCCGTTTTGACTCTCCGCCGTACCTGACGGGAAACGGTACGGTAAGTTCACGCGGCCCGGGTGGAACCCGGGGATTCTCTCCGAAAACAGCGCCCAGCGGACCCTCGACGGGACCGGGCAGGAGGCCCAGCTCCGCCAGTGGGCCGGTCTGCTGGACGAGGAGTCCGTGCATGGCGCCTTCCCCCTCCCTGCTTGACCGGTACCTGGAACCTCTGCTCGGTGGTGATCGGAACGCGTGCCGCAGCCTCGTCGCCGGAGAATTGCGGGGCCGGAAAACTGCGGATCAACTGCTCCGTGAAGTCGTGTGGCCGTCGCTGGACCATGTCGACCGCCTGTATCGGGAACACCGCATTAACGCCGCCACCGAGCACATGGCCGTGCGGATCAACCGGTGCGTTGGCACGCAACTCCAACCCGCGCTCGAATACCTGCCGGCCAACGGCAAACGCCTCCTCGTCGGCTGTGCGCAGGGGGAATCCGAAGAGGTCGCGGCGCAGGTGACGGCCGACCTCTTTGAAACGCGCGGTTGGGAAGTCTACTTTATCGGCGGCGGCGTCCCCAATGACGAGGTCCTGGCACTCGTCGGCCAACTGCGCCCGGAGGTCCTCTTGATCTGCGGGACCAAACCGCAGGGGGCGCCTGGGGTACGGGCCCTCATCGATCTCATCCGCGAGGTAGGCTCCAATCCCACGATGAACGTGATGGTTTCCGGCGGGGTGTTCAACCGTGCAGACGGCCTGTGGAAAGAAGTCGACGCCGACCTGCTTGCCAGAACGCCGGACGAGGCCATCCGCGTGGCCGAATCCGCCGAGCCGCGAAAACCGGAAATCCGCATCCCCGGCGCTCCCAAGAAGCGCCGCCGGCGACGCCCACTTGGGCTCCTGGTTCATGTCCGCTCGTGCCCGTCCACCGACGCACCTTAATCCGCGGGTTGGGAGTCGATCACCTTGGCGTGCCGCTGCCGTCCCGGCAGTGTCGGCGGCAGGACGCCACCTACGGAAAGCACTGCTCACAGAGCAGTGGCACACCCGGCGACATGAGTAATTAAGGATTTACACTATGTCGCGTCGCCGGTCAGTTCCAGGAACTTGGCCGGGGATTCGGGGTAGCCGGTCTTGGCGGAGAGATAGGCCGCCTGCAGCACCGCCATCGTGGGCAGATGGTCGCGCGACGCGGACAACAGGGTCTCGGTTGGCCTGGCCAACGAAGTGACGAACGTGTTTACGGCGAGGCTGTAGCGGTTGCGCGTCCGCACGCGCGTTTCGCAGACGCGCTCTCCGCTGAGCTTGGTGATCCGCAGGGACCGGGGTGAAATTCGGGCAGTGGCCGCAGCCCCGTGCAGCGTGATGCTCCAGTCGAGTTCATCAGCCGCGCGGCAACTGGTGATCGTGGCGCAGCGGTCCTGGGAGTATTGGCAGACCACCGACATGGCATCCTCGGTGTCATAGGGGCGCGGGGTACCCGGCCCGGGGACCCAAGCCGCCGTCGCGTAAACTCGTTCCGGCAGCCCGCACAGCGTGACCAGTATATCCAGGGGTGCGTAGGCGTCGTGAAAGAGCGTGCCGCCGCCGGCGCGGTGCACGTCGGCGCGCCACCCCTGCCGGGCGGATGGAGTGCCGACCACGGCGACCTCCACGGCATAGACGCGCCCGAGCAGTTCGGGCGTCTTACGGAGTCGATCATACGCGGGTTCGATCTGCCAGGGGCGTGCAATGACGTGTCGACCTCCAGCGCGCTCGAAGCGATGCACCAGCCCCGAGGCGGCCTCGAAGTGGATCGCCCACGGGGCGAGTTGAAAGACAGCAATGCCGTGCTCGGCGGCCGTACGCACGTAATCGGCAGCCTGGTAGGCCGGCAACGCGACGAAAACCGCTTGCGGTGCGGCCGCCATCAGCAGTGAACGACAATCTTCAAACGCCTGCGCCCGGTGAGTTTCGGCCGTTTCCCGCAGCGAGGGGTGTTCGGGATCGCCCAGGGCGACGAGTTCGACGTCCGGGTGGGAAACGATCGCCTCGAGCAAGACCCGGCCTTCGTCGGCCAAGCCCAGTAATCCGCAACGCCATCGGTTCACGGGCCCCACTCTCCTACTGGAAATCGGATGATCCGAGGAGGCCATGCGTGGAGCCCATTAGGGTCTCCTCTGGAGAAGTTGGTCGCAAGGGGGTCAAACGTCGAAACGGCGAAACGTCGAAAGTCGAAACGTCGAAAATGGGTTCGTTCGGTATTGGGGCGCTCAAGGAAACGTCGAAACGTCGAAACGTCGAAAATGGGTTCGTTCGGTATTGGGGCGCTCAAGGAAACGTCGAAACGTCGAAACGTCGAAAATGGGTTCGTGCGGTAGAGGGGCGACACGTCGGCTTCCGCTGGATTTCAGACATAACGTCTGTAACCGTATGATATTACGCTTTGCACCATGTTGTATTATTGCCGGACAAAATGGGTTTGTTTGGAAATCTGAAGAGAGGCAAGAGGCAGAAGGCAAGAGGCAAGAGGCGGACGCCGTTGGGAAATGAAGCAGGACTGAAACGTCCGTGCGAGCAGCATGGACTCGTCTGCGAATTCTGCGTGTTGGGAGCACGCATCCCGGCGTAAAGTGCGACTCGAAAATGGGTTCGTTTGGTAATTTTGCGTGCCTGCGGATCCCGCCGCGAAGGGGCACAAGAAGCCTAGCGCAGCCTCCGGCCGCAACCAAAATAGCCACGAAAAAGCACAAGGCGCAAAAAGGAAATGATGGACTTAAGCGGGTTTCTTGCGTTTCTTGAGCCTTTTCGCGGCTGATATTCTTCGCGGCCCGCGGAGATTCTCGAGGATAGTAGTACAAAAGATGGGTTCGTTTGGTCATTCCGCGTTCTCGTAGTCGCGATCCATGCCCCACCCCGACCGGCTTGAAAGCCGGTCCCACAGGCGTGGTCCCACGGCGCGCGGACTCCCTGTTAGAAGTACTTGGCGCGTGATCTACGGGACGGTCAGCGGAAACAGCGAATTTGCGAGGGCCGGTTAAAGGATACCGGGAGCGTCGTCGAGCTTGCCGGCGTCGATGGCCGGAACGGCTGCGGCGAGCAGCTTGGGATACCGCCATGCCCACCCTCGGCCCCGCCTGCCGAAGCGGCGAGTCTTGCCCCCGTTCAAACCAGCGGAATGGAACAGGCGATTGCCGGGGGCGGCGCTGCGCTCGCCCGCGGCTATTGCTGTATCAGGCCTATGGTCTGGGTTGTCAGAATTCGAGGCCACACGCGCTACCGGTTATTCAAGTTGGAAGCGGTGGCGTCGCCGCGGTAAGGTGATAGGGTAAATGGCCCTCACCCTGGCCCTCTCCCGAGGGGAGAGGGATGGTGTTTGGCACGCGGAGGGTGTGTGGATGAATGAGCTCAGCGGTCGCAGGGCGTTGGTTTGCGGTAGTACGCAGGGCATCGGGCGGGCGTGTGCCCACGAGTTGGCGCACCGCGGCGCCGCAGTGACGCTGGTGGCGCGAAACGAAGCGGCCCTGCGCAGGGTACAGTCTGAATTGAGCACCGCCGCAGGGCAGATACACCATACCGTGGGCGCGGATTTCGGCGATCCGCAGGTGGTGCAGGAGCGGGTGGCCGCCCACGTGCA
>JAZDKM010000326.1:0-11220 GCA_043803085.1 Planctomycetota bacterium
CTTCGATAGCGTCACGGGGCATGCCTCCCTAGGTCCTGGTTCCACGATAGGAATAGTTGGCTTGGGCTTCGTGCCGCGGGAACAATGCCCGGCGGTGAGGCCTGACCGTGTTGGACCCCGGCCAAGCGGCCGTGGGGGCCATCAGTTCCGCCCCACGGTGCGCAAAAACGGCCAGAAGGAAGAACGTGTCCCTCAGCACGTAACTGTCCAAAAACCCGCTGACGACGCCGTACATCGCGAAGGTCACCAGCGACCAGCGAATGGCCGCCCCCAGCGAGGCGATGGTCACATCGGGGTGCCGCTTCATCGCCCCGGACTTACGCACCAGCAGAACGATGAAGACGATGAACCAGACGGTGCCGCCGATCCCGTATTCGAGCGGTATACCGAGATAGGCCGAATGCGGCGCCATGAATCCCGTGAGCGTATCCACCATGACGTTCTGCCCGAAGATCATCCGGCGAGCGTTGGCCGCCCCCCAGGATCTCGCCACTTCCCAGTAGCGCTCCTCAATCGGCGCCCAGAATCCTCCGAGGCCCTGGTGAGTTCTCTCCGTAAAGCGTTCGAAAGTGGCTTCGCGCATGGCCGGCAGTGCTCCAACCGTGATCAGCGCGAGAATGATGAATACCCAGGCATAAGCCTTGTTCTTTCCCCATAGGCTCATCAGGAACACGGGGGTCGCCAAGCAGATTAGCCCAGCGCGTGAGCGGGTGGCCAGCAAGGCGACGACCAAAACACCCAGCATGACGAAACGGAGGGGTTTGGGAAAGAGCTTGCTTTTGAGCCGCAGGGTGGAGACCAGGATCACGATGGTCACCGCCATGACCCCCGCGGCGTTATTGGGGTTCATGAAGGCGCCGGAGGCGCGCTGCTCGATCTCGCCCCGCTCCAGCCTTTCCGCTTCCAGGCGGCGGCAAAAATCTTCAGTGGACCGGGGAAGAAGTTCTGCAGGATGACAATGATAGAGCCGATCGCCACGAAAAAGCAGAACGCAAGCGCCAAGGTGCGCAAATCCTTGGCATCATCGATGCAGTTGGCCAGGCTGTAGGTGAGGCAAACGAGGATGCCGCCTTTCAAGGCGGCCTTGAGACACTCCTCCCACTCCGCGCCACCGGTCAAAAAGTAGCTGTTCACATTCAGGATGATCAGAACAAGAGTGAAGAGCAGGCTGTTCCAGACCGCGAAGCCCGCCCGGACGGGGACGCGGCCCATCATGTTCCGACGCACGAAAACCACGATGAAGAAGACGCAGATAAACAGGTCATCGACCCCGATGTTCAGGGGCAAGAGGCGCAGTTGAAACATGTAATATTGCGGGTAGGCGAAAAGCATCGGCCACAGCAGGACCATCCCCTGCTTGGGGTTCAGGACCATCAGGCCCAGTACGACCACGGTAGCCGTGACCACGATGACGGCAAGCATGGCAACACTTCCCGAACCGCGACTACCGGCCCGCGGACCGTGCGGTACTGCGCAGGGCCTCCGTGACCCGCCGCGTATGCAATGGAGGGTTGAATTTCTCCATCACCGTCTTATACCCGTTATTCACCAGCATAGACACGCATCGGCTGTCGGTGGCCAGACGCTTGAGCTGGATCGCCAGGGCCGCGTCGTCCTCCACCGGAAAGATCAACCCGTTGACCCCGTCCTCGATCGAATCCTTGATCCCCCCGACGTGCGTGGTGACCGCCGGACGCCGCAGGAGCATGGCCTCCAAAATCACGTGCCCGAACCCCTCCGTATGCGTCGGCAGGACGACGATGTCCGCCTGCGCTATGATCGCCGGAACGTCGTCGCGCCAGCCGAGAAAGTACACGTTGTCTGACAAATCCAACTCGCGCACGAGCCGCTCCAGAAACTCTGCGTAGGAACGGTCATGGCCGGTCAGGTGACCGGCCAACCACAGCACCGGATCCAGACCTTGCGCTTTCATCCGCCCGACCGCCCGGATCGCGGTGTGCTGCCCCTTGGTCCGCAACAGCGTGGCGGGGAGCAGGATCCGTGGCCGCTTGTCCAGGCCCGGGAGGGGGGCCTCCAGAGGCGCGGTGCTCCTGCGCAGCGTGTCCTGCACGTCGATCGTATCAAAAACGATGCGGATGCGCTCCTCCGGCAGCCCAACGAGGCGCAGTTGCCGCGCCGTCTCCGTGGAGATGGCCATCAGCAGGTCCGCGGCGTGTCTCATCAGCCACCGATCGCGCCTGGAAATGGCGGCCGCCTCCCGGCACCCGCAGACGTACATGGCCACCGGATAACGCCACAGCCGGAGACTCGAGCCCAAAAACAGCAAACTCAGTTCGCTGTTCGTCCAGATCACGTCGGGATCGATCTCGCGGATTTCGCGGATCAGCCGTTGCCGCACCCGCAGGAAAACCGGCGTCTGGCACGCCATCCGCCAGATCCGCCGCAACTTGCGACCCTGGTATCCGATGAAAAAGTGCTTCACCTCGGGGACCAGCACGTGCGTGCGAATGCCTGCCTCCTTGAGCATCTTCAGGTAGGGCGCGCACACCCCATAAGCGTCCACCACTCGCACGTCATGTTCCACTGCCAGTCGCTTGGCCGTGTCCGCTGCAAGCTGTGACCCGCCCCCGAAATAGAGGATAAAATCGAAGAAGACGATTCGCATGGCTACATAGGGCGGGCTTTGCCCGCGTGCGTGTTTAGCGTCCTCGTTCCCATGCCCCCAGCCCCGTCAGGGGCGGTAGAGAATAGCCCAGGTCGTCAGCCCTGGGTAAACTGTGGGACCGGCTTTCCAGCCGGTCAAGACAGGCTGGAAAGCCTGTCCCACAGATTCCAGAATCCGCAGCGCCAGCTTGTCGCTGCTGAGGAATTCAACCTCCGGGAACCTGCGGGTGACCTCTCTCAACACGCCGTCCAGAATCGCCAGGCCCCGGTCGCGTACGTGCGTCGCCATCCGGGAAGTATAGTTGACCCGATGGGAACAGAGCACCGCGGGTATGCCGCGCCCAAACAGGTCGGCGATCGTTCAGAACATCGCAAAGCCGGTCAACATCCTCGGGCCGCTCCAGCCCGTCAAAGGCCAGGTAGGTGTCCCCCGCGGCGAGGCCCGCCCGTTCCAACTCGCGGAGCGCCTCGGGGCCGGCGATGTGTTCCGCTCCCCAGTCATCGGCCTCCAGCACCAGCACCGGGTGGCTCGTCCGCCAGGCCTTCCTGTGGTTCAACCGCTGACCACGCCACCGCTGCCAGCGCATATGGCCGGCCTTTCGCAAACGGTGCAGCACGCCCGACGTCCCGCCCTCGCGGAAGACCACCCGGAACGTTCGCGCTTTGCTCGCCAAACTCATCGGTTCAGCCTAGCCGGACGGCCTGGGCGCAGAGCTTTCGGCCCAGCAACCGCACGGCGTGAATGCGCCTGTGGCGTGCGAATCCCGCTTTGAGGATGCCGCGGATCGAGGCGCTGTTGGACGTCCGGCATGCGATGGAAACCTGATTCACGGAATAGTCGAGCATGGGGGAGACCGCCCGATGCAAGAGGCGCTTCATCAGGCCCCAAGTACCGTAACGCCGGCGGTACTTGCGGAACTTCATTCGCAGGTTCCGGCCCCACCCGCTTTGGAACAGAGGGGCGCCCAGCCGGGACCGGCGGGCCGGCTGCGCAAACAGGTCACGGGACCGCGCCCCGCGCGATTTGTGGATGTGGAGGAAGCAGTTTTGACGCTCGGCGTTGGCCATCTGGCCCTTGTAGCCCTCCACCCCGGCCAACAGATCGAAATCTCGCAAACCCTTCTCCACGCAGTATTGGACGGCGTAATAGATGATCTGCCTACCCGGTGAGTACCTGCTGTAAGCCGAGACGTGCGCCGGACGGTGCAGGGCCAGCGAACGGTTGTATTCGAACCCAACGAACATGGCGATCGGTTGTCCGTTCAAATCCAAATGGCCCAGATGCAGCCATCCGGCCGGGAGCAGCGACTCGATCAGATGACGATAGAACGCCCGCTCCCTTTCCTCGTAGAAAACGCTCGGGGTCAGCGTGGACTCCCAGCGGCTGAGGTGTTGCTGGAAAAAGACGTCCAGGTACAACTGCCCCTCGGCTTCATCGGCGGCTCGAGCGTAGCTCAACTCCCCCAGCCGCTTGAGTTGGTTCATCAGGTTCCGCAGCGATCCGTGACGCAGGAAACCCTGACGTACGGCTTGTTCGCCTTGCCCCTCCAGCAGGATGACCGGGCACGTGCTGTCCGCACCGACCTGGTAGGCGATCCTGTGCTCTTGCAGCCAGGACTCGGACAGCCCGAGGGTGGCGGAAGTCTGCGGGATCCCGCGCAGGCGCACGGTGTCCCAACGGTCGCGTAGGGACCACAGGTGCGCATAGACCGCCGCTAGCACGTCCGGTTTCTCCGCTCCGGCGATGACGTCCAAATAGTCCGAATACGACGTGCCGATGAACTCCACGGTGCGGGTCCGCAGGCCGAACCGCCGTGTGTGCGTGATGGTCAAGGGTGCGACGCCCACCACTCAGGTATCCTTCTTCGCCACGAGCACGAGCAGCTCCCGCTCCGCCCCCCAGACTTCCCACCAACTGCGGATGTACTCGGGAGTCAGGAAAACGACGTTCGTGTCGTTCTCCCGCAGAAGCTCACGCCACCGTTCACGCAGGCACACGAGTCCGTCCAGCGAAGTGATTTCGGCGACTTCCATAGAGCCTTCTTCGCGACCGGGCGCTGCGCCGTACGCATCTTACCGAGCCGGGGCCGGACCGCCGCCGACGCCTGCCGCGCTCGCCTGCCAGCGATGGTTCCAATGCTTGCCCAGCAACACGAACCCCGACACTTTCTTGACGAACGTGAAGCCGGCCTTCTGGATCCCGCGATTCGACGCCACGTTGCTGGGTGCCGCGGCAATGAAGACCGCCTTGAAGCCTTTCTCGAAGGCAAAGCGGACGATGTGCTGTAAGACCACCGGGTAGATGTTCATCCCGCGGAAGTCCGCGCCGGTCAGGCAGACGCCGATGTGGGCCTGCTCCGGGCGCAAGCGCAGGTCGACAAGCGTTTCCAGGACCCTCGGGGGATAAAACAGCCAGGACCTGTGCGCCAGCCTCCCCTGGCTTAACGCTAGAAAAAGCTCGCAGCCTTGGGCGAAGGCTTGCTCCACGCCCGCGCGATACTCCGCCGGATCGATGGGGGCTTTCAGGTGGACCATCCGTTCGATGTCGTCGGGGCCGCCTTTGCGGATATCGAGGGGACACCGGGCCTCCGCCGGAGTCCCCGGCGGGGCGGTGATGGCATACAGGTTGACCGGGCGGTATTCAAAGACGAAGGACGCCATGGCCCGCAGGGCCCTGGGGAACAGAGCCCACGTCCCGTGCTTCTGTTGATAAAGCCTCATTCTATGGATGATCGCAGTGGACATTGCAAGCTCGACCTCACCTTGCAAACCGCGGTCCTATGTCCCTCCGTCCGGCAGCCTCGGCCGACGCACGGCTCATCGTCGGCTCAGAATAACCGTCCGGCGGACCTGCGGCAATCGTGGCCCGCCGCGGCCCGGGCGGCGGAAGCTGCCGCGCCGCTCACGCGAAACGACTCCGGAAGCGAACGACCAAGGCGCGGACCGGCCGAAGCATATCAGCGAAATCCGACGACTGCACCCATAACCGGCGCCACGACACTCGGCTCTCGTGCCAGAAGCAAGCCACCGTCAGCAAACTCATCAGAAAGTAAGACAGGCTCAACGCCAGCGCCGCGCCCGAGATGCTCATCGCCGGGATCAGGAGCAGATTGAGCCCGACGTTGGCCACCGAGCCTGCGGCGGTGATGATCGACCCGTAGAACGGTTTCTCGACGTGGGTCAGATACGAGTCCAAGGGACGCGTGGCTCCGAAGAAGAGCACGCCGGGTAGAAACCACATGAACGGGGCCACCGAGGCCTCATAGTCCCGACCTGCCAGCAACGGAATCAGCGGGCCGCCCAAGGTCAGCAGCACGAGGACCGGGACCAGCGCCAGAAAGAGCATCCGCGTTACGCGGAGCGATAAGGCGGCCCGGTTCGCGTGCGTGACGGAAAGGTGCGGCAGGAACACCGTTTGCAGCGACTGTGGCAACACCCAGATCAAGAGAGCAAACTGCGAGGCCAGGGCGTAGTGCCCCAGGGCCTCGTCGGAGTTGGGGAGCAGATAGGCAATCATGTACTGACCAATGCGAATCAAGAAAAATGCCGCGATGAACCGGGGGTACACCTTGAGGCTGAAGTCTACCGATTTCTTCATGAACGCCCAATCCGGCTTCCAGGTCCGCACCGGCACGTGGGTCGCCAGGGCGATCAAAAGGTAGATAAGCAGCACCGCGAAGCACCCCAGTTGGCTGAGGATTCCCCCGGTCACTCCCATCTTCATCCACCATATCAGGGTCACCGTGAGCACGATCCGAGCCACCGGGGTCAGCAGGTTACTAATATTGACCGCGGTGATGCGGTTGGCCCCCAGAATCGCGCATTGGAAGTTGACATAGGCGAGATTGAAGGAAACGATGAACGAAGCCAGCAGGTGGTTCCCGCGGCCGACCACCTCGAAACGTTCGAACCAAGCCGGGCGACATCCCAGAAGGTACCCATACAGGGCGAAGACCAGCACGCCCGCCACCACCGGCTGGGCCAGTGATTGAAAGGCAATGGCGCCGTGCTTCTCCGGGTATTTCCCCGCGAAGACCAGATGGGTGGTGGACAGGCCTAACGTCGCGAAGAGGTATACTGTGTCGGGGATGAGAATGGCGAGCGCCAAGATGCCGCGTTGCTCCGCCCCGAGCCAGCGGGCCAGCAGCACGCTGGCCGCGAACGAAAGAGGCATCGCCAGGACCGAACTGCCGGCGGTGGTGGCGAGGTTGCGGGCTAGCAAGTTGGGGCCTCTCCTGGCAGGTATGGATTGACCGCCGGGGCTACCCTGTCCGCCTTCCAGGTCTCCTGCTCCGCCACCTGACCTTCTTGCTGCGCCAGCCGGGCTTCCAAAGCGGCCACGCGTGCGGAGAGCTCGCGCAGGATGGGGCCCAGTTCGCTCGCACCATCGAGAAAGGCGACTTTCGCGCCCTGCTGCTTCACGATGCGCGGACGCAAGTTAGCCACCACGCTGTGAGGCGGCAGGTCGGAAGTGACGACGGTCAACGCCCCAAGACGGCAGTTGTCCCCGATCGTGACCGGGCCGAAGATCCGGGCTCCGGAGGTGAGATGAACGTTGTCGCCCAGCCAAGGGACTTGCCGGCCATCCGGGCCCGCCTTGTTGAAGTTCCCGCCGATGTGCGTGTCGTGGTTGAGGGTCAGGTTTCTTCCCGCACGCACGCCCCCAGCAAGCCCCAACCCCTGCGGATGCCAGACCGAGAAACCCGGACCGATCTCGGCGGCGGTCGAGATCTCGCAGAAACAGAGATGATGGTTCAGCCGCTCCAGCAGGGTCGCCATGAATCGCACGCCCCGCACTCGAAAATATCGGCCCATCCGGTACAGCATGACTCCGCGAAAACCGCGGTCCCGCAAGGCCTCGACTAGGACCGCTCCCAGCGACACCTTGGCCCGCGGCTTGCCCAGCTTTCGGAACCGCTCGAGGTAATCTTCTCTCAGATTCGGTCCGACCAACATGGCATACCCTTCCACCACAAGACGGAACCCCTACGGCTTGGTTCGCAGGGGCGAACGTAATTTCTGTATCTGGCGATGGTTAAACCGGCGGCACTCTATGCCGAACCGAACCTCCCGTCAATCTAAACACAGGCTGGAAGCCTGTGCCACAACCCCCACTCACTACGCCGCCATGCCGATCACGGTTCGCCGGCCGTTTTCGGAGTCTCGAACGTCCCCACATAGCCCCAGATGACCTCCTGGTCGCCTCGGGCACCGTTCGACGAGCGGATCGCGAAGCGGTAGGTCGTTCCGGGCTCCAGGCCGTGCAGGAGCACCTGGTGCTCCCGCAACGGCCGAGGGTCCCGCAACGTCTCGCGGTCTCGGAAATCGTTTTGCTTCGTCGTGGTATAGCGGATTTGCCCCGTGGCCGGCTGGTCGGTACGCCACTCGATCTGGGCCGAGGTGGGCGTGGAGGTTTCCACCTTCACGTCCTGGGCCTGGCGGAACCAGTCCACCGGCCAGTGAATCCGGGGGGAGAACGGGCCCGAGAGGTATTGCTGCCGGCGGGCCTCATAAAACGGCCGATAGTACTCGTCCCACTCGGCGACTTGGCGCCCGTCGGCCTCCCACCAATTCGAGGCGAAGACGCTGCCGTTCAGGTTCTCGCCCAACAACCGCTTGATCTCGGCGCAGGTCAGGGCGGAACCGCCACGCGAGTGCACAATGTGGCAGGGGATCGCCTGCGACAAGCCATAACCGCCCGTGTAGTACGCGATAGCCGGGTCGTTAGGGGTGTGCACTTCCGCCAACGGTCCCCCTTCGCCCTTCACCGTGTAATCCGCGTAGGCATCCACCGGCACCATGACCAATCCAGACAGCCCACCCCACACGTCCACGGTGTCGTGATGATAAATCACGCCGTCTTTGCCGACGTCTGCCCACACTTGCCGGATGAAGTTGTAGGTCTCCAGCCAGTCGCCGAGCGCGGCATTGTCGAAATACCAACCGTTCAAGTGGTGCCGCTGCTGGAACTCCCGCATGAAACTGAGCATGCTTTCGATCGGCTGGTCCTTGGCCACGGCGCGGAAGCCGGGAGCGGAGAAGTACGCAATGACCTTGAAACCCTTGGCGTGGGCCGCGCTGATGAAGCGATCCACGGCCGCCGGGTCTTTAAAGCGGTACTCCGCGCGCTGGGTTTCGGGGTTGCGCAGGGGCCGATCGCCCAGGTATCCCCCCGAAGCTGGATCGTCCACATAGTACGTGTGGAACAGGCAAAAGACGCCGTACCCCCGCTGGGCGAGTGCCTCGAGAATCCGCGCATCTCGGTCGAGCTTGTCCGGGAAAAAGTTCAGGTACACATGCGGGCGCGCCTCGCGTCCGTAGAGTTTCTCGAAGTCGAACTTCTTCGGTGGGAAGACGGCCACCGCCGCCCGGCGCTTCGGCCCGATCGTGACGCGCATGCCGTCGGGCTCCGCGGCGGAAGCGGTGACCGGCGCGCGGGGGTGGGAAAGGTGCAGGGTCCCTCCGCCGCCGTCGGTCCACATCCGGTCCGCCCCGCTGCCCTTCCCCCAGGGAGCGTTCGGGATCAGCGAGCGGTAGACGTACGCGAGCGAAGCGCTGTCGCTCGGATTGGCGATGAACATCAATGAGTCGCTGCGGATGTCCAGCGTGACCCCTGCGCCTTGGATGACGCAGGAGCGCTTCGACACCGGACCCAAAGAGAGCGGCCCCAGGCTGGATCCGAACTCCATCCGCGCGACTTCCCGCGGCGCCACGTCGTTCGTGGCCGGGTCTATCAGGCGGAAAAACCGGACTTCCCGAGGGGTAATCTGAAAAAGTGCTCCCGTCGTGGTGACCTGCACGTCCTCGGGACCACGCACCTCCACCCAGAAGATTTGCATCCCGTACTCCGAGGTGCCTTCCGGCTCGAAGCCCTGCGCCTCACCCAGCAGCCCGCACGCCAAGCTAGCCAGGCAGCAGCAACCCCACCAGTGAAGTCCGTCCATCCGCGAGCTCCCGTAGGCATACTATGATGACGGCGGCCAGTTGGTCGTCTACCCCAGAATGTCCCGGACCGGGTCTCGGGTCAAATCCCCGTGTGGACTTGCCACGGACGAATCGCTAGGATGCCGCGACTTTGGGTCGCCCTGCTCGCTCGAACGAACCGCGACCGTGAGGGAGCGGTCATAACTGGAGAACCGGCAGGACGTTGTATGAAAGGCGAGGGACATCCGCATGATTAAACCCCACGGATCAGACACGCTTAATCCACTCTATGTATCCGACGACGCCGAACGTACTGCCCTGCTCCGGGAAGCCGAACGGCTCCCCAGCCTGGTAGTCTGCTCGGCCGCCGCCGCCAACGCGGTCATGCTCGGGAGCGGCTATTTCAACCCCCTCACCGGCTACATGAACGTAGCGGAGGCCCTCAGCGTCGCCGAGATGATGACCTTGCCCGACGAGCTCTTTTGGCCCGTGCCCATTCTGAACGTGGTCAAACCGCAGCAGATCACGGCCGACATCCGTCGGGCCAAGCGCATCGCCCTACGCGACCCGAATGTGGATGGGAACCCGGTCCTGGCCGTCATGGAGGTGGCCGGGATCGAGGACATCTCCGACGAGGAGATGACCACGCTGGTCGAGAACACCTTCCGCACCTTGGATCCCAAGCACCCCGGCGTAGAGGCTTTCACGTCGGTGGGCAACGTCGCCCTGTCCGGTCCGATCCGCGTGCTCAATTTCTCCTACTTCGCGGCGGATTTCCTGGACACCTTCCGGACCGCCTGGCAAATCCGCGACGAGATCGCCACGCTCGGCTGGGAAAGGGTGGTCGCCTTCCAGACCCGCAACCCCATGCACCGGGCGCATGAAGAATTGTGCAAGATGGCCAAGGAGGCGGTCCGGGCCGACGGCATTCTGATTCACATGCTGCTGGGCAAGCTGAAGGAGGGAGATATCCCGGCCGACGTGCGTGACGCCAGCATCCGCAAGATGGTTGAGCTGTACTTCCCGCCCGACACGGTGTTAATTACGGGCTATGGCTTCGATATGCTCTACGCCGGCCCGCGCGAGGCGGTGCTGCACGCCGTTTTCCGCCAGAACTGCGGCTGTACGCACCTGATCGTCGGGCGCGACCACGCCGGCGTGGGGAGCTACTACGGCCCGTTCGACGCCCAGGCCGTCTTTGACGATGTTCCCAGCGACGCGCTCGAGATTGAGATCTTCCGCGCCGACCACACCGCTTGGTCCAAGAAGCTCAACGAAGTGGTCATGATGCGCGACCACCCCGACCACCGCCCGGAAGATTATCTCACGCTCTCGGGGACGAAGGTGCGCGAGATGCTGGCGGCCGGCCAGAAGCTACCCGAGGAGTTCGCCCGACCCGAAGTGGCCGCCATCCTCGCCGCGTACTATCAGCGTGAAGCCCGCGCCAAGTAGCCCGTCAGCGCGCGTTACTCCCCGTCACCGTCCCCCGGCTCGGGTGTTTCATCGCCTTTGTCCTCGGGGGTGCCGGGGGGCGTATCGCCGCGCGGAGGGGGACGCCGGACTCCCTCGCGGGACTTCATGTCGCGCTGCGCCTTGTCTACCGCCGCCATGAACCGGTCGCTGAATTCGGGTCCCAGTTCGCTGCGCAGTCCGGAATGCAACTGCTTCATG
>JAZDKM010000327.1:0-28497 GCA_043803085.1 Planctomycetota bacterium
TGCTCCTCCCACGAGAGTTGGCGCGCCAGCGTGGTGACTGGCACGCGGCGCTCGCCGTGGGAGCGGAAGAAGACCCGCGCGTACCCGCTCGGCTCCAAGCCGACGACCACACCCTCGCCCATCTCGGCGTGCGCGACGCTCTGGCCGGCCGTCAGCTCAAGAGACGCGCTTGACATGGTAGCCCCCAACCTCCGCCGTTCCCGGCACGATCAGCTTGTACGCCCCTTCCCCCGTCGCCGCCCCGTTCCACATGCCGAGGGTGATCCTGATGTTCTTGGTCCGGTCCCTCGACCTTCCGAAGTATACGAGGTCGTCGGCTTCGTTGTGGTGAAAGAGCTTCCCCGGCCCGTCCATACCGAACACCAAACCCACCCGGTCCCACTGCGACTGCACGGCCCGGACAAGCGGCATGATGTTCGCCCGCAGCCAATCGTACGCCTCGTCAGCGCCGTCAGCCGTTTCGAGAACCGTTTGAAGGCCGCCGACCAGCATCGTGCTGCCTCCGCCCGGCGGACTGTCGGGAAAGCCGTCCTTCATCCAGCACAGCACGGTGCGCACGGGAAGGGCCTCGCCCGTCGTGATGAGCGGCCCTAGAAGCTCCGGCGACCACACGATGCTGCTGCCGGATCGCCGCCAGGTTGTCGAGTCCATCTCTTTCATGTGTCACCGTAAATCGTTTTTCCTCAACGGGTTACGCGCGGTGCTTGCTTTTTTCGCCCGAACAACCGATACTATAATGCTCGGCGTGTGGGGCGACCGTGCGCGCCACAGGGCTAGCGGGGCAGGGAACGGGATGTCCTCCAAAAGCACAACCAGCGGCAAGAGCGAAGGTCCATCTCCGAAGCAGTTGGATCGGCTGAACGCTTCCCTTCGCGCGGCCGAGGTCGCTAAGACCGTGGCCCGACTCACTCCGGCCCGTCCAGCGGAGACATACGGAAAAATCCGCGACGAACGCTCCAAAGACAACCGCATCACCTCCACGCCTCAGTAGACAGGAAAAGTCGTTTCCGCCGTCTCGAACAGCTTTGAGATATTTTGCCCTGCTGGCATGCCAAACAGAACATCGCACGCGCAGTGAATCTGCCAGATCGTGCGCCAAATCGGGTCGTCTCGTTCCAATTCTTCAACCTTGATGTGCATGTCTTTGTGGGCCTTGACATCCTTGGCAGTCAGCATCTGCCCGTGCGAGAATGTGCCGCTGTGTAGGAATGCTTGCCCGGTCTTGAATGCGATAGCTTGGGCCGCTTTCGCGTCCTTCTCGTACTCTTCCCGAAGGACATATTTGCACATCCAGCGCTGAGCAAAATCGAGGGCGTACCACTGCAAGCGACGACAGTGTTCGACAAACGGTTTGTTCAGGGTGGCAAGCTGCACGAGTAGTGCCTGACTCACTACGCCGTTGTTGGCCTTCTCGTCTTCGCGGATTCGTCGTTCTAGGTTGTCGAGCATGTCCACGAAAATCTGCGCCGAGACATAGTTCTCCACTCCTCCTTCGACGATTTTGACCTGCGCATCCGTTGGGCCTAATTCAGAATACGGCCCCATCACAACCTCATCCACGCCGAACGCGAGCATTGTCGCCGCACTCTTGGCAAAGTACGGCACGATCAATCGCAATCGCCCCTTCGTGCAGAACTGTCGGCAAACATGCAGTATCTTGTCCGCTGCCTCGCCCAACCCGCCGGGGCTGTTGACGATCAGGTCGAGGTTCTCAATCGGTTCCGCCTGCTTCAATACATTTTCAAGGAAAACGGCGTCTTGTAGGTTCATGGAAGCAGCCGGATGCCGTATGTTGCCAACATACAGAGCAGCCTTCGCTTTGGTCTGCTCCTCAAGCTGGCGAATCAAACCCTGACGATGCACAACGCCGAGCGAGCTTTGGTTGAAGACCTTGATGAGTTCGTTGAGGTCTTCACCTCCCGGCTGAGGTTTCTGTGTTTGAGCCATTCCGTTCTACTCCTTGTTTGCCGTCTTCACGCCACCTCGTCCAGGTCGTCGAACAGGAAGCCTTGCTCTTGGACGAGTTGAGCGCGGCGCGTTTCAATCGCTTTGCGGAGCAGGGTCGCGGCCAGCGCGGCGGCTTCCTTGATCTCCGGCTCGACGGCGGTGCGGGCGTACCATAGCAGGACGGCCTCGACGCTGCGCCGCACGGCCCAAGTGTTCCGCGAAAGCTCGTCCTCGATGTTCAGGCCGCTGCCCGGCAGCGCCGCCCCGATGAGGAAGTGAGCCTGATCGATCTCCGTCTGCATCTCCCTGCGCGGCCGCAGGCGGGATTTCTCGAACTGCTCCGCGATCGGCACGCGGTAGACGACCTTGTTTCTCTCCTCGACCCAACCGCGATCCGTGAACTCGCGCTGCACCATAGCCGTGCTACGCAGGCTTTTGCCCACATCATCGCGCGACAGCGACGCCTTGCCGCCGAACAGTGACAGAAACTTGTAGCAAATGGGTTGCAAGATGCTCGGCGGGCGCTCGCCGGGTTCGCCCATGTCCTCGTCGAGCAACTGGTCGATGCCCGACAATGCGTCGCGGATGGAAAGAACGGCGTCCTCCGCCGTGTAGACCTTGCCGTAGTGCCTGCTGTAGAACTCCAACGCCTTGCCGCACAGGATCACGCGAGTGTCGGCGGAGGAAAGCTCGCGGGCCTTGTACGATTCGAGCAGCCGCCGCAGCCGCTTCAACTCGGCCTTGACCCATTGCCGCATCTTCGGCCAGCTCACGGGCTGCGGTTCCTCCAGCCGCTTGCGGCAGACATGGATGATGTCGTACTCGATCTTGCGTGATCCGAACTGCCCGCCTTCCCCTTTCGTCTCGTCACTGCTGATCGGGTAGGTAGCTTCGAGGATGAAGCCCGCATCGAACAAGCTGGCAAGAACGGAAACCCACGGTGCGTAAGCGCTGTGGTGGAAGGTGAACGCAAGGGTGCCGCCATCTTTGAGCGTGCGTTTCGCCTCGCGCCAGCACGCCGTCATGATGCTCTGATAAAACTGGTTGGCGGGCGACAGCCCGTTCTCTTCGTCGGATTCACCGTTGTCGGGGAATCGTGACCGATCGGCGACGGCTTCCTGCGAGCGAGGCACAAACTCCGAGCCGAATTGGTCGGGATACCGATCCTTCAGCGCCAGCCGGAGCCAGACATAAAAGAAGTTGGACAGATCGCCGTAGAAGAGATTGTCGCCGAAGGGCGGATCGGTGATGACGGCATCGAGAGTGTCGCCCCAATCCTGCTCAAGTTCGGTACAGGAGCGGGCATCTATGATCGCGGATTCGCCCAACACGGGATCATCGGTCGCCACAGCAATCCCCTTCGTCGTGGCATTACCGTTAGCGATCGCCTTCTCCCAAGGACGCAAGCACCACTCCGCTGTCTCCTCTGCCGTCGCACGACATGACCGCCAGTTCCCACGACCGAGTGAGCCAAAGACAGCGTTTTCCACCACCTGTTGCTTGGGGTGATAGTGTGGATTCGCGAAGAACGGTTCGAGCTTGTCCGCCTGCACATTCCACATACAGAACATGCTTTGGTTGCGAAGGTATTGCTGAAACGACGCCAAAGCGAAGTCGCGGATCGTGGTTTCCGACGGCGACTCCTCGATCGCGCGGAGCAACTGTGTGTGAACCAGAAGCTGGCGAGGGTTGAACATCTTGTAGAAGTGTGTGAAACCCCAATTCGGGATGCCGCCGTTGAGGTGGTGGGTCATCCAAGTGTACGGCAATTCCGAACGAGGCCACCACTTCTTGAGATCGGCTTCTCGGCGATCTGCCCATTCTCGCTCGGCCTTGGCCAATCGCCCCGTGTCCAATGCAGCCAGCGCCGCGAAGAATCGCCCACCGTAGATGTGTCCGTCCTCGTCGCAGTTGGGGCAGTATCCGTGGATGGCATAGACTGCGGTGGGAGCCGATCGCTGCGCCTTCTTGGACTCCGTGTAGGTCTTCACGGTATCGAGGCAATCGGCGGGCTGGCCGCAATGCCCGCACGCGACGGTCGACTTCTTCGGCACTGTCCCCCGTCGGGCGTCGATCCGTTGGCCGTCGCTCAGCGTGATGAACCTTGGCAGCCCGTAGGTCTTGCGATCGTCGGCGTCGGCGTCGCCTTCGCCGCCCTCCTCGTCCACGGCCTCAGTCTCGTCCGCATCGTCGTCGGCTTCCGGCTCCGGCTCCGCATCGGCCACGCCGAGGTGCGAAGTGTCCTCGGACAGCTTAATGCGCCCACGCACCTCGATGAGGCTGAGCGTCCGCAGGCGCTCCGCATACCACGCAGCAGTGTCTTCAACGGGTGCGTCGATGTACCCGCCAAGCTCTCGACCATTCGCGCTTCCGGGTGATCCCATGAGCCAGTCGGGATGGATCAGCAGGTAGCAGTAGACAGGTTTGATGCTGTTGCGCGCCGGCAGAATCTTGAGGTGCTTCTTGTCGATGTCGCTGACGCGCTCAGCCCTCTTGTGCATGTTCAGCACATTGCGAACCCACTCCCCGGCGAAGCTCCCGCACTTGGGACACATCAGGCCCGGTTCGGCGTCTACGAGGTCGAGAAGCTCGAACACGCGGTCGAACTTATCGCTCTTGTTGCCGCTGCCGTAGTCCAGCAACCGCTTGGCGAACGGCTGCGATAGCTCGGTGAAGGGATGTTCGTTGTCGAGGACGACGCGCTCCGCGCCGGGGGCCATGCGGGCGCTGCCGAGTTCGGCGTGAAACGCGGCCTTGCATTGCTTGCAGGTCAGCTCCATGTATTTGACGCCGAGCTTCTTCTCGGCAATCACCGGGGAGCGGAAGATCGGCGTGCGGTGGTCGCAGTCGGGTCGCACGCACGGGCCGTGCTTGGCCCAAAAGGTGTAGATCACTTCCGGCCCTTCGTAGCGGTACTTCTTGCGCTCGTCGGGCGGCAGCGTGCAGGGGTCGAAGTCGGGCGGCATCAGCTCATCCACAGGCGGGACGCCTGTGCCACACTGGCCCGTCGCTGGCGCTCCCGGTTCTGATGCGCGGAACCACTTGCCCTTGTGGCCGCGCGGGCAGTCGGTCACATAGAAGGGCTGAATCTGCGGCTTGACCTCCGCCTCGATCTGATCGAAGAAGCGCTTGACCTCTTCGGGGTCAGTGCAGGCCAGTTCGTTTTTGACGATGAACCACGCCACCGGATTCAGATCGACGCCCGACATCTGGAAGCCGAGGCGCGATCCCTCGACCAGCGTCGTCCCGCCGCCCATGAAGCAGTCCAGCACCTTGAGGTGCTTAAAGTTCTCCGCCTTCTGGTGGTTGGCGTAGTAGACATCCCACACGGCCTTGGCGGCTTCGGTTTCGTCGGGAATGGGGACGCCATGTTCGTCGAGGATCGGCTTGCCGTCAGGCCCCTTGCGCGTCGGGGCCTCCATCCCCGCCGCGATCAGCATGGCCCGGAACACGCAGCTTCGCCGCCGCGCCCACCACTTGCTCATCTGGTAGATGGGCTTGCCCGCGTTGCCTTCCAGCGCGGAGAGGGCGTTGATCGGCACGATGGGGAAATCGACCTCAAGACAGGTCTTGGGCCGCTTGGGGTCGGAGAAGTCCGGCACCTTGACCTTGACGGGCTTGGCGAGGTTGGGCGGCAGGCCCTCGGCGTCGATCCCCTTGGTCTTGCGGGCTTTCCTTGGTGCGGCTTCCGTCGCAAGCGGGAATATGTGCGTCTGGCCTGCGGCGTCGTTCTTCGATCTGGCCATCCTGATACGGTCCTTCTCGCTTGCAGGCTGGAAGCCCGCATTACATCGGTGGCAACTCCACGAACGGTACCGCCGCCTCAAGCAGCGACAATCCGCGATGGCACAGGTGGGGGAAGCCGCCCTGTACCTTCCACTTCCGCTGGCCCATGACGACCAGCCAGCCGTCGTGCTTCACGACCAGCGGCGGCAGATGCCGACACGGCCACGGCCTGCCGGGGTCCTCCCGTGCGCAGCGGCTGGCGTGCAGGTGGTCGCGGAGCAGCTTGATCGATTCGTCGTCCTTCACTTCGTTGGAGAAGAACTGGCTGACGGCGTAGCCGTGATCCGCCGTGATGACCAGCCGCCTTCCTTTTCGCATCCGGTTGATGAACGCCCAAAAGCCGTCCGAGGCAAGCTGCTTCCTCGTCTCGCTGGCCACGGTCGTGTGGCCGTTCTTGTTGTCCTCATACAGGTGGATCAGCGGCTCGTCCGGCCATTTGTGCCACAGGAACACGCGGGGCGCTGTCGGCACGGATGCCACGCAGTCCTCAAAGGGCGCGTCCATAATGTCGGTATAGGTGTCCGACCCGGCGAAGATGAATGTGCCGGGCGGCTTGTTGTTGTAGAGCTTGGACCGGGCCGGGATCCCCAAGGCGGCGGCGAATTGGTCGGTCTCGGTCGGGACCTCAGCGCCGCAGACTTCGATCCGCGCCGGCGTGATGCCGTGCGCCTTGGCGGCATTTACGATCAGGGGGAGTTCTCGCAGCGAGAGGCCGTCGAGGATCAGCGCTGCGGTGCCGGATGCGGTCGCCGAAGTCCAGAACTCCCGAAGTCTCTCGATCACCTTGGGGGCATGCGCGGCGAAATCCTGCCACAGGCTCCAGGCGCTCTCGGCGAGCAGGCGGTCAGGGACGATGGTATCCCTGTGCAACTCGGCAGGGGCTGGATCAGCGAGGGCGATTTCCCGGAGCCGATCGAAGATGGCCTGCCAGACCGTGCGCGGCGTCTCCGTCGAGAGGATGATGCTCGCCCAAGTGTCCGTGCTGCCCGTCATCTGGCTCACTCTCCGTTTGGTGGAAGCGTGATCTGCAACTCGCCCTGCAACTTGGGCGGGAGCTTGGTGCAGAGGTCGCGCAGCTCCTTCACCGAGATGCCGTGGAAGGTCAGCGTCGCCTGCGTGACGCCCGCATGGTCGGGCAGCGCCCACTTCTCCAAGTCGCCGAGCAGGTTGATGCCCGTCTTCGGGCCGAGCGAGCGCCGGATCGTCGGTTGTGCGGTCGTGGCCGTCGGGCCAGCACCGCCCGGCTGCGGGCCTGTCGTCGGCGCTGTTGCGGTCGTTGTCGGCGTTGGTGTCACCCCGGTGGGCTTCGTCGTGGGCGCGGGGGCGACTCCCGTGGCCTCGCCTCCGAACAGCAGCCCCGGCGGTGGTGTCGCCGTGACACCGCCGCCGCCCCTTTCGCTCGGCAGTCCGAGCCGGATGCTGCTCCAGTCCCACCCGGTTGGGACTGCCCGCTGCTTCAAGGCACGGAGCGCGTCGTCGAACGACTGGCCGGGTTCCGGCCCGTACCAAGTGCCATCCCGATTGAGGGCGATCTTGTCGTGGGCGGCTACACGCAGCACCTGCTCGTAGATTGTCTGGTCGCCGAGGTAAGGGATGAGGTCGCCGCCGGGGGACGGGTCTCGCAGGAGGGACAGGATGCTCTTCATGTTGTCGCCGCGTTTGGACGCATCGACGACGAAGGCCTCGAAGTCCTCCGGCGCGAAGTGGTTACCGTGGATGTGCTTCTCAATCGCGCCGGGGATGTCGGCACCCGTTGCTCCGTGCAGTTCCTTGTGGAAGCGGCAGGCCGCCGGGTTCTGGTAGTCCCACTGCGCCAGCAAGGCGTAACGGTCGAAGCGGCCCGCCAGCCAATCCCGCCGAAGCTCCGTGTTGAACTTCCTGTGCAGCTCCTTGTATTGAGGCTCGGCATCCATCCAGTCCTTGGCCAGCATGGTGCAGCGGGCCATGATGAGCAGGTCGCGGTCGTCGTACAGGTTCGCGGCATCCGGCTTCGGCAACAGGAAGCGCACCATGTTGCGGTTCTTGCCCACATTGGCAGCGAGCCACGGGCCGAGCGCCTCCAGCGTCTCCGGTTTCGCCTGCGGCAGCACCAGCAGCACGGGCCTGTCCCACTTCTCCGGGCGATCCTGCTCCGGCATGTTGGCCCACGGGGCGCGCTCCCAATTAGGGTCGAGGATGATGACGCGCGACGGCTGCTCGGACACGCCCTCCGGGGAGCGCAGCAGATGCTCCAAGGTCTTGCGCAGGAACTCCTGATCGCTGCGGACGGGCAGCAGGCCCGGCGCGGCAGCGGTCTCCGGCTCGAAGTGGCGGTCGTTCCGCGCCCACGCCTTGAGCTTGGAGAGCGGGTTCTCCTCCAGCTTGAAGCAGTATCGCTTCTGCCCCAACTCCACGGTGTGGATGTTGAAGCTGTTGTCCACGATCTCGGCAAGCTCGGCGGTGAAGGCGTTGTCGTCGATGGATGCCTTGCGGGTGATGTCCAGTTGCAGCTCGAACTTGGAGGCACCAACGCCCCGGACGGTGGACAGCGACCGCATCCAGATGGCGCTGATGACGCCGCGCGCGTTGGGCGCTTGGACGCCGGCTTGGCGCAGGGCGTCGAGGTTCCGCAGGGCCTTCTCCCGGAGCCGCTCCTGATCGGCGGTGGTCGCAAAGGAGTCGATGAGCGAGGTCACGCCGCACTCGTCGTTGTCAATCTCGAAGTCGGCGGCGGTGACGACGGGCACCCCTTGGCCGCGTGCGCGGAACACCTCCGCCAAGACGCGGATCAGGTCGCGGGTCTCCTGCGCCGCCTCCGCCATCATGATGTTGTCTTCCAGCAGCGCCAGCAGCTCCGGCGAGAACGGCCACGACTCCACCACTTCTCGCTTGAGCCGCGCGTGGTCGGCGGCGGTCTTGTCCGCGTAGAGCAGGCGGTTGCGGTCGGCGGCGTAGCGGGCGACGACCGTCTCAATGGCCGTTGCGGTGAAATGATCGCGGTTCTTGAACAGGCGGTGCAGCAGCAGGCGCTTGCGGTCCTCCTTGGCCGTCTCGCCCTTGAAGTCGATCACCACAGGGCCGTCGCGGTGAATCTGCTTGAACGCCTCAGTGCTGTTGTCGCGCACCGAGACAATGAGCATGAACAGGTCGGGCCGTTCCTTCGACAGCTCCGACAGAATCTGGATGAAGTTGAAGGCCCATTGCCTGCGCTTCTGGCCGCTGTCGCCCGGCTCGTCGTGCAGGCCGTCGAACCATGTCTGGAACTCGTCGAGGATGAGCGCCGTGTGCTGCTCGGCGAAGAGGTCTTGGAGGATGGACTTCGCGGGCACGATCGTCCCGGCATGCTTGAACTGACCCTTGTAGTATTCGCCCCTCGGATGGCGATCGAAGATCAGGTCCCAAAGGTAGGCGTACTCCTGATTGGAGAGCGTCTCGGAGATGGGCAGGAAGCCGCTTTGGAGTTTGAGGGCGGACAGCCTCGCGCTGTTGAGCTTGGGACCCCACTCGTTCGCCCACTTGGCCACGGCCCCCGGCGTCGAGAAGGTGTGGTGCAGCAGGGCCATGATGTGCGACTTGCCGCGTCCGCGCTGGCCGAGGAACACGACGGGCTTGCCGGGCGTCGCCGCTGAGACGGCCTCCAGCGAGCGCTGCACATCGGATGTCGGATAGGTGATCCTGAGGAGGTCGTCGGGGCCGCGCTGCGCCCAGCCCGTGTTCTGCTTGTTGCGCAGCTCGATGGCCGTGCCGCGCATGTGCCTGCCGAGGAACTCGTCTCTCAGTTCGAGTGGCTGCATTAGACATCTCCTCGCCTTGGGCCTGCGGACCCGCGCCCGGTCAGGTGGCGGCACCGCGCCTTGCTCAGCACCCGCCCCTGCGCGCCTTCCTGTCCGACTTGCGCCCGCGGCGCGTCTCCGCCTTGGGACGGGCGACGCCGCTCAGGATCATGTCGAGGTCTTCCTTGAGGTACAGGCGAAACCCCGTCATGGGATGGCGGTGGGCGATCAGCTTCCCTGACCTGTCCCATCGCCGCAGCGTGTCCGTCGAGCAGCCGAGGTAGTCAGCCGCCTCTCCAACGGACAAGTAGTCGTTCAGCTTCGGCATCGCAGACGCTCCGCTAGCAGATTTAGGCACGATTATGCACCTAGGAATTACTCGCGTCCAGCAAGTCGGCCCGCCCCTGCGGGGCGTGCCTTCCCCCTCCGCATCCCTCCCTCAGGTCCCGTCACGGCCCCCCGACCCGCCCCACGGCACCCCCGCCCCCTTTCCGGGCGTTTCCATGCCGCCGGCGCGGGCGGCGGGCAGGCCGACCCCCGTCCGCGACCGCCGGGCGCGCCGGGGCGTGGTCGCCGCGACCCCCGGCTCCGCAGCTTGGGCGAGGCTGCGCCGGCCAGACAGGGCGCGAGTTCGGCACCGGGGGGCGGGGGAAGCGGGACGCCCGCAATCCGCGAGAAGACCGCCGCCCCGACAGGGGCGGCGCGCAGTACCTACGGCGTGGCGTGGTCTGGCGCACAGCGAACCCCCGGCAGGGGCGGCAAGCACGGAGGTATAGTGCCTTCATGGAAGATGCTCCGAGGCGTCAGGTTGCGCAGCCCAACGCCGGCGCAGCCGCGCCGCGGCACCGCGCGGCGTCCCCTCGGCGCAGGGGCGTGGCCGGAGGCCCGCAAGGGGGCGTTGGAATCTTTCCGTAGGCGTTGGGGGGAACGCTGCGGTCGCCGTCCCCGGCCCGCCGCAGCCGACCGTCCGGGCCGTCAGGGGGCGTGCGGCGGGGCCACGGGGCGGGGGGCACGGGCGGAGTCGCCTACCGGAGGGAATGTCGCTCCCGAAAGAACCTGTCCGAATGCTCCGGTTTTGGCGTCTCGACACCTGCTGTGAGGGTACTTTCGCCCTCCAAACCCTAGTCTCCGAGGCGGAAAAGCGCCTCTCACGACGGCGGACGGGCGGCGTTTTGGCAGCAACGAAAGGGACGGCGGCTCTCGACCGTATCGATGGGGTCTTGCCGAGGGCAGGAAAGCGAGAAGGTTGGCGCGCGAGCGGTGCGTCACGGCCGGCGGTGGATGGCCCCGATGGCGTCGTGCGGTGAGGGCGACGGAGCGATTCCCGTCACGGAGAAGCAGCCGCCAGCGAGCGGTCCGGCTGCGTTCAGGGCGGGGCGGCCAGATGACGGCGGCGACATAGGAACAACCGCCCGATTCGAGCGCGTGCGAGTCAGCAGGGGTCGGGGTCGCGCATCGCGTCGCCCGTCACCGAATCGGCACATCGTCCTCAAGGCTCAGATCAAGCACCTTGCAAACCGATACCCCTGCGCCGTCAAAAACCCCTCTCATGGTGCGAGGGGTTTTCGCCGAGTTCCCTGAGCATGTCGCCAATTCGCACCCGCCACATCGAGGCCGTCGAGACCCACGACGAGGCGGCGCGCGAGGCGAACGGGCTGAGCGATCCGCGTGGCCCGCTGTGGTTGGAGTGCGGAGCGTGCCACAGGCTGCGCACAATCGAGGAAGTGGCCGACGCGGCACCGGGCAGGGACAAGGCGGCGCTGTGGCGGTGCAAGAAATGCGGGTTCGAGGCGGACGGGCGCGACATGTGGGAGTACCACACCACCCTGCTGCTGAACATCACCGAGGAGCCGACCTGCCCGCCCGTTGTGCGCGAGGTCTTGGCAGAGTGCGGCCAACTGCTGTACCGCATTTCGAGGGGCGACCGCAAGGCTATCGCCGAGGCGGGTGACGCGGCCCGCCATGCGGCGCGCGTTCTGGAGCACTACGCGGATTACGAGGATTGGTTTCATCAAGCGGGGTGAGCGGTGCCGCCATACCCGGTTGTGGCTCTCACACCCGCTCCTTCAACCATGCCACGGAAGCCCGTCCCGAACGGCCAATTCCATTGCAGGAATCGCGCATCGCCGAGTCAGAATCCGTACCGTGGCCCGTTTTGGCGAAGCCGCTCACGGCGATGCTCGAAGGTGGGCATGACCGCGCGGAGCATCCGCCAATAGGCCGGGGAATGATCGGGGTGCTTGAGGTGGCACAGCTCGTGGGCGACCACATAGTCCACGAGCAGCATGGGGGCCATGATGATCCGCCAGTTGAAGCGCAGATTGCCGTCCCTGTCGCAACTCGCCCACCGCTTGTGGGGTTGCCGGATCAGGAGCTTGCCCGGAGTGAGGCCGAGCCTGTCGGCGAAGCACTCCACGCGGTCGCCCAATCGCACAAGGGCATGCTCCCGATACCACTCCACCAGCGCCGACCGCACGACGCGCCGACGCCTGCCGTCGCCGCGTCCGACATCGGCGGTCACCGTGAACCTACCTGCTGTGAGCCTCACGACCGGGGTAGAGTCCCGCTCCGCCTTGACCAGCCGCAGCTCGAATTGCCGTCCTAGGTAGTGGTAGCGTTCCCCATTGACGAAATCGCGCTCGATGGGCAGAGCAACGCTGTTGACCTCCGCCAGCTTGGTGACGATCCAGTTGGCCCGCCGCTCGACAACCCCCGCGAGGTATTCGGCGGCGGCCTGCTTCGGCGCGATCACCAGCACGCCGTCATCGGGATCGATCACGATGCTGACCGACTTGCGCCCCCGGCGGCGGATGACCTCGTACCAGATCGTAGTCCCACCGAATTGGATCGGAGATGGCGCTTCCTTAGCCATGACTACGCCAACCTGACTTGAGCGACCTCGATCAGGGCCGTGGTCAGCTCCTCAACTTTGTCCGCCGGGCAACCCGCCGACCTGAGTCTTCGCTTGACCACGCGGCGCATTTCCCGCTGCACATCAGGCTTGTCGAGCCAGTCCACCACGCGCTCAGCCTTGAGGATTTCGAGGATTTCCTGTCCGAGCGCCTGCTCCTGTTCGGTCGGTTCTTCGTCGCCGCTGCCCTCGGCACCGTAATGCCGCCGGATGACACTAAGGTACGGGTCGGCCTCGGTGGCCGTCCACGCCCGTCGCTGCACCCGCTCGGTCTGTTCGGTCAGCAGCTTGAACTGCTCCACCTCGCTAAGCCGCTGCTCTTTCCGCTCCCGGATGATCCGCTCCAGCCGATCCTTGATGGACTCGTAGAACGCCGGGTCTTCGTCATACCGCTCCGAGATGACATGGCGCAGGGCATGTTCCATGCGCTTGGCCTTCGCCCGCGTGGAGGTCAGCTTGGCCACTTCCTCCTGAAACCGATCCGAGAGAATCGACACGGGTTTCAGCAGTTGGACGACCTCCTCACCCCGGATATGTGTATCGAGCAGGGCCTTGATCTTCGCGCTGGCGTCCACCAGATCGAGGTCTTCGACTTCGACATAGTATTGCGCCCGCGCATCATCCCGCACACGCGTGATCCAGCGGGCATCATCCACATAGTCCAGCGCCCGCTCGTCCGGCAACAGCCGATCCAGCGTCCGCATGAACCGCCCGTATGCTTGGTCGAACAGCGCCCGCTCGTCCTGCGGCTCCAGCACCTCGATCCACGGCTCGGTCGAATCGCGGGACAGCCCGGCGGGGAAGAACGAAAACACCGCGCGATGGTGCTTCTGCAAATCGTCGTAGATGTCATCGGTCGCCCGTTCCGCCAGCATCCCGATGATGTCTTCCCGATCCTGTTGCTCGAAGCAAGCCAGCGCCCGATCCAAGAAAAGCGACACCCCCCAATAATCCACGACCAGTCCCCACGCCTTGTTGTCGGCGGGACGGTTGACCCGCGCGATGGCCTGCAACAGGTTGTGTTCCTTGAGCGGCTTGTCCAGATAAAGCACCTGCTCGACAGGCGCGTCGAACCCCGTAAGGTACTTGTCCACCACCACGATGATCGCCAGCTTGTCCACGCCCTCGTGTTTGAACTGGTCGATGATGCGCTTCTCGTCGGAGAACTTCTCTTTCAGCTTGGTCAGTTTGGTCGTCGCCTTCTTCTTTGTCGGCTCGGAGATCAGCATCGCCACCCGTCCGGGCAGGAATCGCTCCAGTTCCTCGTAGTACCGTGCCGCCGCATCCTGCGAACAAGCCGCCACTTGCGCCTTGAAGCCGTTCGGCTCGATGTGCGTGCGGTAATGCTCGTACATGTCGTACGCGATCAGTTCGATCCGGTTGCCCGCCTCCGCGATCGCCCGCTCGGTCAGTTCCTGCTTCTTGAGTCTCTCGCGCTGCTCCGGCGTGAGGTCGGCGGTCTCCGCCTCGAACAACGGCTCCAGCCGCTTGCCCCACACGGCCAATTCCGGCAGACGCGACTCGTACAGGATCGGCAGCGTCGCGTTGTCCGCCTCCGACTGCGGCATCGTGTATTTGTGGATGTACGGCCCGAACTCCTCGACGGTTACCCGGCCCTTCTTGTGCTGCGCGATCGGCGTACCCGTGAACGCGACCCGGCAGGCATTGGGCAGGGCCACCTTCATCTGCGCCGCGAACTTGCCGTACTCCGTGCGGTGGGCCTCATCGACGAGGGCGAAGATGTTGTCCGCGTCGCTGAGCAGCGGGACCACGCTCCGGCCCGTCTCCTCGTCCACATCCGCCCGGAACTTGTGGATGGTGGTCAACACCGTCCTGCCGCCCCCCTCGCTCAATAATTCGCGCAGATGCTGCGTCCGCGTCGCCTGCACCGGATTCTCGAACCCGCAGTTCTGGAAGGTCTCGGTGATCTGCCGATCAAGGTCGGTTCTGTCCGTGCAGACCAGCAGCGTGGGGTTGTCCAGCGCCGGCTCCCGCCGCAGCTTCAACGCCAACCACAGCATGGTCAGCGACTTGCCGCTGCCCTGCGTGTGCCAGATCGTCCCGCCGCGCTCCCGCAACGGCCTGTTGTCCTGCGGGTCGAGAATCCGCTCCATCGCCAGATTCACCGCCTGATACTGCTGATATCGGGCCACCTTCTTGACGACCCTGCCGCCGTCGGTGTCGAACACCACGAAAGTCCGCAGCATGTCCAGCAGGTTCGCCTTGCTCAGCAGCCCGGCCAGCAAGAAGTCCTGATTCAGCGGCGGTCGGCCAATCACCTTACCGAGGTCGTCCTTGGCAATAGGGAACGGGTCCTCCCACTTGCGGTAATACTTGACCTCCGTCCCGACCGTACCGTACCGGGCCTCCGAGCGCTTCAGCGCGATGGTGAAGTGCGCGGTGTAGAACAGACGCGGGATTTCCTCCTGATAGGTGCGCAGGTCGCCGACGGCGTCGGCGATCCCGTTGCGGTTGCCCGGCTCCTTGCACTCGATCACCACCACCGGGATGCCGTTCACGAAGATCACCAGATCGGCCCGCTTCCGCCCGTCGGGGCCGCGCACGGTGAACTCCTCGGCCACGAGGAAGTCGTTGTTCTCCGGGTTGTCGAAGTCGAGGTAGCGAACAGAGCGCCCGACGCTCCCCTCCGCCGTGCGTTCCTCGATTGTGGCCCACCTGCTCAGCAGCGTGTGAAGCTGCTGGTTGATCTCGATCAGGCTCCCCGCCCCCGGATGCTCCAGCGCCTGGATCGCCTCGGCCACGGTCGCTTCTGCGATGTCGCCGTTGATCTGCCGCAGCTTGCGGGCCAGCGTATCGCGCAGAATCACCTGACGCTCGCTGCCGCCCTCGCGCTCGCCGAGCAAGTCCACTCCTTCGGCGAAGCCGTAGCCGAACGCATCCCGTAGCAGTTCGTACGCGGGACGCTGGCACTCAGTGTATTCGGGGCCTCGTCCTTTTCCGTCGTTCATGTCAGCGCTCTTTATCACGGAGACCGATGCGGGCCTCCGGGAAGAAGGTCAAGATCGGGTTGTCGGTCGAGCTATCGTCTCCGAGAGCCTGACGGACCTGATTGGCTATGTCCGACCGATAGGTATCAATGCGCGCGACCAAGTTGTACTTGCAGCCCATGTCGATTTGGATCGTTCGGAAGTTGCCCACATCGAACGGAATCTTGTCCTCGCTGCGGATTAGATGAACAGTCGGCTTGCCAGTCACATGACGCAGAGCCAATTCGTAAAACACATTCGGGTTCTGGAACGACAGGTCCGCTACGACAAGCCTGCTGCGCAGGATGTACTCGACAACCTGTTTGGAGATCATTCCCGCCTTATCGATCTTGTCTGCACGGATGACCTGTAGCCTCTGATCCTCCAGCGCCGGCTCTACGAACGACGACAAAATCATGTCCGAGTGTTTGCGTTCCTCGTCGCCTTCCTTACCTATCGGAGCAATGAAGAAGCACACGGTGTTGAAATCAACCTCGACGGGAAATGCGCTATCGGCTCCTGCTGCGGCCCCTCCGATCTCACCGGGGTAACTGGCGTCATGGCCTGCCGAGGAGAGGTCTTTGAGAGACTGCTCCCGTGTGAGCAAACGCTCCGCACCAGAGATTGTCTTCAACAACCCGATGGCTTTCGCATTGCTGATGAAGATATCGACACACTGCGGCCTGTCAGCTTCGTGAAGCATCTCCAGCGCGTCCCGCATGACCTCCCGCGCTGGCAGCTTGTTGCCCTTGAACTTGTCGTAGAGCGTCTGGAAATGTTCGACGCCGTCGATCGCGAGCTTGAATCGGGACTCCGCACGCTCCTGCTGAGAGCTGTCCGCAGACACGGCCACACGCCCTAAATCGCTCAGCCTGAGTTCCTCTGCGGCATAGCTACCTAGGGTGAGCCCGTACTTGGTGGAGTTCGTAATGAGGTTCCTTGTTCCAACGGCGCTGTGATCGAGATTGAGCTTCTCCAAGAGCGTGAGACGCTTGATCGGATGCCCTGCGGCATGTTCGATGATCCCCTGTGCAAGCGACAGCGCTTGGTCGAAGGTAATCGTTGGGTATGGCTTCCGGCCTCGCTTTCGCCCGCCGTTGCTCTCTGCAAGTGTCTTGTGCTTCGCTTTTCTGTCTTCGGTCGCTTTCTTTCTTGGCATTGTTGTTTCTCCGTTGCCTGAGCGTTTTTCTGTCTAGGCACCCCTATACATCTCCGCGAAGCACGCTGCTTCGGCATGGGCGATGGTCATCAGGCCGTCGGCGCTTTCCGGTGCGGCGAACAAGTTGCCGTGGCGGACATCCAGCACGCAGAAGCGGGGCGGGTTTGGCTTCTGCACGCCGAGGACGGACTCCATCAGGTGCGTGATGAGGTCGGCGTTGGCCTTCCTGAGCTTGGGCGTCTCGCGCATGTAGAGCTTGATCGCGTGCCGCTCCCCGTTGATGACCAGCCCCACTTCCGGATTGAGCCGCACCGCCAGCCCGGCGTGAGTCCAGTCGTCCTTCGGTGGATCGAACCACTCCACCTGTTTTCTGCCGAGGAACTTCTTGTACCCGGCGATGATGACCGCATACGCCTGTTCTTTGCGCTTGTCAGACAGGCCTTTCAGCACGGCATCCAGCGCCGACTTGGGCAGCTTCCTCTTGTGCATGTCCACGATGCCTTCGCGGACGGCCTTGTAGAAGTCGGCGTAGACCTCGTAGTCCTCGGCGTTCTCCTTCTTCTGCTTGCGCACTACGGTCAGCTTCTGCGTGGCCGTCTTGCACACGAAATCCACGAAGTTCGTCAGCCGTACAGGCACCCCGTTCATTTACGATTCTCCTTGACGACACGGATACGCCCGGTGAGCAACTGTTCGAGCAGACCCCGTTTGCCTTTGTCCAACTGTTTCAAATGCTCCACACTCGCCGCAATCCGCTTGTCCACAGACGCAAGCATCCGCGCGACATCTCGCTGTATTGGAAGCGGCGGTAACTTCACCCTGATGGATGCGAGGTGGTGGAAGTAGAGTCGCAAGCGATCGTCGGCGACGCCCTGAGAGTGCCGATGCAACAGGCGTACGGTTTGGGGATGCTTGAGGAAGTATGCCGCGAACTCCGGGACAATCCCGTCGAGTGGACGGCACACGACATAGGCCGGACTGATGAGGCAGTCCTCCTCGGCAATGCCAGAGACGCCCTGCCACATGCGCATCATGTTGTAGGCAATGTCGCCCTTGCGCGCGAGGAGATGTTGTTCCGGGCGCAGATCGGAATCGACGCGGCGATCAAGCGACCCCCGACGAACGAGCCCATTGTCGATCGTGACCGACACTACGGGTAACCCGCTACGACCCGGCTCCTTGCGCTCGGCGAAGACTTCGCCGAGCCGAACGGAAGTAAGCCGACATCGCCGTCCGGGCAGGCCGTTGGTCATCAGCTTGGCCAGCAGGGCCTGCTTCACCACCCGCACCTGCTCGATCACCGCCCGCGTCCGCTCAATGGCCGTGTCGACGGAGAAGAGGATTTCCGCTATTCGGTGTGTCTCACCATTGGGCGGAACACCGACCTTCAGCGCATGCGCGTCGTTGCGATTGAGGCCCGGAACCCCGGTCGCTGCATTCAGTCGCCGAATGTCGCGCGATTTGAGCAGGTAATACAGCCATCTGAGGCTCTTGTCGGTCTTGGGCTTCACGAAGTAAGTCGTGTCGATGGGCCAAAAATCGGTGTCCACCCATGTTACTTCACCGACGCTTCCTTTCCGCCCAACCACGATGCCGGGGCCATCGACCAGCTTCTCCGAGTGCCAGCCGACTCGGCCATTTGACCCGTAAACAGGGCAATCGCCGGGAGTTCGCGTTTCTTCCGGGAGGCTCGCGCCGTACTCCAGAGATAGCAACGCTCCAAGCTTCTGCTGCTTCCAACTACCCTGTCTGTCCTCGCGGCTGCACACTATGCCGACCTCCGCCACAGACTCGCATTCTCGCGCACCCGTCATCAATGTTCCTGATCCTTCGGCGGATTGGGGTCGTGGCCGGGGGGGATCGTGTCTTTGCTACGGATCAGGTGGTCACGGCCCATTGTCGTCAGTTCGCCGCCGCCTTGATTCTGGAGCATACGCCGTGCAGCGGCCTCAGCCTCTCTCTGCGTGTCGTGCAGGCTCGACGCCTTGTCGGCATCGTTGCGCTTGTTCGCCCACTCGCCGTCGTCGCGACGGTACACGGTACGATCCTGTTTCTTACTCACTGCAATACTCCTTCGTTCTTGTTCGATCCGTCTTGCGCCGGTCGGCACCGCGCCGCC
The DNA here is from genome assembly GCA_043803085.1 of Planctomycetota bacterium. GTDB lineage: Bacteria > Planctomycetota > Phycisphaerae > UBA1845 > UBA1845 > JAAEQG01. The sequence goes on from JAZDKM010000327.1 coordinate 18,662, forward strand.
CGGCCTTGAACCACTTTTCCGTGGTGCTACCCCCGGAACCCGATCTCCGCCAGCAGCTTGTCCATCTGCTTTTCCGCCTCATTGCGTTTCTTCTCGACCTCCCGGAGCTTGGCCAACTCCTTGGCCACATCCAGCTCCGGCGGCGGCTCGCTGCTGTCCACATAGCGGGAGATGTTCAGGTTGTGTTCGTTCTCCCCGGCGATCTCGGCCAAGTCCACGACGGCGGCGAACCGAGCGAGGGTGGTCTTGCCCTCCAGCCACTTCAAGACGGCCTCGCGGGCCTGTTCGATCTCGGTCTTCCGGCCCGCGTACTCCTCCTCCACGCGCTGCCGGGCCTGCTCGTCCTTGGTGCCGACGCGCTTGAGCTGGCGATCCCGGTGCAGCTCCGCCCCGTGCAGCCACTCCTTGGCGGTCCCCTTGATCTGTTTCGGGACGGCCTCCGGGTCGGCGTAGGCCCGGAACACCGCCACGATCCGCAGGATGTCCTCCGCCCGAAGCTGGTTGCGCGCCGCCCGCTCCAGATGGAAGCCTTCCGGCGAGGCGTCGATGAAAAGCACCTTCTTACGACGGGGCTTGGGCTTGTTGCGGTTGAGGATCAGGATAGACGCCGGGATGCCCGTGCCGAAGAACAGCGCCGGCGGCAGGCCGATGACTGCCTCGATGAAGTCGTCGTTGAGCAGGGCCTTGCGAATCCCGCCCTCCGACGATCCCCGGAACAGCACGCCGTGGGGCATGACCACCCCGACCATGCCCTTGTCATTGACCGTCTCCACCATGTGCAGCAGGAACGCCATGTCCCCTTTGGTCTTGGGTGGGATGCCGCGTGTGAAACGCCCGTAGGGGTCTTTCTCGGCGAACTCGTGGCCCCAATCCTTGAGGGAGAACGGGGGATTGGCGATCACCCGGTCGAACAGCATGAGCCGACCGCCGTCGAGCAGCCTCGGCCCCCGGATGGTGTCGCCCTTCTCAATCTTGGCGTCGGGCAGGGCGTGGAGCAGCATGTTCAGCTTGCCGATGGCCCAAGTGCCGTAGTTCTTCTCCTGCCCGAACAGGGAGAAGTTCTGAGGGTTGCCGTCGTGATCCTCGACATAGCGGGCGCAGCCGATGAGCATGCCGCACGACCCGCAGGTAGGGTCGCAGATGCGCGTGCCTTCCTGCGGGGCGAGCAGTTCGACCAGCAGCCGGACGACCTCCTTGGGCGTGCGAAACTCGCCGCCCTTCTTGCCCGCCGTCTCTGCAAAACGCTCGACGAGGTACTCGTATGCGTTACCAAGCACATCCGGCTCGGCCAAGTTGCGGTTGCCGAGCTTCACCTTGTCGAAGTGCGTGAGCAGGCGCTGCATGAACGCGTCCATCTCCTTCGCATCGCCGAAGCGGCGCTCGTCGTTGAAGGTCACGCCCGCCAGCACGCCTTCGAGGTAGGCGCTGTTCTGGTCCTCGATCGCCCGCAGGGCTTTGTCGATCTGCTCGGCGCGGTTCTCGCCGTGTTTCATCAGCTCCGCCCAACGCGCGGTCTTGGGGATGAAGAACGAGCCTCGCGTGTATTCGTCGGCGTCGGTCTCGGCGATCTTGGTGGCCTCCTTGACGCTCATGCCGCTCTTCACATATTCGTCGATGATCTCCTGCCGCCGCTCGTCGAAGACATCGCTGAGACGCTTGAGGAACAGCAGGCCGAAGATGTGGTTCTTGAAGTCCGAGGCATCCGCCGTCCCGCGCAGAATGTCGGCCGCGCCCCACAGGTGGGCGTTCAGTTCGTCGGTCGTAATCATGTGTCCGTTCATCTGCTCGTAACTCCTTCGCCGTTGGCGTTTTACACCATACCCCCGACCGCGATGTGCAACGCGGTTTGATACCTGATGCGGATGGACTCCTCGGCGGCGGCGCGCTGTGCGTCGGCGGCTTCCAGCAGCGCGACCATCCGCCGCTGCGCTCTGAAGGGCGGCACGATAAGCACCAGCTCCTTGACCGCCTTGACCGTCAGGCTGTATTGCTCGGTGGTGGATTGCGAAGCCGCCAGCAGGGCCGCCTGCCCGGCGGGATGCTCCAGAGACGCCATCAGCAGTCGAGGCGCGAGCAGCACCGGGCTGCACCGTATCCCCACCACCGACGAGGTGATGATGCAGTCCTGCTCAGCCGTGGAGGCCATCGCGCACCGCATCAGCGTGCTGCGCGCCGCCAGCAGGATGTCGCCCGCCGCGATCCGGTAGTCCCGCACTGCGGCCTCGGATTCGGCGTACCCGGCCCGGATGCCCGCCGCGAGCATCCGCCAGTCGCCGATGGCCGCGACAGTCACGAGCCGGACGGGAACAGGCCCGCTTTCCCGCAGCACCGTCCTCACCCGCGAGGAGGGGGTGGGAGGCCCGGTGAACACATCCGCGAACTCTATCAAGGATGCTTGATGTCCTGCCTTCATGCTGACTACCTGTCCACACGCGAGTACGCCGGCCCCCGCGTGAGAAGGTCGATTCTCACCGCGTGGCCGTGAAGCCGAACGACCGAACTCCACGCGCGGCGCATTGGCCGCGCCACTCGATGGCTCGACCGTCTGGCACGAACATACCAGTATCTCTCACGGGAGCAAGTGGCCGGACGGATATTCGCAAACTTGTTTTCTGAACCGCCGCCATGCGGCTGGAAATGGCCCGCCCTGCCGGGCGGGCCTTGCCTTAGCGGGTCCTTCATCCGCAGCCCTCTCCCCGGCGTCGGCCCCGATATGGCCACCCGCTGGCGGCTCGATCACCAGCCCGCCCCCCGGCACACCAGCCCCCTTTCCTGTCGTTTCCGTGCCGCCGGCGGGGGCGGCGGGTGCGGGTCCGCGACCGCCGCCGTCCGGCTCGCCGCGAACCGCCGTCGGGGGACGCCCGGTCGCCGCGAACGAACCGGACCGGGAGGCCCGCACGGGGGCGGCGCAATTCGTCCGTAGGCGAAGGAGAGCGCTGTGGTCGCCGCGCCCGGCCTCCCGGACGGGCCGTCGGCGGGCGTGCGGCGGGACCAACGGGGCGGGGGGAGTAGACGGGGTCACCAGGCGAGGGGGATTCCGGAAGGACCCCCACGCCGCCCGCAGGGCCTGTCCGCATGTCCCGCGAATGGCGTCTCGACACCCACCGTGAGGGCACTTTCGCCCTCCAAACCCTACTCCGGGGCCGAAAAGTGCCTCTCACGAGGGCGGCAGCGCCGTGGCTGCTCGTGCATGGAGTGCCGGGGGCGGAGCCGGGCGCGTACGGCGGGGACTGGTCCATCGCCCTTGCCCGCAACCCACGACATCCCTAGAATCCGGTCTCTCGTTGCTAAAGGTTTCTTTCCTTTCAGGCTGCTAAGCGGTGCGGTTTTGCTAAAAGTTTCTTTCCAAAATCACCTTGGAAAATGCCTCCGAGAGGCCCGCAAGAAGAGCCGTCTCACACAGCTTGAGCTTGCCGAAAAAGCCGGCCTTTCGGTTCCAACGCTACGGCTTCTCGAGGCCGGCAAGGGCAATCTCTCATCGTGGCAAGAGGCCCTTTCTGCCCTCTCGCTCACCATAGAAGGGAGGAACCTTCCGCCAGGTCAAGCCATCGGACACCGCATCGTAGCCCTTCGCAAGAGACGCAACCTGTCGCAACGAGAGCTCGCCTTGCTGGCCCGCACCACACAGCCCACCATCATCGCTCTTGAGAAACGGTCCCAAGGGCGGCTGACCGTCCTGGACCGCGTTCTCGCCGTCCTTGGGAGCGGCCATTACTTGGCGGAGCCGGGCACCCGGAAGCCCTTCTACACCCACGCCGGGAATAGCTCGACTGCGATGAGGTGGCAGACGCCGGCAGAAGTCCTCGAAGTGCTCTACGAAGCGTTTGGCACCTTTGACCTTGACCCATGCTCACCTACGACAAACCGAGCCACCGCCCCGGTCGAAGCCCGCGTTCACTTCACTGAGGCGGACGATGGCCTCTCACTTCCCTGGCATGGCACGGTGTTCGTCAATCCGCCGTATGGCCGGGGACTACGAGCGTGGGTGGCGAAGGCCGAGGCCGAGGTGCTTTGCGGTAACGCCTGTACGGTTGTCGCCCTCATCCCGGCCCGCACCGACACGCGCTACTGGCACGATCATGTCGCGGGCAGCGCCACGGTGTTCTTTCTGCGCGGAAGGCTCACCTTCGGCTCGGCTGACGCAGCGGCTCCGTTTCCGTCGGCGCTCGCTCTATGGGGAGCAGCCGCTCAGCAGGTCGCCGCGTTGGAACAGAGACTCCCTGACGCATGGGTGGTTCCCCCCGCTGCGCTGCCTCCAACCTCCCCTCTGCCGCCGCCGGAGCCCCATCCTCAAACAACTTGAGCTGCCGCTCTCCCACCACGACGCCGAGCGCCCCCCAAGAGAAACGGCCGCCCCGCAGGGGCGGCGGTCGTTGATTGTCCCATAACCGTGAAGCCGTCTCCGTAGGCGACTGCGTGTGCGGCGGCGGCAGCATGATGAGTCCACACCGCCTCCGCCTCGCCATGCAGCTTCTCGGCGACATCTCTCAGGGCGAGCTTGCCCGCGCGAGCGGCGTCAGCGCGACGACCATCTGCCTGTTCCTGTCAGGGAAGCGAGTGCTGCGCCCCGCGCTGGCGGTGAAGATCGTCGAGGGGTTGGAACGCGCGTTCGTCCGAAAAGGATCGCGCCTCGACACCGCGTTTTTCGCCCCTCCAAATCGTTGAACGACCCTTCGGATTGGTGACGACGGCATGGCACTACGGGCGTCGCCGTAGACCCGGTCCGGAGGGGTAGAAAATGGGTGTACGAGTGGATTCTTGGGCCGGGCTGGCACACTGCCATCACTGTGCGATAATCTGGCGACGAGCAGCCCTGAAAAGGGCTATTTTCGTCTCCCGCGTGGGAGAATACTTGGGAGAATACTCAAAAAAAGCCTTGATTCTGAGCGAGTAGAAGCGACTGTGGGACGATTACAAAACCGCTGCTCTGCCAACTGAGCTACGGTGGCAAACTATTGCCTTATAAGCACTTATAGCTATTAGTCAAAAACATAAAACACAGACGACAACCTTGACGACAACCAGACGGCCCGGTAGCTTGCTCAAGTAGGCTCGACTTAAAGGGTTCGCGGTGGTTGCTGTCATGCCCAATCCTAGGCGAAAGAAGCCCACAAAGCCTCGCCCCTCGTTTCCGTTAACCGCTCATCCCAACGGCCAGTGGTGCAAGAAGATCCTGGGCAAGGTGCACTTCTTCGGCGTGTGGTCAGATCCAGATGCTGCTCTGGCCAACTATCTGCGCGTCGCGGCTGACCTTCACGCCGGTCGTTTGTCAACGAACGTATCTAGTCCAGCACTTACGGTCAAGGAACTCGGAAACGAGTTTCTTGCCTATCAGTCGGATCGTGTTTCATCGAATCAAATTGGGGCCCGTTGGTTCGAGGATTGTCGGCGAGTCATTCGCCAGTTTGCGAAGAACGTCGGCGTGTCGCGGCCGGTACCGTCGCTGGCTGCATCTGATTTTCAAGGGTACCGGCGGATCCTTGCGACAGACGGCCTCAGCGGCAAGAAGGCGCTCGGCGTCCACGCTCTACTGCATAAAAGTCCTCTGCCATGATTGACTGCGGCGTTCGCAACGGGCGAGTTTCACGATGATCGAATTTCATTTCGGGCGTGTTTGCTGAAATCTCCCTCCCGATTCGCCCGCCATTGCATGGGAGGGTGCGGAGGATTGGAGCTGGGAGATTACGCCGGACGGATAATGCCATGTCGCTTCGACTCTCGGATGCCGACTCGGCCATCTTGGCGGTGGCGGCCGAGCACCATGTGCTGACCGTGGCGCAACTGGCCATCATCCTCGGCCGTAATCCCAACTCCTTGCGCCGGCGGCTGAACGTGCTGGCTGACCAAGGGATGATCAATGTGCTGGCACGCCGGCGCCAGGCTTTCCAGGGGCGACCGGAACACATGGTTGCGTTGTGTGAACCCGGGTTTGATCTGCTTCGTGCTTGCGGTCGAGTGCCGCGTTCCGCGGCGTGGATCCGCGAGTCCGCTCGGCGCACTCAGAACTCCGAGCACGAACTACTAATCAACGACCTGCGTGTGCAGTTGATTCAGCTGGAACGGCTGTTGCCCGCGTTCCAGGTTCGATACTTCGCCCGCAGCATCATCTTCGCCGACGAGGAGCCCGAGTCCGTCCCCACGATGCACGAAAGTATCCGTCTCGAGGACAATGATGAGACGATCGAATTCATCCCGGACGGTGTGTTCAGCCTGTCCCATCAAGAACTCGGCAAGACGCTGTTGTTTTTTCTGGAGGCCGACCGGGCCACCGAGCCGCTGACCAGCGCCCGCGGCAGAAGCCGGGGACTCGCGGCCAAGATCGCCGCCTATCAGGCCTACCTCCAGTCCGGACAGTACGAACGTTACGCGGACATGCTCAGAGCGAAGCTGCGCGGGTTCCTGTTGCTCTTGCTGGTCGACGGGGTTTCACGGTGGGCATCCGCGTGCCGGCTGGTCCGCGAGATGCCGCCGTCGGATTTCATTTGGTTGACCAGCCGCGATCAGCTCTTGCGCGCCGGTTGCTGGTCGGCAAGCCTACCGCTTCATCGAGCGTCGGGGCGAGCATACGCTGACCTACAAGGAGTACCTCCGCGCCAAGGAGCTGGGCATCACCTTGCCCGAGGCCAAGCCCACCTACGAAATCGGCCTCCTGGCCAGCAACGAGCTGCCCGATCCTGTTCAAGTAGAGGCGCCGAAGGATTTCCCGCTTGGAAAGTGCTACCGTTTCGATCCGGAGCAGAAGAAGTGGGAGGACAACGACTTCACCAACATCCACCTGTTGGCGGCCCTTGGCTCCTTCGAGATGCCGTTCGTTCCGGTTGACATCCGCTCGTCCTACAACGGCTATTCGTGGACCAAGTTGCCCACAGTCGATGATGTCAAAGTTACCAAGAAGAAGGTCATCCACGAGGACTGGCTTTGGTCGGGAACCCTCGTCTGCGTGGAGTCGATTACGATTTCGGCGCGGACCAGCGACGGTCGAATATTTCGCTCTTGCGTATGCATGGCGGTGCTGCCGCCGAAGGGCAAACCTCAATGGGCTGACTCGAGCGTGTACGTTACGAAGGAAGCCCGGCAGGCAATGTGCTCGTTGGGTGGCACGACAACAGACCGGTGCCGAAGGTGATCGACTTCGGCATCGCCAAGGCGACGAGCCAGCGACTCACGGACAAGACGCTGTACACGGGGTTCCGTGAGTTCATGGGCACACCGGAGTACATGAGCCCCGAGCAGGCCGAGGTCGGCGGGCTGGACATCGACACGCGTACCGACATTTACTCGCTGGGCGTCTTGCTCTATGAGCTGCTGACGGGCTCCACGCCCTTCAGCAAGCAGGCCCGGCGGGAGGCGTCCTACGAGGAGATTGTCCGCCTGATTCGAGAAACGGAGCCGCAGAAACCCTCGGTGCGGCTGCAGACCCTCAGCACCACGGAAGAGGGGACGGCCATTGCGATGCGTCGCCGGAGTGATCCGGCCTCGCTCGTGAGGTTCGTCCGCGGCGATCTGGACTGGATCGCGATGAGGGCGCTGGAGAAAGACCGTACGCGTCGCTATTCGACCGCCAAGGACTTGGCTGAGGACATCGAGCGGCACTTCAGGCACGAGCCCGTCCTCGCGGGGCCGCCGGGAGCAACCTACAGAGTTCGCAAGTTCGTCAGGAGAAACCGCCTGGTTGTGTTGACGGGTTCGATCGTGGGCGCCGCGCTCCTGATTGGGTTCACCTTAGCGACGATCGGCTTCATTCAGGCAACGAGAGCTCGCTCCCGTGAGGAACACCAGCGGGAGTTGGCGGAAGTCCGGGCCAGCGAGGCCCATCGAGAAGCAGCCAACTCGGCGACCGTAAGCCGCTTCCTGCAAGAGATGCTGGGCGCCGTAGACCCCAGCAGAGTCTTGGGACGCGAGGTGACGGTCCGATTCGTCTTGGATGAGGCGGTGAGGCGCACGTCACGTTCGCGTCGCATAACGTTATGGCGGTTCGCCAGATAGCGTCGGCCTCCCACGTTGGGCGGCCGACCATGGGACACAGGGGCAAGGAGTGGGCCGTGTTCGTGGAGCGCCTGCTCGCCCCAGCGTCGTTACTTGAGGGAAACTCGTCGAATACAAGGAGCTGAGATCGTGAAGATACTGGGGACTCTAATGGGAGGCACGCTGACCACAGCGCTGGTCGCCTCAGTGTTGCAGACATCAACACCGACGACCAAAGAGGGATTCACACTCGCCGGAGCGATTCCCAACGATGTCTTCCTTTATGTTGCGCAGCGACACAACCCCGAGCGGCAGTTCCTCGACGATTACTGGGGCGAGGTCTTCAAGGCCTTGAAGCAAAGCGGGGTGAGTGATGATCTGATTGGACTGTTCGGCTCATTGCTCGGCTCGGACGGAAAACAGACGGTGGAGATCGAGCGGTTCAAAGAGCGGGCAGCGCAACTACTCGCCGGGGTCGATTGGGAGCAGTTGGATGCCAAGGAGTCGGTGTTCGCCGAGAGATTCGTGCCGCCGACAAAAATACCCTCAGAAGGTCCGCCCATCATGATGGCTGACATGGTATGGCTCATGCGCGGCAACAGCGAGGGAGCTGCGAAAAACTATGAAGGGCTGGTGGCCATCCTCGAAGCGGTCGCCGACGAAGCTAATAAGGCCTTGGGACGTCAGGCGCTGGTCGTGGAGAGGACGGTCCGGGCGGGGACCAAGGTCACGAGCATGAATATGCTGGCCATGATCCCCGGCGCGCCGCCCGAGCCGCTATCGGTCGCGTTGCATGATGATGTGGTGCTCGTGGGTCTGCGGTCGCACCTCTTCGGCGATGTTTTGGGGCTGATGGGGGGGGGCGATCCGAAGCAGGCACTGGGAAACTCACCGCGCTTCAAAGCCGCATTCGCTCAGCTTCCGCCCGCCGAGGACAGCATGACATACTTCGACATGCAGGCCCTGGTGATGCCGCTGCGCGCCCTCTTCGAGACCATCATCGCCGGCGTCGGAGGACCCGCCGATGTTTATGTGCGCGCGAAAATGAGTCCCCAAGTCAACCAACTCAACGGCCGCGCTGTGTCCGCGTACCAACGTGGTGACGCAAAGGAGGCATTGGCCTTGACCAGGGAGGCCTATGCCGCCGGCGGCGAAAACTCGATCATCATGTACAACTTGGCGTGCTTCAGCGCTCTGGTCGGCGAGAAGGGGGAGGCACTCAACTGGCTGGAAAAGGCGGTCGAAGGTGGATTCTACGCGCCAAAGAAAATCGCGACGGATTCCGACTTGGAAAGTCTGCGCGGCGAGCCGAAGTACAAGGCGGCGCTGGCCAAGGCTGACAAAATGGCGCAAGAGTACGGGGCCGAAGACATCGCCCTAAACTCTGCGAACACGGGGGAAGTATTTCGGCTGCGCATGCAGATGAAGCAGGCGTATGAGCAGAAGAACTACGAGCAGGCGCTTAAATTCGCCGAACAAGCCTATGCTGTAGCGCCCAAGGACTCGCAAGTGCTGTACGTATTGGGTTGCCTTCACACGCTGCTCGGGCATGTGGATCAAGGGCTTAAGTTCCTGGAACAGGCTGTGGATGGCGGCTTCTATTGCCCGCGGCATATGTCCAAAGACCCCGATTGGGAGAGCGTCCGCAACCACGAGCGCTACAAGGCCGCCGTGGCCAAGGCAAGAAAGAACGCTGCCGAGGTCGTGGCCCACAAGGGAAGCGAGGAGACGACAGTAGTCAAGAAGCTCGTGGGTCGGTTGGCGGATGCGGCGGGCGTTATTGACTACGCCGCCACCGTCGAGACCACGGACGGATATGCTGCCTGGACGGAGTCGGCCACGGCCTTGGTCCCCGTGGCCAAGGACTCACC
>JAZDKM010000328.1:0-8121 GCA_043803085.1 Planctomycetota bacterium
CCCGCGCTCGCCGTGGGCGAGCTTGGGCATGCCACCCGATCAATGGGGGCCATCAGCCACACCAGAAGCACGGGGCCGAGCACCAGCGTTTGCTCGTGTGTCAGGGCCAGCAGGCCCGACACTACACCGACCGCGAGAGCCGTGGCCGCCGCCAAAGCTCTGGACCCCCGTCCCGAGCCCTCCACCGTCCCGTGAGCACCACGGGCCATCCAACCGAGCAGGCACAGAAGCAGGGCCATCAGGAAGAAGCTGAGCGCCGCTTTTTGAATGAGCCCGTCGAAGAACATGGCGGGGGCGTACAGCGCGACGACCACCCCCGCGCACCAGCCCGCCGAGCGGGAGATGAACCAGCGCCCGGCTAAGGCCAACAACCCGCAGGAGACAGCCCCCAGAACCATCTGCACGAGGCGCACCCGCCACAGGTCGGCGCCTAGCGTTAAACGCATCAGGGCCAGGAAGTACGGGTAGGCCGGTGCCTGATAAAGCGTCTCGCTTCCAAGCCAATCCCCCCTGGCAATCCGACCGGCCCAGGTCCAATCCGCGGCCGCGTCCGCGACCGGATGATAGAAGAACGGCATGGGCTCGATCTGGAACAGATAGACCAGCCGGACGGCGAATGCGAGAACCACGAGCCCGCCGAGGCCCCACCAGAAAGCCCGGTCCGTGGCCTCGCCAGCCTGGGGATGTTGGGGTGCTTCATTCACGCCTGATATGGTACACCACATTGGACCGGGGGGGCCACCTTTTCAAAGCAGTAGCAGTAGGGTGCGTCCCCGACGCACCAGAATCCGTGGCCCCAATAGGTGCGTCAGGGACGCACCCTACGGGAGCACGGTGCGCGAGCGTGCAACCTACGGTTTTCAGGCTATCTCATCTCGGCCTGAGTTTCACCCCCGGCTCCGCATTGCCCACCACCTACTCCGGCGATAAACTGGCTGGCGAGTGGTTGGGCGGCATGCGCAAGCCCGCCACAAGGCGGGCGCGGGCCTGGCGGACGCCTGCCGGCAACGACATTATCCGTGGAGGCTCCTCATGACCGACGCCGATCTAGTCAAGAAGCTTTACGACAAACTCAGCGAGCGCATCATTGCGGGCCGGAAGCTCTTCGGCCGACCGCTCACCCTGGCCGAGAAAATCCTGGTCGGCCATCTTGAGGCGCTGGACCTGCCCGCGCCGCAGCGGCGGAAGACGACCGTGGAACTTCGGCCGGACCGCGTGGCCATGCAGGATGCCACCGCGCAGATGGCGGTGCTGCAGTTCATGCAATCGGGCGTTCCGCAGGTGCAGGCGCCGAGCACCATCCATTGTGACCATCTGATCCAGGCCCGGCAGGGGGCTGAGAAGGACCTGCTCGTTGCCCTGGACGAAAACCAGGAGGTCTACGACTTCCTGCGGACCGCTGCCGCCAAATACGGCATGGGTTTCTGGAAGCCGGGCTCGGGCATCATCCATCAGGTGGTGCTCGAAAACTATGCCTTCCCCGGCGGCCTGATGATCGGCACCGACTCGCACACGCCGAACGCCGGCGGGCTGGGGATGATGGCGGTGGGCGTCGGCGGGGCCGACGCCGTCGACGTGATGGTCGGCGAGCCGTGGAACCTGCTGTGGCCCGGGGCCATCGGCGTCCGGCTGACCGGCGAACTGTCCGGCTGGACCTCGCCCAAAGATATCATCCTGGAACTCATGCGGATTCTTACGGTGAAGGGCGGCACGAACTGCGTGGTTGAGTTCCTCGGCCCCGGCACCGCTTCGGTAAGCTGCACCGGCAAGGCGACCACCTGCAACATGGGCGCGGAACACGGGGCGACGTGCTCGGTGTTCCCCTATGACGAACGCATGGGCACGTATCTGCGGGCCACCGGGCGGAGCGCATTCGCCGACCTGGCCGACCGCCACCGCGACCTGTTGCGCGCCGACCCCGAAGTCGAGGCCCAGCCCGAGAAGTTCTATGACCGCCTGGTCGAGATCGACCTATCCAAGTTGGAGCCGATGATCTCCGGTCCGCACACCCCGGACCTGGTGCGCCCGATCTCGCAAATGGCCAAGGACGTCAAGGAGAACGACTACCCCGACCGTTTCACCTACGGGCTGATCGGTAGTTGCACGAACTCTTCGTACGAGGACATGGGCCGGGCCGCCGCCGTGGCCGAGCAGGCCGGAAAGGCCGGACTGAAGATGGCGGTCCCACTCCTGGTGACCCCCGGTTCGGACCAGATTGACCAGACCATAGCCCGCGACGGGCAGATGGAAGTGCTCAAGTCGGTGGGGGCGACGGTATTGGCCAACGCCTGCGGCCCGTGCATCGGCCAATGGCAGCGTGACGACGCGGCGGCGGGCAAGCGGAACTCGATCCTCAACAGCTACAATCGCAACTTCGCCAGGCGCAACGACGGGAATGCCGATACGTTGTCGTTCATCGCCAGCCCCGAGATCGTCACTGCTTTGTCGCTGGCCGGGCGGTTGAGCTTCAACCCGCTCACCGATGCTCTCGAAGCGCCGGACGGTAAGCGGATCAGGCTGGCCCCGCCCCAGGCCGACGAACTTCCCGCCCGGGGTTTTGAGGCCGGGTTGGCCGGGTACGAAGCACCGGCTGCGGACGGTTCGGCCGTGCCTGTCGAGATCAGCCCCACATCCGAGCGGTTGCAGAAGCTCGAGCCGTTCGCGCCCTGGGACGGTAGGGACTTCATCGATCTGCCGGTGCTGCTGCAGGCATTGGGCAAGTGTACCACCGATCACATTTCCCCCGCCGGTCCGTGGCTGCGCTTTCGAGGTCACCTCGACCGGATCAGTGACAACATGTTCAACGGGGCCGTCAATCGCTTCACCCGCGAGTCTGGTAAGGGCAAAAACGTTTTCACCGGTCAAAACAGCGTCAAGCTCACCGCCATCGCCCGCGACTACAAGGCGCGCGGGATGGGCTGGATCGTGGTCGGTGACGAGAACTACGGGGAAGGCTCTTCGCGCGAACACGCCGCCATGTCACCGCGTTACCTGGGCTGCCGGGCGGTCATCGTGCGCAGTTTCGCCCGCATCCATGAGACCAACCTCAAGAAGCAAGGCGTGTTGCCGCTCACGTTTGCGGCCGCGGCGGATTACGAGAAGGTCCGGGAGGACGATCGCCTTTCCGTGCTGGGGTTAGCGGCGCTGGCCCCAGGCAGGAATCTCACCGTGGTGGCCAAGCACGCGGACGGGACCTCCGAGCGCTTCGAGGTGCGGCAGGCGTTGACCCCCCGGCAGATCGAGTGGTTCAAAGCGGGGTCGGCCATGAATGCCATCGCCGGGGACTTGCGCAAGCGACACCAGTAGAACCGGGCCTCTGGCGCGCCTATGCTTTACGGGGAGGGAGGTGAGATGACGCCCCAGTAGCGTTATCGGACCCTCTGGCTTCTGGGGGCCACGTTTTTGACCCTTCCCGATGGCGGTGATTGCGCGGCTTTGCGGGCCGCAAGGGTTATGCGGGGATTACTGCTCAATCCATTTGCGCAGATGCCGATGATCTTGAGTGCGCCCGCCGCCCGAGCGCCTGAGCCGCCGGGGCCTTTCGCCGCTGGGCCCAGGGAAGCCCGATGGCCAAAGAACGGTACAAAGAGGTCTTGACCACCGGCGACGTGGCCCGCATTTGTCAGGTCGCCCCGCGCACTGTGGCCAAGTGGTTCGACGGCGGGCAACTCCGCGGCTACCGCATCCCGGGCAGCAAGGACCGCCGCATCCCCCTCAATCAGTTAACGCGCTTTATGAAGGCCCACGGGATGCCGCTCGAAGGGCTGGATACGGGACACGTCCGCGTGCTCCTCCTGGACCCGGAACCGGAGTTCGCCGCCTTCCTCCGCGACACGCTTCAGGCCGAGGGCAAATACCTGGTGGACCTCGCCGCCACGACCTTCGAGGCCGGCGTGTTCGCCCAGCGCAGCCCTCCGCAGGTGATGGTGGTGGACGTGTCCATGCCGGGCCTCCAGCCCCGAAAACTCTGCCAATTCCTGCGGAGCAGCGAAGACTTCCAGCACGTCAAGCTGATCGCGGTGAGCGGGGCGCTGACCCCCGGCCAGGGGGAGGCGCACTTGCAGAGCGGTTTCGATGCTTACCTGCCCAAGCCCTTCGACGTGCGCCAGCTTACTCAGACCGTCGACGCGGTGACGGCCGCCGCGACTTGAAGCCTTTAACACAAAAAACTTGTGGGACAGGCTTTCTAGCCTGTCAGACCGGCTGGAAACCGGTCCCCCATTTCTGTGCCGCGGCTGCTCACGCCAGCGCCAGGAGCTTATCCACGCACTTCTTGATGCCCGCATAGACCTCCGCCGGGCCCTTGCCCAGCATGTAGGCCGGCGTGCTGACGATCTTGTGCCGTTCGTCGGCGACCATCTCGGTCACCGGGCAGTCACAGTGGGTGGCGCCCATCTGGTTCACCGCGGCGGCCGTTTTCGCGTCCGTGCCAATGGTCAGCTTGGCGGGGATTTTCTTGCGTCCGAGGATGCGGGCGAGCATGGCCGGCGCGATGCAAATGGCGCCGATCGGCTTCTTCAGTTCCAGCATGTCGCTGACCAGGGCCTCGACCTCCGGGTTCACCTTACAATTCGCTCCGTCGGTGGCGAAGGTACACAAGTTCTTGGCCGCGCCGTACCCGCCTGGAAAGACCAGCGCGTCGATGTCTTTGGCGTGAACCTGCGCGAGCGGTTTGATGTCGCCCCGCGCGATGCGGGCCGATTCGGTCAACACGTCGCGGGCCCCGCCGGCGGGTTTCTTGGCCACGTGATCGACCACCTCCAGCTTCACTCCGGATGGGGCGCAGCAGAGGTATTGGGCACCCGCCTGGTCCAACGCCAGCAGGGTGAAAGCGGCCTCATGGATTTCCGAACCGTCGAGGAAACCGCAGCCGGACAAACATACGGCTACCTTCTTGGCCATGGTGAAACCTCCTTGGGAATGGACGACCGTTATCGTCTGCTACCGAAAAAGATCATACCGCGCCGGCGGTCTAGCGCCCATGCGCACGGACCTGCTCAGCGATCCGGACGATCTCGGGTGGCGGCGGTCCGGCGGGCCACAGGGCGCCCCAATGCCGCAACGCATCCGCCGCCGCGTCCCAGTCCTCCAGCTCGGCGGTGAGCAGCACTCGGTAGAACCAGGCGCGTTCGGACTGGGGAAACCGTTCCGTGAAACGCTCGACCTGGATGCGACACTCGTCCAGCCGACCCGCCCTATGCCTTACCGCCGCCAGACCGAGTAGTCCGTGATAACTGTAGGGCTGCCGTTCGACGACGGCCTCGAACAGTCGCTCATGGGTCGCCCAGCATCGCTGGTAATGGAGCGTCGTGGTGCCGAGCAGGGCGGCTGCGAGGGTGGAGCCCACCACGCTGACCCGCGGCACCAACTGCGCCAAACCCGCGACCAGCACCGCCAGAAAAACGCCGGGCAGATAGGTCCAACGCTCCGCGTAAAGCCAGTTGGCCGCCGGAATGAAATGACAAGGCAGCAGCACCCCCAGCGCGAGCCAACCGACCGGCAACCCCACCCGCCAGCGGCGCCGCCAGCCGGCCACTAGCAGGCCTAACAGCCCGTTGGAAAAGTTGTGGCACAGGCTTCCAGCCTGTGTTTTCACGGGCAAGATGCCCGTGCCACACCGCTCTTGGCCACTTTTGCCACAGGCTGCTAACAGCACCGCGGTCGTGGCGGCGCCGGCGAGCACATCGCTCCGCACCCAGGTACCCGGCAACGCGAAGCCGCCCACGCTCCAGATCGGACACAGCGGGGCGGCGGCAAACCACTGCCGCACCATCAGCCATAGGAGCGCGAATGGCGTCGCCAAGCGCACGGTTGTGGGCTGGCCGATCAATGGGTTGGCAAACGGATCGACCAAGTCCTCCGGCAACGTGGTCCGCCCGCCGAAAACGATCCAACGCCCGAACAAGAATACCGCCAGCGCGAAGATGAGGCCGAGATGATGCGAAGCCACGACACGGTGCAAGAACGGCCGCCAAGGCTCGGGAGTCGGCGACCGTTGCCGGTGCCAAAGATCGATCATGGCCAGCGCGGGCCAGGCGATCATGGCATGCTCCTTCGAGCCCAGGGCCAACAGGAAAAGCAGGGCCGTAGTTAGATGGTAGCGCACCCCCAAGAAGGGGTCAGAGACCTTTTTCTCCAGCCCCAGATGACGGACCAACAGCGCAGTGACGAAGACGCCGGCCAAGAGTTCGGAGCGCCCGACGATCAGCCCCAGTGCGTCGGCGTGGGACGGATGTACCGCAAATAAGGTTCCCGCGACCCAAGCGGCGGAGTTCCGTCGCCACAGCCGCCGGGCCAGAGCGGCCACCAATGCGGCGGCGAGCGCGTGCAAGGCGAGATTGACCGCACGAAACCCCGCCGGACCACCGCCTCCCAGGGAGTAGTTGAGCTTGAGCGTCAGCATCGTCAGCGGCCGGTACAGCGGGTCGAGGGATTGTTCCGGCGGCCAGTGCGGTGCGAGGAGCACCCTCAGCCACCCGCCCGGCGCAGTGATCATCGGGTTCTGTTCGATGACCGGCCGGTCGTCGTAGACGAAGGGATAACCCAGGGTGCCCGCGAAAGTTCCTACGGCAACGAGGGCGACCCAGAAGTAGAGTAGGAACGAAGCCCAGCGGGACCGGACCGGCACGGACCCCTCGCAGCTTGTGGGGACTGGCGTAGCGACGCTCATTTCGAGAGATGGTTATACGAGGCGGAACGCCGTTTGTCAGCGGGTGGTCGAGTGGCATGGCCAAGCTCGCCCTAGCAGCCTGTGGCAGAAGTGGCCAACCGCGGTGTGGCACGGGCATCTTGCCCGTGAAAACACAGGCTGGAAGCCTGTGCTACAATTTTTGCCACGGGCTGCTAGGGCGAGCGCCGCCATGCCCAAGGATGCATTCGTCTGCAGCGTTCAGCATGGCGGCGCCCACCTTGCGGCGGGCTTGGCCATGCCACCCCGGGTTCACGCCGTCATCTCGTTTCAGTAGCCGTAGGGTGGGTGGAGCGTAGTACAGCGAAGCGAAACCCACCATTGACTGAGAGGGACGGTGGGTTGCGCTCTGCTCCACCCACCCTACGCTACTCGTTGCATTGCGGGTGACGCGCGGGCACAATCTGGGTGATGTCGCGTTGTGCCTGGGCCAGCAACGATCTCTCAATCGTCTACCACGACGAGGAGTGGGGCGTGCCGGTCCACGACGACCGGAAATTGTTCGAATTCCTCATCCTCGACGCGGCCCAGGCCGGGCTGAGTTGGAACACCATTCTGAGAAAGCGGGAAGCCTATCGCGCCGCCTTCGACAACTTCGCCGCCACCGCCGTGGCCCGCTACGGCCCGCGCAAAGTGAGGCAATTGCTCGCCAACCCGGGCATCGTGCGCAACCGGCTCAAGATCGCCGCCGCCATCCAGAATGCCAAGGCCTTCCTGGCCGTTCAGGAGGAGTTCGGCAGCTTCGATGCCTACATCTGGCAGTTCGTCGGCGGTCGGCCGAGGAAGAACGCCTGGCGTCGTCCCCAGGACATCCCAACCACTACGCCGGAATCCGACGCGATGAGCCAGGACCTCAAGCATCGGGGGTTCAAGTTCGTGGGTCCGACGATCTGCTACGCTTTCATGCAGGCCGCCGGAATGGTGAACGACCACACCGTGGATTGCTTCAGATACGGGCAGATCGGCTAGTGTCCGCTGGGTTTCGGCGGCTTCGGCAGGAAGGATACCCGAGGATACACCGCACTGGCGTCGGCGTTCTGCACGTAGCCGTTCCCATCCACGTCCCAGCGGTTGTCATCCGGTACCTGCTCGAAGGACACGTGCGGGTAAACGGCGCTGGCGGCCGCCGGCGTAGCGGAACTCGCGGGCCCTCTGCGTCATATCCTGTTCCCACATTCTGGGCATCTTGGTTCGGTCAAGCCCTTCAGAATATACCCACAGTTTCCACAACGGGTATAACCTTCCGGGTCCGCGCGGAAGCCGGCAAGGCGTCTGCGCATGTAGCCAATGGTCATTATTGAGTTTCGCAAAAGTAATGTAAGGAAAACGCCGATCTATGGTGCATGAGACCACACGGATCTGCCAAGACACTGGAGCAGCGACGGCTGCGGGCGGTCGCACTGTTGGAAGCCGGCCTGACCATGGAAGAGGTG